>CAZIJN010000018.1:0-80335 GCA_964539635.1 uncultured Desulfobacterales bacterium | reverse complement strand
TTTATTGGTGTTTCAAGGCGTGTTGACATGGCTTTTGGTATGGGCTGTGCTGTTACTTTTGTAATTTCAATAGCAGCATTTCTGAGCTGGAGCATCACAACTATGGTATTAATTCCAGGTGCCCCCCTATCCTCTTTCATAGCCGGATTGTTTGTCTCTAAAGAGGCTGCTGCAACTGTTGATCTTACAGTATTGAGCTATATTGTCTATATCTTTGCGATCTCTTCTTCTGTACAGTTTGTAGAGATGTATATGAGAAAATTTTTTCCAGCTCTCTACAAATCATTTGGAGTATTTCTCCCATTAATAACAACAAACTGTGCCATTCTCTTTGCCTGTTTGACTATAATGAGTAATGTTGCTGGGGTTGAAAATCCGGCTGACGCATGGGACCTTGGCAGGTCTTTAACATTAGCCTTTTTTGGAGGCATAGGTTTCACAATTGCAATTGTTATTATGGCAGGAATCCGTGAAGAGCTGGAGCTTTGTGATATCCCTGCTCCATTTAAAGGGGCGGCTATTACTCTTGTTGTTGGTGGGATTTTAGCACTTGCATTTATGGGATTCACAGGTGTTGATTCAGGTATCAGAAAGGCTATTACACCCGTGCAGGAAACTTCAATGATAGAGTCTATATCACCTCCTGTACAGACTACAGCGATGATTGAAACTCAAATTACATCAGCAGATTCGAGGTATTAATGATTGAGATAACTATAGGTATCGCTGCTGCCACAATGCTTGGCATGGCAGTGATTATGTCATACATACTTGGCTGGGCAAATAAAAAATTCCATGTGGAAGTTGATAAACGAGTGGAAGAGATACTTTCAGTTCTTCCCGGGGCAAACTGCGGAGGCTGCGGACATCTTGGTTGCAGCGAATATGCAGTTGCAATAGCCACTGAAAATGCACCGGTAAACAAATGCCCTGTTGGCGGTGAAAACTGTGCTGTCCAGATTGCAGGTATTATGGGGGTTGATGTAGGAGCAATTGTTCCTAACCGTCCAGTTGTACGTTGTGGTGCAGATTTTCAGGATAGATTAGGCAGAACAGAGTACAGAGGAGAAAAACGCTGTGCTGCTGCAACTCTTGTAGCAGGAGTACAGGACTGTACTTTTGGCTGCTTAGGATTTGGAGATTGTACAGTTGCCTGTAAATATGATGCAATCCATGTTGTTGAAGGACTTGCAGTTGTTGATTATACCAAGTGCATAGGGTGCGGAGCCTGTGTAAAAGCCTGTCCAAGAGCTATCATAACTATGGCAGAATTTCATGAGGATAAAATTCCTTCTGTACTTTGCTCTAATAAAGATAGAGGCAAGGACGTTTCAAGTGTATGTAAAAAAGGCTGTATCGGCTGCAAAGCGTGTGTGAAGATTTCAGACATGTTTGTGATGGAAAATGATCTTGCCCGCTCTAAACACTCTGCTTATAGAGGAGAGCTGAAAGGGGCTGCTATTCAAGCGATTGAAAAGTGCCCCAGTAATTGCATACAATTTGTAGGAAAAGAGCAGAATTAAAAAATTTAAAACCGATCTCTTCTATTTAGAATAATTTAGTAAGAGACCGGTTTTATTGTCTCAAATCGTTAGTAGAAACTATGGACTTTAGTTCAAGACTTTTAGTAAACGCCCATTTATTTATTTAGAGTTAGAAGTTTACCAGCTAAGAGACGGATATGGCTCATCTCTTCTTTAATGATGTTATCCACCCGTCTTTTTCCAACCTCTCCTATAACCATATCTTTCATTCCAAGATAAAACACAATTGAATCTTTTTCGGTCTCTATTGCTGAAGCAAGAATTTTTTTCATATCGCTGTCAGGAATCTGTTTTTTAAAAAAGACCTTTGTATCAGCAATCGACTTAAGGTATAAAATAGCCTCTTCTATAGGTTCAAGAGTGTGGCTTGCCTTTTCCATATCAGCAAACTCCTTCTGCATCTCTTGAAAAATTTTTTCATGGCTCTCTTCCATTTGAGAAAGCTCTATAAGAAATTTTTTCTGATCTTCTACTGTGATCTTTTCAGCCGCCTCTTTGTAAAAAGCAGCTCCATTTCTCTCTATGTTTTTTGCCATCTCAAAGACTTCATCTGCACTAAACTTATAACCCATTTTTTCTCCTGAAGTATTAAACTTGATTATTAAATTTATAATAAAAAAAACATATAACGATATGGGTATGTATAGTAAATGTATAACCATATTTCAAGAATATATCCTGAAAAAGAGCTATTATTTAACTATTCTTCTTTGGTAACTCTTTGTAAAATTGATGTTTTATATTAAAAAGATGTTTACAGTTAAGATGAATTGTCTGTTATTTTTTATTTGTTATTATGATTCGGCTGTTTTATAAGAAATATTTTTGTACTATCTTGTGAAAAATTTATGGTGCTATTTTATTTCAATTCCTACGGCTTATTAAGGATAAATTTGAATTTACATGGTTGACGACAAGCTGATATTTTCTTCCGGCAACATCTATACAGTGTCTCTTCTTACAAAAGAGCTGAAAAATCTTCTTGAAGAGACATATCCATTTATCTGGATTACAGGAGAAATTTCCAACTACTCCCTACCCTCTTCTGGTCATGCATATTTTTCACTTAAGGATAAAGATGCTCTTATCAACTGTGTTATGTTTCGCAATCAAAAATCGAGACTTGGTTTTAATCTTGAAAACGGCATAAAAATAATTGGTATCGCAAGGCTCTCTTTGTATGAACCAAGAGGAACTTATCAGCTTATATTTGAACATATAGAGAGTTCTGGCGTTGGTGCTCTTCAAATACGTTTTGAGCAGTTGAAAAGAGAGCTTGAACTTGAAGGGCTTTTTGATCAATCACACAAAAAAGAGCTTCCTTTTATCCCGTCAAAGCTATTTATTATAACCTCCCCTACTGGTTCTGTTATTAGAGATATAATTCATGTATCTCAAAGACGTTTTAAAGGCATTCCTATATCTATAGTTCCGGTAAAAGTTCAGGGAGAAGGTGCAGAGGCTGAGATTAAAGATGCAATTGCATTGATAAATAATTTAGTAAATACGACAAGTTATAATATAAAAAATATTGATGATAAAATCTGTATTGGCAGCAATATAAATAATCTAAATGATACCAATAATGAGTATCTAAATAAAAATAATTTAGATGACCCTGTAATAATAATTGCCCGCGGCGGCGGTTCACTTGAAGATTTATCTGCTTTTAACTCTGAGACAGTTGCAAGAGCTGTATTTGAATCTGAGATTCCAATCATATCAGCAGTTGGACACGAGACAGACTTTACTATATGCGATTTTACAGCAGATGTAAGGGCTGCAACCCCTTCTGCAGCAGCAGAGATTGCTGTTCCTGACAAACGAGCTGTTCAACAGGCTCTCTATATTCTTCAAAAGAGTTTATCAGACTCAATTATAGATCAAGTTAATATATTGAAAAATCGTATAAACGATCTGCAATCAAGGCTTAAAAATCCTATTTCTCGAGTTTATGATATGAGATTAAAATTAGATGATATCGAGCAGAGGCTTAATAACCGAATCACAAGAATAATAGAACACAACAAAGAGAAACTTGACTGGATTACTCATGCCTTGTATGCGTTGAGTCCAGTTGAAGTATTAAATAGAGGATATAGCATTGCAAGGCTTTATGAAGAAGGATCGCAAAATAATATCAATGTAAATGCTCAGTTTGGCAGCGGAAAAATCCTCATGAACTCAGCAGACGCAGGTAAGGGCGATAGTGTAATGGTAATCCTCTCAAAAGGAAAAATACTATGTCAGGTGAACGAATCTATTAAGGATTAAGTTAAGAACCATTAACTGAAACAACTCAACAAATATTTAGAGGACAATTTTTAATAAATATGGCAAAAAAAAGAACTTTTGAATCCGCTATGGAAGAGCTTGAAGAGATTGTCAGAGAGCTTGAATCTGGCAGCCTTCCGCTTGAAGAGGCTATAAAAAAATTTGAGGCTGGAATGAATTGTTCTAAATTCTGCACTCAAAAATTAGATGAAACTGAAAAAAAAATTACCATTCTTATGGCTGATGTTCACGGTAAAATAACAGAAGAACATTTTGAGAGTGAATAAAAGCCAGATAGAGATTTGATTATAAAAACTTGGACTCTATTTTTCTAAAAAAGTATGAATCAAACAAAGAGAGGATAAAAATATGTTATCAACTATTCAGTTTGATATTTCAAATGAACTTGCAATCAGATTACAGCCATTACAGAGTAGAATTTCTGAAATATTAGAATTGGGATTACGTGAGTTCAACGCAAAAAAGAGCCTTAATTTTGAAGGCTTTTCAGATGTATTGGAATTTTTAGCAGGACTTCCATCACCTGATGAAATTATAAATCTTAGACCATCAGATAAAATAGAGGCAAGAATAAACCATCTTCTTGAAAAAAATCGTGTTCAAGGTTTAACCCCAGAAGAGAATATTGAGTGGGAGCAGTATCAATATATTGAGCATCTTGTGCGGATTGCAAAAGCCAAAGCCCATCTAAAACTCAAAAATAAAGGACAAACGATAAATTAATGAGCAGCTATATTTCCGCTGAATTAAGACGTATTGTTTATGACCGTGCCAAAGGCTGCTGTGAATACTGTCTTATACCTGAATCCGTTTCTTTTGCTACGCATCAAATTGACCACATTATTGCCCAAAAGCATCAAGGTAAAACTACATTAGATAACCTTGCTTTATGCTGCACACTCTGCAATAAACATAAAGGCAGTGATATTGCATCAATAATCCCAGAAACAGGAGAAATAACAGCTCTTTATCACCCACGAAACGACATCTGGACAGATCATTTTACAGTAGTTAAAGCTAAAATAATCCCGCTTACTCCAAAAGGACGGGTTACAGTAAATCTACTCCAATTTAACAGCCTTAATCGAGTGGAAGAGCGTGCTATGTTTATAAAAGCAGGAATCATAAATTTTAATCAGTAGTTCAAAATGAATTAAAAATTAGAAAATGAATACACAAAACTTTAATTTATCCAGCTACTTAAAAGAAAAAAGAGCTGTTTTAGAAGAGCATCTGAATAAAATTCTCGGCTGTTTTGATCAAAACAGAGAACTTGTCCAAGCTATGCGTCACTCTCTTATGGCAGGAGGCAAAAGGCTGAGACCTATTCTTGCAATGGCATCAGCAGAAGCTGTGGGCGGTGATTTCAGGCTCGCACTTCCGGCTGCCTGTGCAATTGAGATGCTCCACACATATTCGCTAATCCACGATGATTTGCCTGCAATGGACAACGATGATTTACGGAGAGGAGTTCCTACATGCCACAAGGCTTTTTCTGAAGCAACGGCAATTCTTGCGGGTGATGCTCTCCTTACTCACGCTTTTAAAATTCTCTCAAAACCAAATAAGATTGTGTTAAATGAAAGCTCCAGAATCTCAGATGCAAATAAAAACTCAGACAAAAAAAATGATCAATCTATAAGTGGAGAACCTATTTTTGAACTACTGCCTGATAAAGCAACGCTGCTGGAACTTGTCTCTATTATTTCTGATGCTGCCGGAGTTGACGGCATGGTTGAGGGGCAGATGATGGATATGATGGGCAGCTCTTCTGCTGACGCCCTACCCTATTCTTATTTTGATGATTCACAATCTGTTGCAGACTCTAAATCAGATAATTTATTTTATGATTCAACATCTTCTGTTAAAATGAGATATTTAAAAAAACTTCATCATCTAAAAACTGGGAGAATGATAATTGCAAGCGTTCAGGCTGGTGCTGTCTCGGCTGGAGTTGACACAGATTCAGAAATCATGAAGATTCTTACCTGTTACGCAGAAAATATAGGGCTTGCTTTTCAGGTTACTGATGACATTTTAAATGTTGAAGGAGATCCTGCCATTATGGGAAAGGCTGTTGGATCAGATGAGTTAAACGATAAACTCACCTTCCCTGCTCTGCTTGGTCTTGATGAATCCAAACAGTTTGCACTCCAGCTTGTCTCTGATGCCATTGAATCGCTGGAACTGCTGCCCAAAGTTTTACAAGAGAACGCTGCCCTGCCCCTTAAAGCAGTTGCTGAGTATATATTAAAACGAAAAAAATAAATTTTGTTGGGAGAAATATAATTGACTCTGCTTAACACCATTAAAACAGGTGAAGATTTAAAAAGACTTTCTAAAAATGAGCTTCCTACGCTTGCAAAAGAGATTCGGGAGAGAATTATCAGTGTTGTATCAAAAAACGGGGGGCATCTTGCATCAAGTTTAGGCGTTGTTGAACTTACCATAGCAATCCATTATGTTTTTGATATTCCGTCAGACAGCCTTGTATGGGACGTAGGGCATCAAGCATACGCACATAAACTTTTGACAGGAAGAGATGACAGATTTGATTCATTACGAAAATTCAAAGGGATATCTGGTTTTACCAAAATAAGCGAAAGCCCGTGTGATGCCTTTACTGTAGGACACAGCAGCACATCAATTTCAGCAGGACTCGGTATATCTGTTGCTAAACACTTAAAACAAGATAATTCCAAAGTGATTGCAGTTATCGGAGACGGCTCAATGACTGCTGGTCTTGCTTATGAAGGTATGAATCAAGCTGGTGATTCTAAAAGGGATTTGATAGTTATTTTAAATGACAATGAGATGTCAATCTCAGAAAATGTAGGTGCCCTATCCTCTTTTTTAAGCCGCACACTATCCGCAAATTATCTTCAAAATATTAAAAAAGATTTTGGCTCATTTCTAAAATCTCTTCCGGGAATTGGAGATGATATTTATCAGATTGCAAAAAGATCAGAAGATTCGTTCAAGACTTTCGTAACGCCCGGAATGTTGTTTGAGGCATTCAACTTTGACTATTTCGGTCCGATTAACGGGCATCGTTTAAATCATCTGATTGATATATTGGAAAATATCAGGCATCTTGACGAGCCAGTGCTTCTTCATGTTACTACGATAAAAGGCAGAGGGTATGAGCCTGCAGAAAAAAATCCAGTCTATTTTCATGGAGTGGGTTCATTTGATATTAATACAGGCAACGGCAACAGCAGTAAATCATCTATTCCAACCTACACAGAAGTTTTCGGTAAAACCATGATTGAGCTTGCACGTCATGATGAGAAAGTTGTTGCAATAACTGCTGCAATGCCTGAAGGAACCGGTCTTACTGAATTTTCGCGTCTCTTTCCAGAAAGATTTTTTGATGTTGGAATTGCTGAACAACATGCTGTAACATTTGCTGCTGGAATGGCTTCGCAAGGCATGAAACCAGTTGTAGCTATCTACTCAACCTTTATGCAGCGGGCTTATGATCAGATTCTGCACGATGTGTGCATTGATGCTCACCATGTAGTGTTTGCGTTGGATAGAGGCGGAATTGTGGGCGAAGATGGACCAACTCATCACGGTCTGTTTGACTACTCATTTTTAAGAAGCATTCCAAATATGACAATCATGGCTCCTAAAGATGAACATGAGCTTGCGTTGATGCTGCGAGCAGCAGTTGAGCATAATGGTCCTGTTGCAATCAGATATCCTCGAGGCAAAGGCGAAGGCATTGTAAATTATTATGCCGAACAAACCAGAGAAAATGGCTCGTTTACAGGTTTAGACTCTGATAACAAGATAGTTCAAAAGACAAAAGAGATCGAGATTGGAAAGGCAGAGCTTTTACGTGACGGAAAAGATATCTTGATTTTAGCATCTGGCAGAACTGTTCAAGAGGCAGTTAAAGCAATTAAAAAACTTGAACAAGAGAATAAAAATATATCTGTAGCACTTATAAATGCAAGATTCATAAAACCTCTTGACTCAGAAATGATACTCGATTGGGCAGGAAAAGTTGATAAAATCATCACGGTTGAAGAGCATGTTCTTAATGGCGGTTTTGGAAGTGCTGTTTTAGAGCTGCTTGCAGACAGCGGAATTTTTGAGAGCGGACGCAAATATACAATTAAAAGAGTTGGAATTAGGGATAAATTTGTTGAACATGGCTCGCAAAATATCTTAAGAGCTGAATATAAGGTTGATGCAGATGCAATTTTCGAGAGTGTTGTGCAGATGGCTGCGTTAAAATAAAAACGGCTGAATTAAATAGCTTGCGGCATTTTTTAGATTTAAAATAAAAATACAAAAAACGACTCTCAAATGGATAATAATAAACCAAACAAAATAAGGCTTGATACTCTTTTAGTGGAAAAATCTCTTGCACAATCAAGAGAGCGGGCACAGGCACTTATTATGGCTGGCAGTGTTTTGGTCAATGGTCTGGTTGTTGATAAGGCTGGAACTCGTGTTAATGCTGATGCAGAGATATCTTTTAAAGGCAGCGGCAAAAATAGAGACGGCGATATTCCATTCGTAAGCCGCGGCGGGCTGAAACTTGCAAAAGCATTAGAGCATCTTCAACTTGATGTAACAGGCATGATTTGTCTTGATATTGGGGCATCAACTGGTGGTTTTACTGATTGCCTTCTTCAAGCAGGGGCAGAAAAGGTCTATGCAGTTGATGTGGGATATGGGCAGATGGATTGGTCATTACGGCAGAATCCAAAGGTTGTTGTGATTGAGCGGACGAATATCAGACACATGTCTTATGAAACCATTGGTGAAACTGTAGATTTGATAACTGTTGACACATCATTTATATCTTTAAAAATAGTAGTGCCGGCGGCTGAAAAATTTATGAGATCAGGCACATTAATATTTGCCCTTATAAAACCTCAATTTGAGGCTGGGAAAGAGAGAATAGGTAAAGGCGGTATTGTCCGTGATCCTGCCGTCAGAGCCGATATTGTAAAGGAAATTGAACTTTTTTTCAGCCAAAGAGGGTATTATATAGACGATATTATTGAATCTCCTGTTAAAGGGCAGAAAGGAAATGTTGAATTTATCATAGCCATGAGATATGTAAACATGCAATAAGATTAAAACAATGTTGAAACGCAGTTAAAAGGAAGTAAATCTTTAAAAAAATTGATTGTTTATCAATAAAAGGAAGTAAATGTAAAATATATCTAAGAGAAAAAACCTATGTTGTTTATTAATTAAATTCAAAAGGAGCTGTAATGACTGAACAAATCGCAAAAATGAGAAACATCGCTCTGGCTGGTCATGGAGGTGCGGGTAAAACTTCTCTGGCTGAAGCAATGCTTTTTAAAGCAGGAGTAATTAACCGCTTTGGTAAGGTAGAAGATGGCAACACTGCCATGGATTTTCAGCCGGAAGAAGTTAGAAAACAGCAGAGTGTAAGTAGTGCCTTTAATAAGTACACATGGAAAAAACATGATATCTCCATTATGGATACACCTGGAGATCAGAACTTTATTTCGGCTGCTGTGACCTGTATTCCCGGAGCAGACAGTGTCATTATGGTCATTGATGGTGTAGATGGTCCGAGTGCTATGACTGAAGTTGTATCTGCATGCGTGGATAAATACAATCTTCCCTCTGTACTCTTTATCAACAAAATGGATAAAGAGAGGGCAAATGTCCAAAATGCTGCTCAGGCGTGTGAAAAGGAACTGAAGAAAAAAAATATTATTGTTCAACTTCCAATTGGGTCAGACGCAGATTTTAAGGGTATTGTAGATATTTTATCTGGCAAAGCCTATATTTATGACAAAGATGGCAAGGCTTCTGCTGTGGAAGTTCCTAATGACATGGCAGATGATGTTGAAGCTGCCCGCGCCTCTTTTATAGAAAACATTGCAGAGTTAGATGATACTTTGTTGGAAAAATATCTTGAAGGAGAGACCCTTTCTGAAGAAGAGCTTATAAAGACCTTTAGAAAAGGTATTCTTGCCTGTGAATTCTCTCCTGTTTTATGCGGTTCTGCTACTAAATTAATAGGCATAGACCTTCTTTTTGATTTTATTAATAACGCCCTGCCCTCTCCTATTGATCGCGGTGCTTGGATTGCAAAAGATAAAAATGGTGATGATGTTGAAATTGCACCAGACCCTGATGCACCATTTTGCGGTTTTGTATTTAATACTATTGTTGACCCATATGCCGGCAGACTCTCTGTATTCAGAGTTATTTCAGGCAAACTCGGTAAAGAGGGAAACTTCCTCAATGTTAATAAAGATAACAAAGAGAGATATACCCAACTGCTTGAAATTCTTGGCAAAGAGCAAAAGCCTATTGCAGAAGCCCTTCCAGGGGCTATTGTAGCTGTTGCAAAACTTAAAGAGACCTTTACTGGCGATACAATTACCAATGATAAATATATAACATTTAAAGCTCCTGAGCCTATGCCTCCAGTTATATCATTTGCCGTATCATCTAAAAATAAGGGAGAAGATGATAAAGTTCATGGTGCTTTAAGAAAAATTATGGAAGAGGATACTGGTCTTCAGTTAAAACGTGAGGCTGAGACTAATGAGACTATCCTTTCTGGTCGAGGATTGGTTCATATTGAAACAACAATTGAAAAGATTAAACGCAAATTCAATGTTGATATGGAGATAAGCACCCCTAAAGTTCCCTACAGAGAGACATTTAAGAAAAAGATAAGGGTTCAGGGAAGACACAAAAAACAGTCTGGAGGTCATGGTCAGTTTGGTGACTGCTGGATCGTTCTTGAACCTGGTACTAAAAGCAGCGGATTTGAATTTGTTGATAAAATTGTCGGCGGCTCTATTCCAAAAACATACATTCCAGCAGTTGAAAAAGGTGTAGTTGAAGCATCTCAAAAAGGTATCCTTGCAGGATTTCCGTGCGTTGATTTCAGGGTAACTGTTGATGACGGAAGTTACCACTCAGTTGACTCTTCTGAAATGGCATTTAAAATGGCTGGTTCAATTGCATTTAAAAAGGCTGCTGAACAGGCTGGAGCGACTCTTCTTGAACCAATAATGAAAATATCTATTGTTGTGCCTGACGAGTTTACCGGCGATATTATGGGAGATTTAAATTCAAGACGCGGCAGAGTTTTGGGTATGGATACTGAAGGGACAAAACAGGTTATTAATGCTAATGTTCCTATGGCAGAAGTTTTAAGATATGCTCCTGATATCCGTTCTATGACTGGAGGTCGCGGTACATTCACCCTTGAGTTTGACCATTATGATGAGGTTCCAAGCGATATAGCTGCAAAGGTTATTGAAAAAATCAAGGCTGAACGTGAAGAGTAAAGATCAAGAGTGGTAGATATGGAATAGATTAAACTGTAAAGATATATATAGCGTTCATATAATATATATAATAAAAAAAGCCAGAGAGCCGCAACCGCGAGTCTCTGGCTTTTTTTTCATTTTTTCCAAAAAGGAGACATATCTCTCAATCTTTTTATAATCGGCGGCATAGACTCAATTATATGATCAATATCTTCTTGTGTATTGTATGCAGATAGAGAAAATCGGATTGTTCCATGAGCAGACTCAAACGGCACCTTCATTGCCATTAAGACATGAGATGGATCAAGCGAGCCTGATGTGCAGGCAGAACCAGACGAAGCACAGATACCTTTTTGATCCATAAGCAGTAAGATAGATTCCCCCTCCACAGCGTCAAATCCAATGCTCAATGTGTTGGGAAGACGGTTGTTTCTCTCTCCATTAACTGAACAGGCTGGTATCTGTACAAGCAGTTCAGTTTCAAGATAGTCTCTCAATCCCCTTACTCTTGTATCCATTTCGCTAAGATGATATTTTGCAAGCTCACTTGCCTTTCCAAGTCCGATAATTGAAGCTGTATTCTCTGTTCCTGCTCTCCTGCCCTTTTCCTGATGTCCTCCTTTGAGAAATGGAACAAATTTTATGCCTTGTCTAACGAATAAAACTCCGATCCCCTTTGGCGCATGAATCTTGTGACCAGACAAAGAGAGCATATCAACTCCAGAATCCTTTACATCAATAGAAATTTTACCTGCTGCCTGAACTGCATCAGTGTGAAACAAAATTCCTTTTTCAGCAGCTTTTTTAGCAATTTCTGCAATAGGAAAGATAACTCCAGTCTCGTTGTTTGCCCACATGATTGAGATTATAGCAATATCGTCAGCTTTTTCGTCAATCGTTTTATAAAGAAGCTCGGTATCAAGTCTTCCCTCTCTATCAACAGGCACAAAGCTTATTGTATAACCTTTCACTTGAAGATATGAGCATAAATTTTTTACTGCTGGATGTTCAACTGATGATGTGATTATATGTTTTTTTGCAGGATTCAGCTCAATCGCTGCCATTATTGCGGCATTGTCGCTTTCTGTTCCGCAGCTTGTAAATACTATCTCTGATGGGTCTGCATTTATAAGAGCTGCAACACGCTCGCGAGCCTCTTTAATCTTTTTGCCGACATTTCCGCCAAACGAGTGCATGCTTGATGGATTGCCATATAATTCGGAAAAATAGGGCAGCATCTCTTCAAGGACTTCAGGGGCTACTCTTGTTGTAGCATTGTTATCTGTATATACAATTTTCATTATTTTATCTCCTTTAAAACAATTTTTGGCATTAATTTTTTTTATATTTTATACCATACCACTTAATATTGCACCACTGCAACATTCAAAATGATTATGATCATACTAACAAGAAATTTAGCCGCAATCGTATAGTTTATCCATTATTATAAAACGATTTTTATACTATCATTTATAATGATGGCATATTTTTTGTATTTACTAAAAAAAATAAAAATTATGTTTAAAATGGTATATTAAAGTCATAGAGACATATTAGTTAATTTATAAAGATCAAGTAGAGAGGTTAAATGTAAAAATGGGAAAATGTATTAATCATCCTGACCGAGAGACAAATTATATCTGCATGAAACACAATATCTATCTGTGCGAAGAGTGCCTTGAATGCCGTGATCCTGACCTATACTGCAAATTTAGACCATCATGTTCGATCTATTTTATCACAAAAAAAGGGTTTAATGACTCAAACGCAAAACAAGAAGAGATAAGCCAGACTGAATCTATTGAGCAAAAAGAGTTTAATGTGGTTTTTCAACCTGAAGGAAAAAGAGTTAAAGTTCCTGAAGGGACGAATCTGCTTGATGCATCTCAAAAAGCAGGGGTTTACATTAATGCGTCATGCAACGGCAGAGGTTCATGCGGTAAATGCAAGCTGATTTTAGAGTCAGGCAGAGTTGATTCTGAAAAAACATCTTTTTTAACAGACAAAGAGAAGCAAAAGGGATATCTGCTTGCCTGCCAGTCTAACATTAAAGAAGATATTGTTGTAAGAATTCCTGAAGAGACCATTGAAAAGAAGTTGAAAACAGCAGGAATGGGAGAGGCTGCCACTAAAAAACTTGCTGGTCTTGTGGATAAAATAGAACCAATTCTTGAGAGAATTCCTATTGAACTTGATATACCGACACTTGACGATGCTGTAAGCGATCTTGATAGATTAAGAAGAGCACTTAAAAGACTTGGATATGATACCTCAAGAATGGGAACCAATATCAAAGTGATGCGCCAGCTTACAAATGCTATCAGAGATGATCATTTTAAAGTTATAACATCAATGTTATTCAAAAAATGTTCATCTCAGATTGTTGACGTTATACCTGCTTCAAGCAACCATAAAAAGTATCTCGGCATGGCAATAGACCTTGGGACAACTTCTATTGTGGTCTATATTGTAAATATGGTTGACGGAAGCGTCCTGAGTGCAGCTTCTGGTCATAACAGACAGGCAGCGTGCGGCGATGATGTTATTAACCGTATAGTCTGTTCTGAAAAAGATGGAGTCGGCAAACTGAAAAAAATGGCTGTATCTACTATAAATGATATAACAATGATGGCTCTTACATCAATTGATGCGGATTATAAAGATATTGATAACATTGTCATATCAGGCAATACCGTTATGACGCATCTGCTGCTGGGTATAGAGGCAAAGTATATCAGGCGTGAACCGTATATCCCGACTGTTTCTGAATTTCCTATTATGCAGGCAAATGACATTGGTTTAAAAGCTGCCCCTCATGCAGGAGTGTTTGTAATGCCGGGTCCTGCAAGCTATGTGGGCGGAGATATTGTTGCCGGCGTTCTATATACAGGCTTTCATAGAAATAAAGAGCTTACTCTGTTTATTGATATTGGAACAAACGGAGAGATTGTTCTTGGAAATAACGAATTTCTTATGACAGCGGCATGTTCTGCAGGACCCGCTTTTGAAGGAGGCGGAATCAGGTGGGGTATGCGTGCTGAAGAGGGAGCTATTGAGAAGATATCTCTTGATCCTGATACTTTTGAACCTGCCTATTCAACTGTTGACAATAAACCTGCAAGAGGAATATGCGGTTCAGGCATGATAGACCTTTTGTCAGAGATGCTGCTCAAAGGAGTTATTACCCAAGATGGAAAATTCTCCATTAAAGATGAACACCCTCGATTAACCATGTTTAATGGAGAAAAGGCTTTTATTATTGAATTTGCAAAAAATATCGATTCAGAAGAGGATATCATCTTTACCCAGTCAGATATAAGAAGTCTTATTTTAAGCAAAGCTGCTGTATTTGCAGGATTCAGCATTCTTTTACAGCAAGTTGGAATGGACTTTTCCTCTATTGATCAGATGATCATCACAGGCGGATTCGGGCAGTATCTTAACGTGGAAAAGGCTATAACCATAGGTCTGCTTCCAGATATTGAGCGAGAAAAATTCAAATACATGGGCAACAGCTCTATTGCAGGCGCATATATGGCTCTTCTCTCCAACAAATTCAGGCAGGAGGCTCTTCAGATATCAAATTCCATGACATATTTAGATTTTTCAAGCAGCAGCGATTTTATGGACGAATTTACAAAGGCACAGTTTCTACCACACACTGATCTAAAACTTTTTAGCAGCATTAAGCTGCCGGACAGCCAATCTTAAATAAACAGATTAAAACTAACGATAAACCCCTTAGGGATATAAGGAATTATATCCCTTGATTTCATATAAAACCTTCCTGATAAACTAAAGGAGAATTTATGAATATTAATCGGCGAAATTTTTTTAAGATCATGGGGGCAGGAGCTGTTTCAAGCACAGCACTACCTTCTGATCTTGCTGCATGGGAGTCTAAAGCTCCGTTAGATGCTTTTGGATGCTTGGTTGATTTAACACGCTGCATCGGCTGCCGCAAATGCGAAACAGCGTGCAGCGAGGTAAATAAGCTGCCTCCGCCTGTTCAGGCAGGCTGCGACTGCACAGTGTTTGAAAAGAAGAGGCGTCCAGATGAAAAGGCATTCACAGTTGTCAACCGCTACTTTACAGGCAGGCTTGACAGCAAAGACCAGCCTGTTCCTACATTTGTAAAAGTTCAGTGCATGCACTGCCAAGACCCTGCATGTGTGTCTGCCTGCATTGTAGGAGCACTTACTAAAGAGGAGAATGGTGCTGTCCATTATGATGTCTCAAAGTGCATTGGATGCCGATACTGCATGGTAGCCTGTCCGTTTGAGATACCAGCATACGAATACTTTAATCCGATTACGCCTAAGGTTATGAAATGCACATTCTGCTTTGAGAGGATTTCAAAAGAGGGAGGGCTTCCCGGGTGTGCTGCAATCTGTCCGGTTGAAGCAATAACATTTGGCAGAAGAAAGACTCTTTTGGCTCTTGCGGAAAAACGGCTCAAAGAAAATCCAGGCGTTTATGTCAGCCACATCTATGGGCAGAATGAGGTCGGCGGAACATCATGGCTCTATATCTCTGCTGAACCGTTTGCAAAACTTGGATTTCCAGAACTGCCAGACAAGCCTATTCCTAAATTGACTGAAACTATCCAGCATTCGCTCTTCAGCTATCTTTGGTCCCCCATACTTCTTTACGGCATTCTTGGAGGGGTGATGTATAGCAAAAATAGAAAAAAAGAGAGTGGTAACAATCAGGTAGAAGAGATAAGCTCTCAAAAAAAGAGTGATAGCGATCAGATAAAAGAGATAACCTCTCAAAAAAGCGGAGGTGAATGATGGGAGATAATGCAAATATTCTTACAAATCCACACTCTCACAGCTCAAACCATAAACCCTCTCCAGTAAGAAAAAAATTTTGGACTCCAGGGGTAATAGTTATGGTTGTGCTGATGATAGCAGGAGCTGCTGCTGTGATTGTGAGGTTCACATTCGGCATTGGTTCTGTAAGCCATCTGAGCACGGCAAGACCTTGGGGGCTTTGGGTCGGAGTTGATGTTGCAACTGGTGTAGCGTTGGCTGCCGGCGGATTTACAACAGCAGCAGTTGCCCATATACTTGGACGGCACCACTACGAACCTGTAACCCGCCCTGCCCTTTTGACAGCAATGCTTGGATACACATTTGTTGTGTTAGGTCTTTTAATTGATATTGGAAGATCATGGGCGATCTGGAAGCCTATATTTAACTGGAACACAAACTCTGCCCTGTTTGAGGTTGCAATGTGCGTTGCTATCTATCTGCATGTTCTATATATTGAGTTTATCCCGATTGTTGCAGAACAGTATAAAGAAAATGTCAATCTTCCAGCACCTTTATCATTTCTAAACCCTGTGATCAAAAGCCTCTTGCAGCTTGCAGATAAGATTCTTGACAAGGTGATGTGGGTATTTGTGATCGCAGGTGTTGTGCTCTCCTGCATGCACCAGTCAAGTTTAGGAACTTTGATGCTTGTTGCCCCTACAAAAATCCACCCGTTATGGTACACCCCGATTCTTCCCCTTCTATTTTTAACCTCTGCATTTGCTGTTGGATATCCTATGGTTGTGTTTGAAACTACTTTAGTAACATCATCGCTCAAACTTGATGACGAGATGGAGGTTTTAACTCCTCTTATCAAAATAACCGTTTTTCTGCTCGGCATCTACATGTTTCTAAAATTAGGCGACATGGTTGTCAGGCAGACATGGCGATATCTGTTTGACGGCACTTTTCAGACGAACTCCTTTTTGGTTGAGATGATAATAGGCGTTATTGCTCCATGGTTTATGCTTTTATCCAAGAAGATTAGAAGCTCAAGAAGGGTAATTTTTATTGCTGCCTGCATGATTGTGGGCGGTGTGGTTTTAAATCGTGTAAATGTATTTATCGTGGCATACACTCCTCCTGTGAGCGGAGGCACATACTTTCCAGCAGTCGGCGAAATTTTAGTAACAACTGGGCTTATTGCTGCTTTGATGTTTATTTACCGATTTGTGGTAACATACTTACCAGTTCTATCACTACCTAAGGAGGTATCGTCATGATAAATAATAGAGAAGCTGGTAAAAGATTGATATCGCTGGCAGTGTTGATCTATATTTTTATCGCAGCATTGTTTGCAGTCCTGCCAGCCCAATCTGCTGCCCAAATCTGGACAGCACCTGATCAAGAGAGTGCTAAACAGAGAGCTGAAGAGGTTGTCCCTTTTGTCAAAGAGTATCTGAATGAGGGCAAGATTGAGAGGCAGAACAGGCTTATCAATTCAGGCATATCGATTGATAATATAGAAGAGCATTACTATCTTTTAGACAGCCCGATTATTAAAAAACAAGAAGATCATTATGGTCCTGTAAGATTTGCACACAAACGCCATGCTGCTTTGGTTAATGACTGCACCAAATGCCACCACTACCGCCCCAAAGATGCAAAGATGCCTGAAACAACAAGATGCTCTGCATGTCATCAAGACTCTTTTAATCAAGATTATCCAGAGCGTTTAGGATTAAAGGCAGCGTTCCACCAGCAGTGCATGGAGTGCCACAAACAGGAGGCAAAAGGACCTGTAACATGCACAGGCTGCCATCTTAAAAATGTTCCAGATCATAAAGAGCTTGTAAAACTGCCGGATAATCCTGATCCATTTGAGGTTACGGCAGAGTGTTTAAGATGCCATGATAATGCAGGAGAAGATATGCTCAAAACTTCCCACTGGCTATGGAAAGGTCCATCGCCATACACAGCAGGGCATAGAAAAGATATCCAGCACGGCAAGGGGACAACTGCCATCAACAACTACTGAATAAGCCCAATCAGCAACGAGGCTCGTTGCACAAGCTGTCATGCAGGATATGGCTGGACTGATGATTCATTTGATTTTACAGACAAGACAAGAATAGACTGTTTAGTGTGCCATGATACCACAGGCAAATACAAAAAAGCTCCGCCTGGTGCAGGTATGCCTGAAAAAGATGTTGACTTAAAACATGCTGCCCAAAATGTCGGACACTCAAGCAGACAGAGCTGCGGCGGCTGCCACTTTAACGGCGGCGGAGGCGATGCGATAAAACATGCAGATATGTCAAGGCAGCTTCTCAAACCTGATAGAAACTGTGATGTCCACATGGGTGGATATGATTTTTCATGTACAGAGTGCCATAAAACCAGAAATCATAAAATAGCAGGAAGAAGCTCGTCAGTTCCGGTTGCAGAAGGTGCTGTAAAGTGCCAGGACTGCCACTCTGATACGCCCCATTACAGCGGAAATCTTACCTCCCACCACCTTAACAAACATTGCAAAACTATTGACTGCAACACCTGCCACTCACCTGTATATGCAAAGTGCAAACCTACAAAAACATGGTGGGACTGGTCAAAAGCAGGGGATAAAAACAGAAAGCCTAAAATGGACGAGTATGGACAGCCTGACTATGATAAGCAGAAAGGCGAATTCAAGTGGGCAGAGTCTCCTAAACCTGAATACGCATGGTTTAACGGTTATATGGACAGAGTCTTTATCGGCGATAAAGTTGATATTAACCAGCCGATCATAAATATGGCAGCTCCAATCGGCTCAATAAAAGACCCTAAAGCCAAGATCACTCCGTTTAAACTTATGAAGGGAGTTCAGGCAGTTGATGCAGAACATCAATATTTTCTGATTCCCCAGCTTTTTCCTAAAGATAAAAATGATACTACTGCTTACTGGAAAAATTTTGACTGGCAAAAGGCTTTTGTAACTGGAATGAAGGCTGCTAAATTGGATTACAGCGGCACATTTAAATGGGTAGAGAGCTGGATGTATTGGAGGTTGGAACATGAGGTCATGCCTGCATCAATGGCTCTGTCATGTGCCCAGTGCCACCCTGCTTTTAAGGAAGAGGAGCAGCGTACCTGCAACCGCTGCCACAAAGACAACAGAGATGTTGATTTTAAGAAGATTGCCCATAAAGGGACAGATTTCAGCTTTATGAAATCCCAAGGCAGAAATGTTGAGCATCTAATTGACACAACCGATTATATCAACTTTAAGGCACTTGGTTATCAGGGCGATCCTGTTATCTACGGCGGAAGATTTACTAAGCTGCCGATGGGATATGAGAAAAAAGATCAGCAAGAGTAAAATGTAAGGCATTAAACACCTGTTAATGTTTTAACAGGTGTTTAAACACTAAATCTATTTTTGTCTGTTGTTTAAAAGATGTCCATAATGGAGAGAGTGGTTGATAATATGATTTTTTATACTGTTTATATCCATTTTCTCCCTGATCACATAACGGTACATTCCTGCATTAGAGATATCGCCCACAAAAACAGCACCAATAAGCCTGCCGCCTGTTTTATCAAAGACGATTTTTCTATAATATTTGTCTGAAGAGCAGCAGTGAATTTCAAAACCGCAGGAGTTACCGCTTTGAAAAATCTAAGATAATCTATAATTATCTATCTTTTTCTTCCTGATTCATAGAGTATGCCCGAATTAACTGCTTAGGTCTTGTTTTCTCTCCACAGGCTTAAAATTCCGTCAAGCTGACGGTATTGTTTTTGGTTAAGCTGCCATTAATTGAGGGTATAATTGTAGGTTGATGGCAGCGTTTAAATCTCTATCTATTGTTGAAGAACAAGAAGGACATTTAAAGATTCTATCAGAAAGCGTTAGTTCTTTATGTTTCTCACCACAAATTGAGCATCTTTTAGAGGACGGAAACCATCTATCTGCAATAATTATATGTGAACCAAATATTTTGGATTTATATTCCAACTGCCTTTTAAATTCATAAAATCCCATATCTGAAATTGCTTTTGATAATTTATGATTTGCCATCATGCCTTTTACATTCAAATCTTCAATAACAATTACACTGTAATTTTTTGACAGCTTTGTTGTTAATTTGTGAATCAAATCCAAACGAATACATTTTATTCTATAATGCAGTCTGGCTATTTTACACTTCTGTTTTGCTCTATTTTTTGAACCTTTAGATTCATAAGAATGTTGATACTGACAAACCACTTGTCTGCTGTTCGTGAAACAACAGCATTCAGCATTTTTCCGTTGTAACCTAAACATTCAGCCATTCTAACCCAGCCGAGATTGGGTATTCTTATTTTCTTACCTTCAATCCTGAATTGATCATTTCCAATATAAAAACTGTCATGTATCCCTTTTTTCTTGAAAACAGGATATTTGGCATCACCTTTAAAAAACTTTATGAATGCTGTCTGAAGCTGGATAAATGGCTGCTGGCTTGCATACTTGGTAACTTCATAAGTCCATGGGAATTGTTCCTGTTTTATCGCATTAAAATCTTTTTTTAACGCTAAACCAGATGGTTTTAATCCTGCTTCATACTGCCGTTTCCATTCAGCAAGCCCCCAGTTGTAAGTAAATCGGGCAGTTCCACAAGCCTTATTGAAATATTCCACTTGTTGTTTATTCGGGTTCAGCCTGATTTTGTGCCCCAGCGTTATTTCCATTTTCAATTCCTTTAACTACTAAATTCAGATCATCTATTAATTTCTTATTTTTATGACCTCGGCTGCCATAAAGCCTTGCAGAAAAATGACTTGATACTCTGGCATAACAGATTGTTGGTGTGTCCGATGCCCTGACTGTTAATAAATCTGCTGCCGAATAATACCTTGTTCCGCCTGCTGTTTTTCTGAATGGTAGTAATTCTCCAGTGCTCTCCCATTTTCTGAGAGTTCCAGGATTAGCGAAAAATATAAAAAATGGCGTATCCCTATTCGATTTGGGTTACGCCATAGTTTAAGTTATCTAACTTACAATTAGAGCAGTTAATAAATCAAGTGAACAAAAAAGTAATTAGACATATCCTTAAAAATATAAAAAATGTTTTTGTTAAGGCTATTTCTCTAATGGTTTATGGCAGAACCACCAATCAAAGCAGTCATATTGGCTTGAACGCTTTTCAGCGTCTTTCTCATTGTTTGCAGGCGGAACAATAATGCGATCTCCAATCAGTTCATTGTTGGGCCAGCCTGCTGGAATTGCACCCTGTTTGTCTGATACCTGAAGGGCTTTAACAGCACGGACAACCTCATCAATGTTTCTTCCGATCTCTTGAGGATAGTACATAATCAGGCGCACTTTACCTGATGGATCAATTATAAATACAGCTCTGACAGTGTTTGAGCCTTTGCCCGGGTGGAGCATTCCAAGCTTCATGGCAACCGCATCATTTGCAGCAACAATCGGGAATTTAATCTCTATTTTCAACTCTGATTTTATCCACTGTACCCATTTAATATGCGAAAATACCTGATCTACTGACATTCCAACCAATTCACAACCAAGTGCTTGAAACTGATCATATCTTTTCTGAAAAGCTACAAACTCTGTTGTGCAGACAGGTGTAAAATCTGCTGGATGGCTGAAAAATACAAACCATTTACCCTTAAGATCAGCAGGAAAATTCATTGGACCGTGTGTTGTCTGAACTTTTAACTCTGGAAATTGATCACCAAGCAGCGGCATATTAATTTTTTCTTCCATTAATTTATCTCCTTTATTTTTTATTTTTATTTTCCGCCATATAAATTTATAACCGTTCAAAAAAAGGCGGTTTTTTTATCTGAACGGCTAACGCTTTAATTTTATTAAGATTTATTTAAATTTATAACTTCATGATATAACCAGCATTATTCCATGCAATAAGTCCGCCTGCCAAGCTGTGGACATGAACAAATCCGTCCTGCTTAAGATGGCTTGCCACAATGTTGGCTCTATATCCTGTACCGCATACAACTATAACCTCTTCATTTTTTGGCATATCAAGACCATTTGAGAGGATATTGCTCATCGGCATATTAATTGAATTTGGAATATATCCTTGAGCACGCTCTTCAGGCGTTCTTACA
The DNA here is from genome assembly GCA_964539635.1 of uncultured Desulfobacterales bacterium. Classification (GTDB taxonomy): domain Bacteria; phylum Desulfobacterota; class Desulfobacteria; order Desulfobacterales; family Desulfobacteraceae; genus Desulfamplus. The sequence continues at coordinate 58,330 of CAZIJN010000018.1, read as the reverse complement.
TCTACAATCCTGCCCGTCTCATTTTTATCAATCTGCTGTTTTAACGCCTGAACTGATATGGGTGATAAATTTTCAATCGGCATTCCATGAGAAATCCATGCAGACATGCCGCCTGAAAGATAGCCGAAAATATTGTCATAACCGATTCTATGCAGCTCTTTGGTCATAAGATCATACTTTTGACGATCATCTACCACCAACAGCAGCTTTTCAGCAGGATCAATAACCATGCCTATCCAGTTTGCCATCTGCTTTTCAAATCCAATATTAATTGCCCCCGGAATATGAAATCCGCCAAAAGCAGCAGTGTCGCGGGTATCCAGCACTGTTGCACCTTCTTCTTTCCGAATCTGCTCAAACTGCTCAGGGTTGAGAGTCTGCTCTAAAGGACATGAATCGAGCAGAGGTGCCCCATGGGTATTGGTATTTATAATATGGGTAAAACTTTTTGGACGGACAGGAAAAGATCCAACAATCTGATTATGAAACGCATCAAAATTTTCAAGTTTTAAGATAGGCTGAGTCTGACGTTCATAGCCGAGCGTGCTGCTCAGCTTTGCACTCAATCCTTTGCCGCAAAGAGAGCCTTGACCATGAGCAGGAAAAACCTCAATGTAATCAGGCAGTCTCTTTAACTTTACATAAAGAGAGTCATACAGGTTTTTCACCTGCTCTTCTAAAACCTCTTCGCCTGCTAAATCTGGTCTGCCGATCGAGCCGACAAACATCAAATCTCCTGTAAGAATCATCCAAGGCAGATCAGAGCGAGCCTTATCTGTTACCAAAATTGAGATTGCATGAGGAGTGTGTCCAGGAGTGTTTATTATCTCTAATTTAACCATGCCGAACTCAATTATATCACCCTCTTTGAGCTTTTTATGATTAAACGTTACAGGGGTCTCTGCACTGTAATAGATATCTGCTCCTGTTCGAGACTCTAATTCCCGGTTTCCGCTCACATGATCTGCATGAACATGGGTTTCAATGATGTGGGTAATTCTCATTCCCTCATCTCTTGATATATCCATGTAATCCTGCACATCACGCTTAGGATCAACAACTACTGCCTGCCTTGCACCGGGACAGCCTATAACATAAGAGTTGCAGCCTAATCCTGGTACTGTAATCTGTTTAAAATACATTGTTTACCTCCTTCTACTTGTATTAAAAAAATTATGGCTATGATCTACAAGTCTTTCATTAATTTAAAAGCAAAGGGAAAGATTCTTGTAAAGCCTCATCTTCTTTAGATTTTGGACTACCAAATATTTTATCTGTAAATTTTACATACCATGCAGCAGATTGAACCTGAATAATATAGGCAATCGCCACAACAAGTGCCGCACTTGTCCCCTCTTTTCCAAAGGCATTAATGGCAATCGCAAGTGCTATTGAAAGATTTCTCATAACAGAGCCGTAAACAAGTGCAATTGCATCTTCTCTGGATAAAAAGAATTTTCCTACAACACTGCTTAATGTGAAGTTAAAAATGTAAATAATAAGAAGTGGAATAAGAATATATACAAGCATCTGAGGAGAAGATGCAATACTTTTTGCCTTAAGAGCCATTGCAATAAACACTATACCAACAACACCAAGAGTTGATATAGGTGGAAATTTTGGAGCAACATTTTGTTTAAAACCTTTAAGCCCATGTTTTTTCACTAAATATTGACGTGTAACAAAACCTGCTATCATTGGTAAAAAGACAATAATAACAATCTGCTGCATTACTTTAAAAAAATTAATCTCAATTGCAGCACCCATAAGATATTTTACATAAAACGGAGTTGCAATTGAGCCGGCAGTAAGCCCTATTACAGTCATCTTTACAGCAGCTTCCAAATTTCCTTTTGCAAATCCTGTCCACGAAATAGTCATACCGCTTGTAGGAACAAGCCCAGTTAAAAGAAGACCTAATGCCATGTATGGATTATCCTTAAAAAAGATCAATCCAACTCCAAATGATAAAAATGGTACAATTCCAAAATTTATCACCTGAGTTAAAATCTGTGCCTTTAAATCGCCGCCTTCAAATACCTTTTTAATATTAAGATTTACCATCATTGGATAAACCATGAGAAATGTAAAAGGTATGATAAGATTTTTAAGAAAATCAGCGTAAAAAACAATCCCAAAGAGAAAGCCTGCTGCCATAGTTACAGGAATAACTACGGTTAGATTTTTAGTAATTTTAGCAAGAAAATTTGACATAGTATGCTCCATATTATAAACATTTAATTTAACATATTTTAAATCCACCACGCTTATATTGTATAAATCCACCACCCAGACAAACTGAAAATAGTTTCAATTTTTATCGTTAGAGTATCAAAGCAAATTATATGCCATTATAAACTCTACAAATGGAGGAAAAAAATGAACTCCAAACATCTCACCAATTTAGCAGCAATGTTATTTTCAAGTATCTTTTTCTTAACCTCCCCTGCCCTGCTTTTTGCAGATATCTCAACTGACGGCTCAGTCGGTGCAGCACAAACATTAACAGGACCAAATTACGCCATTCCTGAGACTCTCGGCACACTCAAGGGGAGCAACCTTTTTCACAGCTTTGACAAATTCAGCATAAAAACCGAAGAGAGTGCAACTTTTACAGGCTCAGACTCAATCAAGAATGTTATTTCAAGGGTTACAGGCGGAGGAAAATCAGAGATTAACGGCACTCTGCGTTCAAACGTGGGTAAAGCTGACTTTTATTTTATCAATCCAAGCGGTGTTGTGTTTGGAGAAAACGCAAAAGTTGACGTTCCAGCAGCATTTCATGCGAGCACTGGAAATCAACTTAAATTTCAAGACGGATCATCTTTTAAAGCGTCAAAATCGGAGCAAAGCACGCTCACACAGGCAGCACCAGAGGCATTTGGATTTTTAGGGACGCAGTCAGTAAATATTAAAGTTAATGGAGATAATATGCAAAATAAGGGTTCTATTGAAATAAACGGCTCAACTCTTGAGTTTCAGCCTGAAAGTAAAGTCTCACTGACAAGCAGTAAGGAGATAGCTATAAAAGGAATAGAAAAAGAGGCAAGTATTGGAGCAGAAGCAAAACAGGCATCTTTGACAAGTTACGGCGGAGAGATTGAGCTTAAAGCAGATGGTGATTTGCTGCTTGATAATGCTGCTGTTGACACAAGCGGAAATGGCGGGGGGAAAATCAGCCTAAAAGCTAAAAATCTAACGATAACAAATAATTCAAACATTGGTTCTAATAACATTGGAGATAAAAACGCTTATGCAGGAGTTGATGTTGAAGTGGATAATCAACTTGAAATATTAAACGGCAGTGAAATATCAAGCTCTACTTTATCAGAAGGTAATGCTGGTTATGTAAAAATAGATGCGGGAGAAATAAAAATTGATGGTATCGGAACTGATGATTACCAATATACAGGTGTCTGGAGTGATAGTTATCCAGATTCAAAAGGCAATGCTGGAACAGTCGAAGTGTCAGTAAATGGTCTGCTTGAAATATTAAACGGTGGGCAGATATCAAGTGCCACATACTCAACTGGAGATGGTAATAATGTTTTTATTAATGCTGGAAATCTTAGAATTAATAGTGGGTTGACTGATAAATTCACAGGTATATGGAGTGATACCACCAACTCAGGCAATGCAGGAACAGTTGAAGTCTCAGTAAATGGTCTGCTTGAAATATTAAACGGCGGGCAGATATCAAGTGCCACATACTCAACTGGAAATGGTAATAATGTTTTTATTAATGCTGAAAATCTTAGAATTAATAGTGGGTTGACTGATAAATTCACAGGTATATGGAGCGATACCACCAACTCAGGCAATGCAGGAACAGTTGAAGTCTCAGTAAATGGTCTGCTCGAAATATTAAACGGCGGGCAGATATCAAGCGATACATGGTCAATAGGAGATGGAAATACAGTTTCTGTTAATGCTGATACACTTGTAATTGATAATAAAGGAGTAGTTGATCAATACACAGGAATCTGGAGCGATGCTGAACCAAATTCTCAAGGTAATGCAGGAACAGTTGAAGTGTCAGTAAATGGTCTGCTTGAAATATTAAACGGAGGGCAGATATCAAGTGCCACATACTCAACTGGAGATGGTAATAATGTTTTTATTAAAGCTGGCAATCTTAGAATTAATGATAATGGGATTGATTATAAATTTACAGGTATTTGGAGTGATGCATCTCCTTCTTCACAAGGAGATGCTGGCACTGTAGATGTAACTGTATCTGGTCTGCTTGAGTTGTTAAACGAGGGGCAGATATCAAGCGATACTTACGGAGAAGGAGATGCTGGAGAAGTTATTGTAAATGCTGATGATATTATTATGAAAAATAAGGGACAAATATCAAACGATACTTACGGTAGTGGGAATGCGGGAAGTATAGTAATCAACGCTGATAAACTCACCATGAATAATGAAGGATACATAGGGTGCGGAGCTTGGCTTAATGCTAATGGTTATGTTGGTAATATTACAATTAATTCTAATTATATAAAACTTATAGATGATAGCAAAATAAACATTTCAGCATATCAAAAATTATCAGAGGATATGCTCTTGCAGATAAATGATCAGCCTTCTTTCATAAAGATTAACAGCAAAAGTATTTTACTTAATTATTCATCTATCTTTTCAGCAAGTTTGCAAAACGTCCCTGCCGCACCTACTTATATCTATACTGACAAACTTATAGTTTCAAACGAGAGTTATATAAATTCTGTAGCTAATATGACTGATGGAGGAGATATTAATATCCAAACCCAAAACATATTTTTAAATAATGGGGTTATTAGTACCTCTGTATTTTCAGAAGCTTATTTAGAACAAGATGATGGTAGCATCATTAGTCTTTTAAAAGGTGATGGAGGTAGTGCTGGAGATATCTCTATTAAAGGAGCTGATTTTATGGTTATGCATGGGGGATATATTAAAGCAAATACTGTTGCAGATAATAAATATGGAGGTGATATATATATTGATGTTAAAAATGTCATTGCTGATAAAGCACAAGAGTTTAAAATTGGAGGTACAGAAATTATAGACCTTGAAGCGGGTCTGCAGAATCTTAATATGAATCTCATTCAAGCGGTTGCACCCACTGGTGTTGACGGAGATATCAACATCAGCGGAGTGGAGTTGGATATCGGCGGGTCAATAATCAATGCTTCCTCTCAATTTTCAACTCAAGCTGAGTTGGCAACAGACCCATGCAGGGCAGTTGGAACTGAACATGCAAGCTCTCTTATTCAAAAATCTCGGGGAGGCTTTACTGCAATGCCTTCTTCCCCATCATCAATATATTTTATTGACAAAAGATTTGATGAACTGATGATGTATGAAAAAAATAGTGAACAGCAAGATAATGAATAGTAATCAGTAAAATAGTGGACAGTAATTTACAAAAGATAGTTTAAACGAAATTAAGTTTAATAGGATACTGTGTAATTGAAAAATTGAAAAAAAGAACACCTAAAAGAGAAAATCAAAGGAGAGACCAATGAAAACAGATGCCCGCTGGACAACAATTTTGTTAAGTATGACCGTTTTAATTATCATATCCATAGTTATTCAGTTTAGCTCCCCTGCCCTGCTCTATGGTTCAGATAACAACAAAATCAGGGCAAAAATCGGAATTCAGGTGCTATCAGGAGAGCGGATAATTAAGGCAAAATCAAAAGAGGTTCTTAAAGCCGGCGATGCTGTAAGGATATATGTCCACCCAGCTACAAGCTGCTATGTCTATATTATCCATACAGACGGGAAAAATGTGAGTATGATTAATATCACAGAGCAGAAAATTCAGAGTTCAACCCTTATTCTGCCGTCTGCACAGGCATTTTACGAGATAGACGGTCAAAGCAGCATGGAAAAATTCACAATTATCTGCTCTCCTGAAAAAGTTCAGGAACTATCAGGAATGGAAAATAAAAATCTCACCTGTTCAGAATGGGCATCTTTAGAAGATAGACTTCAGAAACAGAGCACCGTTTTAAATGCAGATGAGCAGGACGAGCCTTTTTTGATCAACGGCAAGGTGGCATCAATTGCTGGTAATGTCAGAGGGATAACGAACAGCATTAAAAATTCGTCTGGTGCTAATGATGATCCATTTCTTAAAGAGCTTCAGATTTTTTCAGGCAGCGGTTTAGTGATTAAAACATATCAGTTTCAGATTAAAAAATGATCAAGTTAAAAAACAAAAAGCAGATACGGGCGATTCTGCTTGTATTTACAGCTCTTTTTGTTGGAATAACGATATTTTTTTACGCTCTATGGAGTCACGCTGGCAGCGTTTTAACTCTGTTTGATTTTAAGGCTCTTGATATTTTCTATAAACTTGCTGTTAAAACTGGACGCGGTCCAGCACCCTCTTTTACCCCTGCTGTTGTATATCTTAATATAACAGATGAGACCTACAACTTTTTTGACAAAAACTATCTTGATAGAAAAGATATGGCATCGCTTAACAATGCACTTGTCGAGATGTCTCCAGAAGCTGTTATTTATGATATTATCTTTGCACGAAGAAGTTCAGAAGCCTCAGACAGTGCATTCAGCCAATCTTTAGATAATTTAGAGTGTGTATATCTTCCAACTGCTGTTGTTTTATCTAAAGAGCCGTATAAATTCAGATGGAAAGAAGATGCAGCACACGAGAGGCTTCGATCTGACTATCTTGGTACTCCAAAGGAGATAGGGATAGAGGATAATGTAGAAATTAATAAAACAGAAAATAGCGAAAAAAATAATCAACGATGGGGTTTTAATTATGCGAACAGATATAAACCGTTCTACGGAGTTCAAGCTCTTACACAGCAGAGTAATTTTGCTCTCAGGGCAAAGGGTTCTGGAGATATAAGCGCAAAAGCTGACAGTGACGGGATATATCGGCACATTACAATGATAGTAAAAATAGATGAAAAGTATTTTCCAACACTCAGCCTTTCAGTATTTTTAGATTGGGCTGGCATATCGTTAGATGAGATTACAGTTGAATGGGGAAAACAGATAACTATTCCTGCATCTAAAGTCAGTGTAGAATCAGTAAAAAATATCATAACTAAAGATGTAGTAATACCGATTGACAGGAATGGTGCTGCCTTTATTCCATTTGTTAATGTTATGGGCAGAGATTTTCAATATATGTCTGCGAATGCTTTTCTTACCCACTTTAAAGATGAAAATATGAGGGGCAATCTTCTTGAGATTTTTGAAGGAAACTTTGTCTTTGTCGGAGATATTGCAATAGGCACTTCAGATTTAGGTTATACTCCGCTTCAAAATGATGCACCTTTGGTTATAACCCACTCTGCACTTCTTAATGCCATGCTTGCCAATACATTTTACAGCGAATGGCAGTTGGGCAGCACCGCCGTTTTAGTTCTATTGATTCTCATATTAATGGTTTTAGTCTCAATATTACGCTCTTCTTGGTTTCTTTATGGAGCGGGCTTTATCATCACAATTTTTATACCGCTTTTTACGTGGCATGAGTTTATCTCTTTCCGTCTTTTTCCAGCATTTACAACTCTTTCTACTCTTTTGATAATATTTTTTATCTTTATTACAACACTTGAAATGTCAGGAGCAAAAGAGCGGGCATTTATAAGAAATACATTTGCCCGATATGTTCCTGAAAAAGTTGTAAATGCTCTGCTTGCCCAGCCTGAAATGGTTGCTTTAGGAGGTGAAGAGCGGGTCATTACAGTTCTGTTTTCAGATATTGCAAATTTTACAACTATTTCTGAATCTCTATCTCCAACTGAGCTTGTAAATCTTCTGAACGAATACTTTACAGAGATGTCTGATATTATTATGCAGAACGGCGGAATTATTGATAAATTTCAAGGAGATTCAATTATGGCAGAGTTCGGCGTTCCTCTGCCTGTAGAAGATCATGCAGATAGAGCTGTTGCAACAGCATTGCAGATGCTCGATAGATTGGCTCAATTAAGAGAGATTTGGAAAAGCAGATATGAAGTTTACTGCCGAATCGGAATAAATACAAATAACATGATTGTAGGAAATATGGGGTCAAAAAATGTTCTTGATTATACAGTTATTGGAGACGCAGTAAACCTTGCATCAAGACTTGAAGGGGCAAACAAAAATTACGGAACATATCTTATGATTTCAGAGTTTACGCATGCCCGTCTGACAAAAGGAAGATTTAAAACACGCATTGTAGATTATATTAAGGTAAAGGGAAAAACTAAACCTGTCCGCGTTTATGAGGTTTATGGAACGCAAGATCAGGAAAATCCTGAATATTATTACATAAACTACCATAAGGGATTTGAAGCCTATTTAGATAAAAATTTTACTCGTGCAAGCGAGTTGTTTAATCGGGCATTATCCTTTAAGCCGAATGATAAAGCAGCAACTCAAATGTTAGAGAGAATCGAGGCTTTAAAATCATCTTCCAATCTTGATAGTAGTTGGGACGGATCGATTGCATTAATGTCAAAATAGAAAATATCCAAAACAGGCTCAGAAGGCAATGCAGGCAGAGTGGAAATAACCATAACTGAACTGCTTGAGTTGCTTAATAGTTGTGAAATATCAACAAGCACATGGTCAAAAGGAAATGCAGGTGATGTAAGGGTCAACGCTGATAAGCTAATTGTTGACTCAAGCAGTATTTCGAGTGCTGCAGTAAATAATACTGGCTATGTTGGAAGTGTTTCAGTCAATGCTGATTCAATAACTCTTCTACTGCCGTTTTATCGGCACAAAAAAGGCAAGCCGTCTTACCCGCGGAGGCAGAGGCGGAATACCTCCGATGCTCTCAGAACCATCATCAATATTTATCACTGACGAGAGATTAGAAGAGTTTTTGAAGTATGAGGAGCAGAAGGAAAAAAATAAATAGGAGAAAAAATCATGTCTAATATAGTTTTAGAGGAAAAGGTAAATTATTTAGAAAGCGTACTTGACGGTTTTATGGCTTCAACTAATGCAATGATGTCAAGAATGGAGCGGGATACTGAAAGATTTAAAAAAAGTGTAGAACAAACCATTCAAGATATGAAGCAGGAAAACGAAAAATTGGGCAGGCGTTTAGATAATACTATCAGTGAAATGAAAAAAGATACCGAACAGATGAAACAGGAGATGAAGCAGGACACAGAGCAGATGAAACAGGAGATGAAGCAGGATACTGCAAAAATGAAGCAGGATACAGAGCAGATGAAAAAGGAGATGAACAAAAAATGGGGAGACCTTGCCAACAAAATGGGAACAGTTGTTGAAGATATTGTTGCCCCAAATATTACTGGAATTGCTAAAAAATATTTTAAAATCAAAAAATTTGATGACTTTGCAATCCGCTATAATCGCAAAAACAGAGTTGACGACTCTAAAATAAAAGAGTTTGACATAATTGCAGTATCTAAAGATGCCTTTATTGTGAACGAGACCAAAGCCACAGCAAGAGAGAGTTATGTTGATGAGTTTGTAAAATTCTTAAATGAGGAGATTTACAACTATTTTCCAGAGCATCGAGAAAAACGGCTGATTCCAATATTTTCATGCCTTCATATTCCTGAAAATATCCAAAACAGGCTGACCAAAGAGAAAATTTACGCTATGGCTATGGATTCAGATACTATGGATATTTTAAACTTTAAGCAGATTGAGCAAAACGGTATAGATGATAAGAAAAGGGTAAATAATGAAGAATAGTGAACTATTTTAAGGAGAAAATTAAAATGAAAAACCGCTCTCTATTTTGGTTAGCACTAATTACCAGTATGTTGATTTGCAACTTTAGCCAATTTATATATCCCTCATATTCTCTATCTTCTGGTGATGGTGGTTTAAGTAAAGTTGATGCGTCTGCTGAAGAAATTACAAAGCTGAGTCAGTCAATAGATAAAGCTGATGGCAGGCATAAGGCAGAACTTCTGGTAAAAAGAGGGGAAGTGTATCGTCTGCTTGGATATTATCCTGATGCTCATGCTGATTTTAAGGCAGCTATTCAAGAGATAAAAAAGATTAAACCACATAAACCTGATTTTTTAGATGTTCTTGCTGTTCAATCTTTAGGATATATCAATTTTTTAATGCAAGATGCAAAAACAGCAGAGAGTCTGCTCAGAGAGGCTCTTGAACAATCAGAGAGGCTTATGAACAGCAGCCGGCAGAGTTCATCACCCTACCCTGCCCTGTCTGCCGTGTGTGCCAACCATCTCGGCAATGTTCTTGCTGGTCAGAACAGAAAAAGTGAAGCTCTAAATTTTTATAATAAGGCTCTTGTTTATATTGAAAAAAGCGACCTTGCTCTTGCTGCAACTATTCATAGAAATATTGCATCTGTTGTTGATGATAAGCATCTCGCTTTTACCCATCTTAACAAGGCAGAAGAGCTTGCACATCAGGTAACATCTTTGCATGAAAAGGCAAGGCTTTTGCTTGAGATTGCTTCAGAGTATGCGGCAAAAGAGCCTGGACCAGAGGCAGATAGTTTGCGTTATCCTCTTTTAAATCAAGCTCTTGAAATTGCACGCACTTTAAAAGATCAGAGGCTTATCTCAACAGCGTCTGGCGAGCTTGGTGCTTTGTATGAGAGCCGCGGCAGGATTTCAGATGCTATTACATTTACAGAGCAGGCGGTTGAATCAGCTTTAATGGTGCAGGCTCATGATCTTCTTGTTCAGTGGGAGTGGCAGTGGGGAAGACTTCTGAAACGTCAAGCAGAAGAGAGAAATGAGGTTGGACAGCGAAAAGCTATAGCTGCATATAAGAGAGCTTTGTTTCATGTTGAAGCAATACGTCAGGATATGCCGGTAATAGACAGCAGGGGCTGCTCATCTTTTAGACAGACTCTATCGCCGATATATACAGGTCTTGCAGATATGCTGCTAAAAGAGTCTGGCGTAGTTCAAGATAGACAGGAACAGCAGCAGCTTTTAAGGCAGGCACAGCAGGCTGTAGAGAGCATTAAACAGTCAGAGCTTCAGGACTATTTTAAAGACCCGTGCATTGATGCTATGAAACATGAAATTCAGTCTTTATCTGGTTCAACTGCTGTGATTTATCCTGTTATCCTGCCTGACCGTTTAGAGCTTTTAGCAGATATTGGAGGCACGCTTTACCGCAAAACAAGCAATGTACGAAAAGAGCAGCTCGACCAGACTGTTACACAGCTTGCTGAGAATCTTAGAAACTCTCTTTTTCACGAAGAGCTTGGCAGACAGGTTTATGGCTGGACAGTTGCCCCGTTTGAATCAACTCTTGATAGTCAAGGAGTTGATACTTTAGTGGTTGTTCCTGACGGTGTTTTTCGTATGATTCCGCTTGCTGCACTTTGGACTGGTGAAAAGTTTCTTGGTCAAAAATATGCTGTGGTAATAGAACCAGCTCTTACTCTTCTTGATCCAACTCCTCTGCCAAAGGGCGGAAGAAGAGATACTCTTCTTGCAGGGGTAAGCAAGCCCGGTCCTGTGGTGTTAGATCTGCCTATAAATTTATGGAATCAACTGACAAAGATAGAGCCGTCTGGCACGAATAGGAAAATTAGAGGAATATCAATTAAACAAGCTACTCCTAAACAAGCTGTGCCAGTAGTTAAAAAGCCATCTACGTCTGAAGCAGTTGAACCCGAAACAGTCGAACCTGAAAGTAATAATCAAACAGAAGAAAGTGTTAATCAAACAAAAAAGTCTGATATTGCAACAAAAGAGGATAAAGAGGCTGTAGAAAAGGTAAGATCGCTGCTTGAGCTTCCCGGAGTTGATAAAGAGATTGCAGAGCTGTCAAAAAATCTTCATGGACAGAAACTTATGAACAGCGAATTTCTTCGTGACCGTTTTTCAGGTGAAATTAAAGACCAGAACTACAGGATAGTACATGTTGCATCTCACGGTTTTTTTGGCGGAAGTCCAGAGGAAAATTTTATTATGACTTATGATAAGCTCCTTAACATGAACCTTCTTGAAGAGTATATCAAACCAAAGCAGTTTGTCGATCTGCCGGTTGAGCTTTTGACTTTAAGTGCCTGCCAGACTGCTGAAGGCGATGACCGCTCTCCTCTTGGTCTTTCCGGCGTTGCACTAAAATCTGGGGCAAGAAGCGTGCTTGGCTCATTGTGGCCTGTATCAGACACTGCAACCCAGCTTCTCTTGTCATCATTCTATAAGCATCTTGATAATCAAAACATATCAAAGGCTAAAGCTCTTCAAAAAGCACAGCTTGAACTTATCAATACCAAAGAGTTTAACCACCCGTTTTACTGGTCTGCATTTATTCTTGTGGGAAATTGGTTGTAAAAACTATTTTATCCTATCTTAAAAATCTATTAAAAAAGAGTAAAAAAAGGAAAATAGAGATGAAAAGATTCTCATGTACTATTTTAACATTGATGTCTCTGATATTAATTTTTACTGCACAATCTTTTTCACAAACTCCTGCCTCATTAACACACAAACCAAAAGATTTGCCGAAACTGCCTGAATATCTGCCTGAAGAGGGCAGCCCTGAAAGCAGAAAAAATTTTACGCTTCCGCCTGTTCCAGAAAAGAGAACTCCCCAATCAGAAGGAGAATCTCAAACAGATGGAACAGATAAAACCCAAACCAAACTTTTTGAGCTTAAAGGTGTTAAATTTGAAGGAAATACCCTGTTTTCAAATGAGCAGTTAAGTAAGATTGCAGCACCTTTTATAAACCAGATCGCAGGCATGGCAGAGCTTGAAGAGATTCGCTATCAGATTACAAGATACTATGTTGATAAAGGCTATATCAACTCAGGTGCATTGATAAAACCAAATCAGAACGTAACAGACGGAGTTGTAACCTACCTTATAATAGAAGGCAGATTGACAAACATTAATATTAAAGGCAACGGCAGGCTTAGAGAGAACTACATTAAAAAAAGGGTCTGGAAAGATGCGGATAAACCATTTAACACCCGCAAACTCCAAGACTATTTTCAGATGCTGCTGCAAGACCCTCTGATTGATAGAATGGACGGAAATATCGTTCCGGGCATAAAACCAGGAGAGGCTGAACTTGATATTGATGTAACAAGGGCGAGACCTTATGATTTAAGCATTAGTGCAGGCAACCATTCATCACCAAACCTTGGCTCTGAAAAACTCTCAATCAACCAGACTGTCCGCAATCTTACAGGTTTTGGCGATTCTTTAAATGCTCTTTTAGACTTTACCGAAGGAACTCAAGAAATTGACGCTGCATACTCTGTTCCAATTAATGCCAACAATACAACCTTAGCTCTCAACTATAACTACAGCAGAAATGAGATTGTATCTAAACCTTTTGATTCACTAAACATTCAAAGCAGATTGCAAAGCACAAAACTTTCATTAAACCACCCATTTTATCACACATTAAGACGCGATATCAGCATGGGCGTATCTGTCAAATCTGAGGAGACAAGAACCTATATTGATGGAAGGTTTTCAGTTTTTGAAGGCTCGGAAAATGGAGTAGATAAAGCAACAGTTGTGCAGCTTACCCAATCGTTTGATGATAGAACAACTCGTCAGGTTATGGCACTTCGTTCAACTTTCAGCTTTGGCGTAGATATGCTCTCCCCGACTCTTCACTCAGAATCTCTTCCAGACGGCGAGTTTGCAGCATGGCTTGGGCAGGTTCAGTATGCCAGACGTTTTGACGGCAGGGCTGGTCAGATTATTTTTAAGGGCAATGTTCAGCTTGCTGATGACCGCCTGTTCTCAATGGAGCAGTTTACCTTAGGTGGTGGTGAGAGTGTCAGAGGCTACCGCGAAAACAAGCATACAGGAGATAACGGCTATCTATTATCTCTTGAGTGGCGTATTCCGGTTTGGGAGAGCCAAAAAACAGGGCATGAGGAGCAGACTAAACTCCTTCAGATTGCTCCGTTTATGGATTATGGTTCAGCTTGGGATAGAGAGCATTTTAACAGAGAGGGAGACATGAGCGATAACACTCTCCATTCTGTGGGTATAGGTCTTCTCTGGTCAACTCCAAAACTTGATGCTCAAATTTATTATGGATATGCAATTGAAGACGATGAATCAGATGATGAGTATGATATTCAAGATGACGGGATTCATTTTAGTGTTACATACAACTTCTTTTAAAGGAGAAAGGTTATGTCAGATGTGATTGTAAAAGAGCGATTAAACAGCTTAGAGTCAACACTTCAAGGTTTTATAACTTCTACAGATGGAATACTGTCTCGAATGGAGCAAGATACAGCAGATTTTAAAATGAGAACTGAAAATATGCTTGAACGTATCATGTTGAGAATGGATAGGGACACATTAGCATCTAAACTTAGAACTGACTCAATAGTTGAACGTATGCAATATAATACGGAGAATATTACTGCAAAGTTAGACCATACTATAAATGAGATGAAGCAAGATACTGAAAAGATGAAAAAAGATATGAACAAAAAATGGGGAGAACTTGCCAACAAGATGGGCACAGTGGTTGAAGACATTGTTGCCCCAAACATCTCTGGAATTGCCCGTAAATATTTTGGTATTGAACGATTTGAAGATTTTTCAATACGTTATAATAGAAGAAACAGAGTTAATCCTGGCAAAGTAAAAGAGTTTGATGCGATTGCAGTATCCAAAGATGCGTTTATTGTCAATGAAACCAAAGCCACGGCAAGAGAGAGCTATGTTGATGAGTTTGTCCAACTGCTTAATGAGGAGATATACACCTATTTTCCTGAACATCGTGAAAAGAGGCTGATTCCGATATTTTCATGTCTTCATATTCCTGAAAATATACAAAACAGGCTGACCAAAGAGAAAATTTACGCTATGGCTATGGGTGGCGAAACTATGGATATTTTGAATTTTGACAAGATTCATAAATCAGTGGAATCCGTGTAATCTGGTTAATCAGTGATTTAGAATCAGGATAACCAAGATAAAAGGAAGAGGTAGCAATATGCTCGCAAAAATACAGAAATGGGGAAATAGTCAGGGTTTACGTCTTGATAAAAATCTGCTTCAAGATGCAAATATTAATATTGGTGATGCTGTTGATATAGCAGTAAAAGACGGCATTATTATTGTTGAACGGCTCAGAAAAAAGCATGGTCGGCACAGCCTTGAAGAGCTTGTTGCAAAAATCCCTAAAAATTACAAAGCAGGTGAAGTTGATTGGGGAGAGCCAATCGGTAAGGAGGTCTGGTAAATGGCTGACTATATTCCTAAGCAAGGAGATATTATAGCAATAACATTTGATCCTCAATCTGGGCATGAACAAAAAGGAAGAAGACCAGCTTTTGTTATAAGCAAAGAGTTATTCAATCGAAGCACAGGATTAGCTATTGTCTGTCCAATAACAAATACAGACTCGGGTTTTCCTTTTCATATACCTATTCCAAACGATAGTAAACTGACAGGATTTATTATGGTAGAGCAAGTCAAATCTGTGGATTTTCGTTCTCGTAGTGCTAAACGAATCGAGCATACAAATGATAAGGTTCTATCAGATGTTCTTTCTATATTAGATACCTGTATTTATTAGTCCAATCGAGAAACAAAGGAGAAAATAACAAATGAACTTCAAGCAGACCACTTTATGTCTATATCTAATCGTTATCCTTGTTTTGTTCGCCTACCCTGACCTCCTTTACGCTGACATTTCAACTGACGGCACAGTTGGTGCAGCACAAAATTTAACAGGTCCAGATTACGCCATTCCAGAGACACTTGGTACAGTAAAAGGCAGCAACCTTTTTCACAGCTTTGAAAAGTTCAACATAAAGACAGAAGAGAGTGCAACATTTACTGGTTCTGATTCAATCAAAAACGTAATTTCAAGGGTTACAGGCGGAGAAAAATCAGAAATTGACGGCACTCTGCGTTCAAACGTGGGCAAAGCTGATTTTTACTTTATCAACCCAAACGGTGTTGTTTTCGGACAAAATGCAAAGGTTGATGTTCCAGCAGCGTTTCATGCGAGCACCGCAAATGAACTCAAATTTGCAGACGGTGCATCTTTTAAAGCATCAAAAGCGGAGCAAAGCACGCTGACACAGGCATCGCCAGAGTCTTTTGGTTTTTTGGGGACACAATCAGCAAGCGTTGAGATAAATGGTTCAACACTTCAATTTAAGCCTGAAAGTAAGGTCTCATTAACCAGCAGTAAAGATATAAGCATAAAAGGAACAGAACAAGAAACAAAGACTGGAACAAAAGCACAACAGGCATCTTTGACAAATGCAGGCGGAGAGATAGAACTCACAGCAAAAGATGATTTGCTGATGGAGAATGCCACTGTTGCTACAACCGGCAATGGTGGCGGGAAAATTACTGTAAAAGCAGACAATGTTAAACTCAAGAATAACGCAACAATTGCAGTAAATAACATAGGTGATAAAGATTCTGATGAAGGTATAGAAGTCGTGGCAGATAAAAAAATTGAGATGCTTAATGGGAGTTTAATAGGATCCATTACATGGTCAAAAGGTGATGCTGGTAGTGTCAAAGTTAATGCAGGTGAACTGACAATTGATGGTCAGGGATTTAATACTGGTATTGGAAGCATTGCCAAGCCCAATTCAGAAGGTAATGCAGGCAATGTGGAAATAACAGTATCAGGGTTAATTCAGATCATCAATGGTGGCGGAATTACAAGCACTACATGGTCAAAAGGTAATGCAGGCAATGTGGAAATAACAGTATCAGGGTCAATTCAGATCATCAATGGCGCAGGAATTGGAAGCACTACATGGTCAAAAGGTGATGCTGGCAGTGTCAAAGTTAATGCAGGTGAACTGACGGTTGATGGGCAGGGAAGACTCTCTGCTAACGGGGATTCAATAATCAGTATTGGCAGCATGTCGATGCCCAGTCCCAATTCAGAAGGTAGAGCGGGTAGAGTCGAAATAACAGTATCAGGACTTATCCAGCTCCTCAATTTTGGAGTAATCGCAAGCAACACATTTTCAAAAGGCGATGCTGACAGTGTAATTGTCAATGCGGGTAAACTTATAATAAGAAATGGTGGTGGAATCGCAAGCCATACATGGTCAAAAGGCGATAGTGGCAGTGTGATTGTCAATGCGAAGGAACTGACAATTGATGGGCAGGGAGTGTTAATTGATGGTGCACCTACTACCGGTATTGGAAGCATGGCCTATCCCAATTCAGAAGGAAATTCAGGCAAATTGGAAATAACAGTATCCGGACTTACTCAACTAATTAATGCTGGAGCGATCTCAAGCCTTGCATTATCAAAAAGTGATGCCGGCACTATTGTTGTTAACGCAGGTGAACTGAAAATGGACAATAATTCTTTTATCTCAAGTGGAACAATGTCAGAAGGTGATGCTGGCACTCTTATTGTCAACGCAGGCAAACTGACAATCAGCAATGGTTCTGGAATCGCAAGCTCTACATTCTCACAAGGTGATGCTGGGAAACTGACCATTAATGCTTCTCATCTTCTCCTTGATTCAAGCTATATCCAGAGTGCATCATCTTCTGAATCCTCAGGTTATTCAACAATCTATGTTCCAAATGCGTTACCTTCCCCAATTACAGGTTATGTTGGCAATGTAGCAATTAACGCTGATTCCATAACACTTCTCAATAATAGTGAAATTTCAATTGCATCACTTCAAACCATGTCTCAGGATAAGCTCTAGAATTTCGCAAATATGCCTGAAGAGGCAAAACAGACAATCACCCTAAACACCAAAAAACTCAATATTGATGGTGAATCAAAAATAACATCTGAAAGCACCAAAAACGTTCCCGCAAGCGACATCAACATCAAAGCTGATTCTATATACCTTAATGACGGACTCATTACCACATCAGTTGAAGGTACAAACGGAGACGGCGGAAATATAAATATAAATAATGAGGCTGACCCTGCGGATATTCTTGTTATGAAGACAGGCTTTATTCAGGCAAACAGCAAAGCAAAAGGCGGTACAGGCGGAAGGATAACCATAAATGCCGACAGACTGCTTCAAGAGAGTGATGCAACTCTTGAAATCGGCGGCGATGAGATTCAGCAGTTTCAAGCAGGAAGCAAAAGAAATATTATTCAAGCGGCAGCACCAGACGGCAACCCTAAAAATGATGATATTAAATCTCCCACAGTTCCAATTGATATTGGCGGTTCAATTGTAAATGCAGATTCTAAAATTGCAAAGCCTGTTGAGATGGCAGAAAATTATTGTCGTTTTATCGGCACAAAAAAGGCAAGCCGTTTGACCCGCGGAGGCAGAGGCGGAATCCCTCCGATGCTCTCAGAACTTTCATCAATATTTATTACTGATGAGAGATTAGAAGGGTTTTTGAGATATGAAGATCAGAAGGGAAAAAAGTAATTGAAAAATTAGTCTGATGAAAATGTAAAAAGGAGGATAAATGTTATCTGATGAAATTGGAAAAGAGCTGCATGAAAGGGTAACTCAAGGAAAAATTTTAACAAATGAAGAGCATAAACTTTTGCAGGAATGGTACAATATCCAAGATAGAGCTGAAAGTGAATGTTTGTATTCAAATGCAGTTGTAGAAACAGAACATACAATACAAAAACAAATTAATAATATCATAATAAAAATAGAAGCAGCATCTGAGAATATCCATAAACTGACAAGTGAAAACATATTGTTGAAAAAAAATATTGCAGCTATTAACAAAAAGTTATCAGAAAAAATAATGGCACATACAATATGACTTCAGATACTGCAATTAAAAATATGGTTCGTGAGCGTGCTAAGTTTAAATGTGAATTTTGCGGTGTAAGCGAGACAGATTCAGGTGGAGAACTCACCATTGATCACTTCTGCCCCAAAAGCAAAGGTGGTGGTGATAGTCTTGATAATCTTATCTACTGCTGTATTCGCTGTAATCTATACAAACTTGATTATTGGACATCTGACATTGATAAACCAATGCTTTTAAATCCCCGTATTGAAAAATTTGAAGAGCATTTTATTGAGCTTGATAGAAGTAAAAAGATAATTGAACGGTTAGACTGGTAAAACGGGCTGGCGAGAAGGGATTATGAATTCATTTTAGTATGGCTTACAACTTTTTTATAAATTGACATAGCCCGCATCTCGTTTTAAGTTTAGCAGGGTTTACTAAAAAATATTAAACTGTAGAGACGACAGGTTTGTGTGTCTCTATAATGTTGAATTTGGTTTAAACATTTAAAAAATAGTTATGGAGAATTGTAAAAGCATGGCGAACATAAGAGTTAGCAATCTGTACGAAAAAAAAGAGAAGACAGTCGTTTCATTTGAGTTTTTTCCTCCAAGAGATGCAGAGGCAGAAGCAGGTTTTTATAAGGTGTTAGATGAGCTGAGTGCACTTAATCCAGATTATATGACCATGACATTTGGAGCAGGAGGCTCTACTAAAGATGGCTCATATCAGGCTGTAAAAAAGATGATTCAGGAAAAAAATCTACCGACAGTAGCCTATATTGCCGGATATGGTTTAGGAAAGAGCGAGGTAACTACTGTTCTTGATAAATATAAGGCAATTGGAGTTGAGACTATTTTTGTAATACGTGGAGATGAGCCAAAAAATGCAGATTTTACGCCTCAGCCTGACAGCTTCTCGTATGCCTCAGATTTGATAGCATTTATAAAAAGCAAGTATGATTTTGACTTAGGTTGTGCTGGTTATCCTGAAGGTCATATAAATGCCGAAAGCATTGAAAAAGATACAGAGGTCCTAAAGCTTAAAGTTGATAATGGTGCAAAATATGTTATTTCCCAATACTGTTATGATAATGAAAAATTTTTCTCATATATAGATAGATGCAGGGCAGCAGGTATTACTGTTCCTATAATTCCGGGTATTATGCCTGTCTATACTGTGAAATTAACACGTATGCTTTGCAAACTGTGCGGCTCATCTATACCCGCTTCAATGGAGAAAAAATTTGAAGAACTCTCGAATGCAGAGGCAAAAGATGCGGCTGCTTACGGTATTGAGTTTGCAACTAATCAGTGCAGGGAACTTCTAAAGCACGGCGTTGACGGACTCCATTTCTACACAATGGATCGCAGCAAATCTGTAGTACAAATTATTAACACATTAAGAGCTGAAAAACTTTTATAGCAGATATATCAGTTGTAGGGGTGCACCTTGCTGCACTCCTATCAGAAAAAGCTCAATTTATTCCTGCCGTTAGTATAAAAAGGCTGTTCTCGTTTAAAACCATCTTTAAAAAAGGGTTATATTATGCCTTTTACATGGAAAGTGCTTCTTATAGATGATGAAGAGGATATAAGAGATGTCGTATCTCTTACCCTTATAGATGCAGGCTATCAGGTAGTTGAGGCATCCAACGGTGAAATGGGTTTAAAGATGTGCGAGATTGAAAAGCCGCAGATCGTTATCACTGATATTAGAATGCCGGGAATTACAGGATTAAAAGTTTTAGAGATTTTAAAAGAGCAATCGCCTGATATTGAGGTGATTGTTATTACTGCATTTGGCGAAATTGAGTTTGCTATACGTGCCCTTCAATTAGACGCATCTGATTTTATAACAAAACCAATTAATGATGACTCTCTCCATCTTGCCCTTAAACGTGCAACAGATAGATATACCTCCAAAAAACAGATTAAAAATTACACAGCTATTTTAGAAAAAGAGAAGGCTCAAACTGCTCAGGAGCTTATGAGAACAATCTCCTTTAAAGCCAATCTTATTGAAAGCTCTATGGACGGCATTTTAGGCTGTGATGAAAAGGATACGGTTATAATTTGCAATAAAAGTATGGAGCAGATAATAGGTTTCTCACAGTCAGAAGTTGTGAATAAGATGAGTTTAGAACAGTTTTTTTTACCCGGAGAGTCAAACCGCCTTAAATCTGAACTTGAAGGTGAGAAATATGGTGGGAAAAACCGCCTCTCACTGTTTGAAACAACCCTTTTAGGGTGTGCCGGACGAAAAATACCTGTTCAGGTCTCTGCAATTACACTTTTTGAGCAAGGAGTCGTCTGTTTTGTCAGAGACCTTAGAGAGCTTCGCAAACTTGAGCGGGAAAAAGAGGATCAAGCTCAAATTCTTCATCAAGATAAGATGATGGCTTTAGGAAAACTTGCTGCAAGCATGGTGCATGAGATCAACAATCCTCTTGCAGGAATACTCAATTACAGCAGATTGATGATCAAGATATTAAGCAGAGGAACGCTGACAGAGGAGAATCGGCAGAAATTTGAAAGATACCTTGAATTAGTTGAAAGCGAAACCCACCGCTGTTCTGAGATTGTTTCAAGTCTTCTGACATTTTCCCGAAAATCTGCTCCTGCATTTGGAGATGTCAGGGTAGATGAGCTTCTCCACCGCTGCATTATATTAAGCCAGCATAAACTTGAGCTAAACAACATTAAACTTAAAAGTCTTATAAATCAGGATATTCCGTTAATAAAAGGTGATTTTAACCAGTTGCAGCAGTGTCTTATCAATCTTGTTTTTAATGCTGTTGATGCAATGCCTCAAGGTGGAACTTTAACCCTTTGTGCAAGCCATAATCCAAAACAAAATATCGTTGTAATTGAAGTAAAAGATAGTGGAGTTGGAATACCTCAAGAGAATTTATCTAAAATATTTGAACCCTTTTTTACCACTAAAAATAAGGAGTATGGGGTAGGTTTAGGACTTCCGACACTCTATGGAATTATTGAAAGGCATAACGGCAATGTAGTTGTAGAGAGCATCGTTGGCAAAGGTACTGTTTTTAAATTAGAGCTGCCTGCCTGCTGATATTTTTACACCTTACTTAGCTTTTATCCCAAAAAGCCGATCTGCTGCTAAAGAGATAAAAAAAGCAATTCCAGCAACCATTATTATTGCCGCTCCTGATGTAACATCAAACGTGTATGAAATCCAAAGTCCGCAGATAGTAAATACCATGCCAGCCACACTTGACCATATCATCATGCTGGAAAGGGATCGGGCATACCGTTCCACAATAAATGGCGGAATTGTTAAAAGAGCAATGATCAAAATCAATCCAACTACTTGAATTACCACAACAACAGTTATAGCAAGCATGGCAATCAACATTATATAGATGGCTTTTACCGGAACTCCGCGGATTTTAGCAAACTCCTCATCATAAGACATTGCCAAAAGGTCTTTATAATAAAAAGCAGTCAATCCTGTTATTATTATTGACATTACCAGCATCAGCCAGAGATCAGATTGAGGAACAGTTAAGATGCTTCCAAACAGATAGCTCATCAGATCAACATTGTAGCCCGGGGTAATATCCATAAGTATAATTCCAAAAGCCATGCCGACCGCCCATGTAACTCCTATAATTGTATCAGCTCTATGCTTTGCCTTCATGGTTACAACTGCCATCAGCATTGAAACAACAAGTGAGAATCCAAGAGTTGACGGAAGATAGGGCCAGCCAAAATAGAATCCCAACCCAATTCCACCGTAAGCTGCATGTGCAATTCCGCCAGATAAAAAGACAATGCGGTTAACAACCACCAATGTTCCCATAATTCCGCATATGATGCTTGCAAGCAGTCCTGCCATAAGTGCATTTCTCATAAATTCAAAATGTAATATATCCATTATATACCTATTTTTTTAGAAAAAATTCTGGTTGCACATGATGTGAGAGTATCTCTACGGGACAGAGTTCCTCAACTGTACATGAGTACATTTTTTCAAGCATATCTGTAACTCTTCCTGCTTGAATGTTTGAAGTTGAAAACACTGAGTCTGCAATTGCAAAGTTGTTATGGTAGTGAAGATGTCTGTTAAGACATATTACAGATTTAACAAAATTTGAGACAACAAAGAGGTTATGACTAACAACAAGAATGGTTATCTCATTATTAAGAACTTTGAGCATCTTGAAAAAATCCGTCTGCCCTTTAGTATCAATGCTTGATGTAGGCTCATCTAAAAGAAGTATTTTAGGTTTGGTTACCAATGCCCTTGCAATAAAGACTCTCTGCCTCTGACCCCCTGAAAGATTGCTTATCTTGCGTAATGCGTAATCTGCCATTCCCATCTTTTCAAGAGCTTCCATAGCTTCATCACGATCTGATGAGTTGTAACGCCTCCATCTGCGTTCAGGCATAAGTTTTCCCATAAGGACAATATCAACGGCTGTAATAGGAAAATTGCGGTTAAGGTTTATATCTTGCGGTACATATCCAATAGAAGCTGATGCCTTTACAGCAGGTTTGCCCATGATGGTTATCTCACCTTTATCTGGAGTGAGAAGCCCTAACATCAGCTTCATTAGAGTTGATTTTCCTCCGCCGTTAGGTCCTATCATGGCAGTAAAATCTCCCTCAAAAATATCAAGATTGATGTTGTTTAAAACCGGCTGACCATTATAGGCAAAAGAGAGATTTCGTATTTTTATAATTGGAGTCATATGTTAAATTTTTCCTGAAATTTAAATCCACTGCCTCTATTTTAATGCTGACCTAAATTTAGCGGCAACATCACGAATATTTTTAAACCAGTCATATGCAAGAGGATCAGCAAAAAGAACCTCTCCATCTATCTCTTTTGCTATCTGCTGTGCACTTTTAACTGAGAACTGAGGCTGTGCAAATACAACAGAGATTTTATGTTCCCTTGCATGGCTGATAAGTTCTTTAAGCTGTGCTGGTTTTGGAGTTTTACCCTCTATTTCAACAGGTATCTCTTGAAGATTATAATCTCGGGCAAAATAGCCCCATGAAGGGTGGAACACCATAAACTGTACTCCGTTTCTGCCAGTAAATATCGATTTAAGCTCCTGATCTAATTTGAAAATTTCTGATATAAATGCCTTATAATTTTCATCATACTGAGCTGAAAAATCAGGATCAATCTCCTTAAGTCCATCTACAATCTTTTTTGCCTGAACTGATACAAGTTTTGGAGAGAGCCATATGTGCGGATCAGGTTCTCCTTCTCCTCCTGCATGAATATCAGAATGGTGATGCTCTTTTTCTGTTTTACGCTCTAACTCATCTTCATGGTGGTTGTGTGATACCATATAAATCTTATCAATCCCCTCATCTGTATGGACAATCTTCATATCCTTGTTTGAGTCAGATATCTTATCAAACCATACTTTTTCAAAAGGAAGCCCTACTGTAAAGTATATTTTTGCTTTTGACAGGGCTGTCATCTGCTGGGGTTTTGGTTCATAGGTGTGGGGACTTGCTCCCGGCTGTACCATTGCTTGAACATCTACACGATCCTTTCCAATCTGCTCTACAAAAAATTTTTGAGGCAAAATTGTAACGAATACAGGTATCTTTTTATCTGATATCTTATCTTTTCCTTCTGATCCTGATGCCCGAACTGTAGAAAAGATAGGAGATAGTACTAAAAACAATATAAACGATAATAGTAAAAACGCTTGAACAGCTTTATTGGTAATATATTTCATGCTTCTTGATCCTTATATAATAGTGGCTTTATTAATATTGAACAAATGGAGTCAGTTAATTTGTTGAATTTTAAGCTGGGTTATTTTTGAGAGGAATATGGAATGGTTCTATTCAGAAATATAAGCCCCCTCCATATCTGTCTGCTCAATTGGAGGTCCATAGGCTTTAGGAAGAAAACGAATTGTAAGAGACTCTGGGGTAATATCAGACAGCTCCAACCCAAAATCATCAAAAGATGTAAGCATAAGCTCCTTTGCCAAACTATTTCCATCACCATTGAACAGTATCGTTACTGTTGCCTGTTCTGAACTTAAATCCCTTGTCTGAACATCTTTGATGCCGTTCATGCTGTTCAATGTTTTTCTGAGCATTATAAAACTTGAAAGGTAGTCATCTCCTTCTATAATTGCCCTTATTGTTTTTAATCCGCTTATTTTCTCTTCATTTTTTACGTTAGTATGAATAACACCCTTCTGGCTGAAAAAAGTTACAAGAGCCTCTTTGCTTATTTGGCTTTTTACCGCAACGATTGATTTATCTTTTTGAAGTCTCTCTCCAACTATGTTGTATGTTATGATAAATTTTTCAGCATGATTATTTACTGCCTCATATATTAAACCAAGATTTGAATCAATCTTGTCACTGCCAATCATAAGGATAATAGACCTCTCTACAGCCTCTTTTAACGCTTCATTTGTGGCATTTTGCTTTGCCAATGCCCTGTTTTTCTTGATAGAAGAGATTCCAAGAGTCACAA
The DNA here is from genome assembly GCA_964539635.1 of uncultured Desulfobacterales bacterium. Classification (GTDB taxonomy): domain Bacteria; phylum Desulfobacterota; class Desulfobacteria; order Desulfobacterales; family Desulfobacteraceae; genus Desulfamplus. Next base: position 33,189 of record CAZIJN010000018.1, on the reverse strand, counting down.
CAGTTATCTCATTTGGTCGTTTCTGACTTGATCGAGGCTTCTTTATCCGCTGTTTATTATGAATTGCCTCTTCTGAATAGAACTGAAACTCTCCTGAATCTAACTGCTCAGAACTTACTTTTATAGTTAGAGATACTGCAAAACATGAAACAATTAAAAAGTATATTGATATCTGTTTTATACGCTTCATATATTAACTCTCTTTTTGTCACCATGCCCTATTTTTTTATATTTATATTTTTCTTGCAATTGAATAATCTGCAAGCATCAGCAAAAGCTCTTTAGCTTCACACGCTTGAAAAATACCAAGAGATTTTTTTGCCTGCTCAACATGATTTTCTGCCTGAAGCTCTGTATATTCAATGCCCTTGTATCTCTTTATCTTTTCAAGTATCAAATCAAACGAATTAACAGAACTATTTAAATGTTCATCTGTATTAGAAGAAGATAAATTATCCTCACGTTTATCGCAGCTAACAGAGCCTTTGATAATATCTTCCATAACTGCCCTATCGTTGCCCTCAGCTTTTGATAGTGCATAAATAAGCGGCAGAGTCAATTTCCCTTCGCGTATATCTGCACCTCTATTTTTTCCAAGAGATACAGAATCACCTGTGTAATCAAGCAGATCATCAGCCATCTGAAAAGCAACGCCAAGATGATAGCCATAGTTATCAAGAGCCTCTTCCCGTTTAAAAGCCTCATCTTTTGTTATGGTTATAGTATTATTGGTGCTGTTTATATGAAACTCTCTTAACTGACTTTCATTTCTCGTTGTGTGATTTATTACATGGTCGTTATAACCATTTTGATTAACAGAATCACTATTTTTATGGCTGTTTTTATAATTTATTCTGCCTGAATGGGCAAGTATTGCACCGCTTTTGCAGGCACCTTGAATCAATACAGCAGTTTTGCGTTTAATAATCCTTAAATATTGGGATTCAGTCAGATCAAGCCTGCCCTTCTGCTCCATCTGATCAATTTCACCTTGAGACATATCTTCTGTAATTCCAGCCATAATGCTGATGATTTGAGGAATCTCTGTTTTAGCTGCAAGGCTTAACGATCTTGCAAGCAGAAAATCGCCTGTAAGCACAACCTTTGGAACGCTCCAAATTGAATGGGCAGCAGCTTTTCCACGCCTCATCTGTGCTTCATCAACAACATCATCATGCAGAAGAGTTGCAGCGTGTAGATACTCAAATATGGTGGAAAATTGAACTATAGTTTTATAATTAAGATTTTGAGCAATAGGATCAATAGGATTGATCTGATGGCTGCATAAGCGTGAACTGAGCAGCATCAAAAGGGGACGCAGGCGTTTTCCTCCGCTAAACAGAAGATGCCCTGCAATTTCAGATACAAGATCAAGATGCGGGTTTAAGTTTTCGCGGAGTGCTTGTTCAATATCGGCAAGATCACCACCAACTTTTGATAGAATTTTATCTTTTAGTTCCCTGTGGGTCAGCGGAGTTAAATTTTTTGGTGGTTCTTGATTCAACAACTGGTTCATAACTTGAGTGTTCTCCTGCAAGATCATATTCATGAGTTTCAGTAATCTTTACATCAGCAAAGCTCCCAATTTCAAGACCTGAGCCATAAATAAATGTGATTCCATCAACTTCAGGGGCTTGAAATCTTGTTCTGCCAATGTAAATTCCTTCATCAGGATTCTCTTCAACAAGCACTTCTAAAGTCTGATCCATATACTTTTTATTAATATTTTCAGATATTCTTGATTGTGCAGCCATAATAATATCAAGACGCTCTTCAGCCACTTTTTCAGGAACATGATTTTTTAAATGGTGTGATGCAAGGTCTTCTGAGTCTGAATATGCAAACACGCCTAAATGGTCAAACTTAATATCTTCTACAAATTTGAGCATTGTTTTAAAATCTGATTCTGTCTCACCCGGAAAACCTGTAATCAGAGTTGTTCTTAAAGCTGCATCAGGTGCTGTATTGCGTATCAAATCAAACAGCCGGTATAGATGATCTAAATCATAGTCTCTGCCCATTCGTTTAAGTATTTTTGAACTTGCATGCTGGACAGGAATGTCAAAATAGGTGCAGAAATTGTCAAGAGAGGCTATCTGTTCAACTACCTCTTTTGTGATTGAAGATGGGTGGGTGTAGAGAAGACGAAGCCAAACAGGCATATAGTGGTTGTTAATCGGAAAATTGCTGTTTGATATATTAACTGGGGAATAATTTTCTCTTGCTGCTGCCAATGCCACAGATTTTAAAAGCTGTGCAAGATTTGAGCGTGAATCAGGCTCAGAGTGTAAATTAAGATCAGAGCCGTAATCGGTTGTGTTCTCGCCGACTAAAATAATCTCTTTAACTCCATTTTTTATAAGATGCCCAGCTTCTGCTGCAATCTCTTCAACTGGACGGCTTCTCTGTCGCCCTCTAAGTTTTGGAATAATGCAGTATGTGCATTTGCGGTTGCACCCTTCTGATATTTTAACGTATGCCGAATAGTTGAGAGTAAGAATGCGTGGAAGAGGATAACCCTGAAACTGCCTTGAACATGGATCAGGAAGAAGAAGCAGATGCCCTGCCCTATTCTGCCCTTTAGATAAACAGCAATTTTTAGCAAGCTGGTCAACTGCTTCTACAATTTGATCACAAGCACCAGTGCCGAGAAACGCATCAACCTCTGGCAAGGCTTCGGTTAAAGTGTCATCACGAAAACGCTCGGGCAGACACCCTGTAACTATAAGATAACTGCATGAGCCGCTCTTTTTATATTCAGCAAGCTCAAGAATCGTGTCAATAGACTCTGCTGATGCAGATGCTATAAATCCGCAGGTGTTCACAACAATGACTTGAGCTTCTGCCTGATCGCTGCATATTTGGTGTTCAGCAGACGCAAGACGACCTAACATAACTTCGCTGTCTATCTGATTTCGGCAGCAGCCAAGACTTTCAAGGTAAATTTTCATATTTATTTCAATTTCAATCTATAACTGTATGAGAAATATTCTATAACTGATGGGGAAAGATTTAGAATTGTTCCCAAATAATTTATAAGAATAGATAAAAACGTAATATAAAAAAACATAGAGACGCACAACTGTGCGTCTCTACCATAAATTACATATATCTAAGAATTTAACGTTAAATCGACTTTGCCATAATCTCGCCGATACGCTGGCTGAATCCTGCCGGATTATCAACTTTGCCGCCTTCGCTAACAATCGCAATATCAAGAAGAATCTCGCTGTAATCTTTCAAGATTGGATTAGTTGTGTCAGTCTCAAATATATTCTTCATCTTAGCAATCAGAGGGTGGTTGATGTTAAGCTCTAAAGAGCGTTTCTGTGCAGGCATATCCTGACCAGAGGCTTTCATGATTTTTTCCATATACGCACTCATGCCGTAATCGTCAGCAGAAAGGCACGATACAGAATCTTTAAGGCGGTTGGATACCTGAACATCTTTAATCTTGTCCTCAAGTTTTTCTTTGATAAAATTAAACAGGGCTGTAAATTCACCCTTTTTAGCCTCATCAACTTTATCAAGCTCAAGATCGCCTTTTTCAGCACTCTTAAGATTTTTATCTTTATACTGAAATAGAGACTGTGTTACCCACTCATCAACAGGATCAACCATCAAAAGAACCTCATAATCTTTTGCCTTCAGCGTCTCAAGCAGCGGGCTGTTTATAAGGGCATTTAGATTCTCACCTGTGATGTAGTAGATATCTGTCTGACCTTCTGGCATTCTTTCGATATACTCATCAAGAGTTACATACTTACCGTCCGATTTTGTAGTTTTATATCTAACAAGAGATGCTATGCGATCCTTGTTCTCAAAGTCAGTTGGAATACCAGCTTTAATTACCTGACCAAACTCGTTGTAGAACGATTCAAATTTCTCCTTATCCATCTCCTCAAAGGTGGAAAAAATCTTTTTTACAAGGTTCTTGCGGATATTTCTAACAAGCCTTCCCTCTTGCAAAATCTCACGGCTGACATTCAAGTTAAGGTCTGGAGCATCAACAACACCTTGGATAAAGCCTAAATAATCAGGTAAAAGCTCTTTGCAGTCGTCCATTATAAAAACACGTTTGCAGTAGAGCTGCATACCATGTTTACGCTCAGGACGGAAAAGATCAAAAGGAGCTTTTGATGGGATAAACAGCAGTGAGTCATACTCTGTTACACCTTCAAATTTTTTGTGGATTATCTCAAGAGGCTTATCCCAGTTATGGCTTATGTGGCGGTAAAACTCCTCATACTCTTCAGCGGTTACATCGTCCTTATTTTTTGCCCAAATTGCCTTCATGGAGTTTAAGGTCTCATCTTTTCTAACCTTCCTGCTGGTCTCTCCAATCGGCTTGCCGTCTGGTCCCTTTACTACCTCATTTTCAGGTATCGGCTCGCTCTTCTCCACATTCATAATAATGGGGTATGTTACAAAATCAGAGTGTTTTTTCACAACATGGCGGATAGTGTATTCATCTGTAAAGTCTTGCTCGTCCTCTCCATGCTCTTTAAGCTCAAGGGTGATTGTAGTTCCTCTTGTCTCTTTTTCAACCTCTTCGATTGTGTATGTTCCTTTGCCGTCAGAGACCCATTTTACACCTTTTTCAGCACCAGCAGCTTTTGTTACAAGAGTTATCTTATCTGCTGCAATAAAGGCACTGTAAAATCCTACGCCGAATTGACCAATCAGCTCTGGTGAAAGCTGATTCTGCTCTTTTGAGTTCTGCATAGCCTGCATAAATGCTGCTGTGCCGCTTTTAGCAATAGTGCCTATGTTTTCATTAACCTCATCATAGGTCATACCGATTCCATTGTCAGAAATCTCAAAAATCCTCTTTTCAGGATCAGTTGAGATTCTGATATGGTAATCGTTATCTTTCTCAAACAGAGCCGGCTCTGTCTGCTCTTTGAATCTTGCCTTGTCAATGGCATCTGATGCGTTGGATATAAGCTCGCGGATAAAAATCTCACGGTTGGAATAGAGGGAGTTGATAATCAGGTGGAGCATCTGCTGCACTTCGGTTTTAAATTCACAAGTTTCTTGTCTGCTACTCATTTTTTCTCCTATTGTTCTTTATTTTTAAAATAATAATAAACAGATGTCGGCAATAAACCATTTTATGTCAACAATAATTGATTCAAAATTTGGATTGTCAAGGTAATGTATATTTGTTAATCAGTAAATTGTATGCAAAATCAAGCATCTCAAATGATGCTGCGTGCTCCATTTTCATAGAACAGAATCCATTTTTTTGAACGACAATCTCTTTTAATTCTGGTGCTCCAGAATTTGGCATAACAGGGATTGTGCTTTGCTGCATAAGCTGTAAATCATTGCTGCCATCTCCTATTGCAATATACGGATAAAAACCGAGTAACTTAACTCCTCTCATCTTATCAACATGATCTGGATAGATAAAAACTTTTCTCTTCTCCTTATAAACTGGATAGGTGTAACCGTTTTGAGTTAAAACCTGTTGAGCGTGCTTAACTTTTGTGTCTATTGCGATTGCATCAATATCTTTTTGAGTAAAATTAAACACAAATCCAGCACAGTTTTCGTAAAACGGCAGCCTCTCCCAATCTGGAAAGAGTGCTGCAATTTTATCCCACTCTTCATTTATTGAATAATTTAGGTCTTTATCATTAACTCTATCATTAATATGATTTCTTACCACAAAACCATTCTCAAGAACAAATCCGCTGAATTTAACATCTGGAAGCTGGTTGACAAGTTTGCTGACACTTTTTGCATTTCTACCGGTTGCAATAATCAGCGGAAATATCTGGCTTATCTTTCTAATAAGCTCTGCTGAATCTGCTGAAAGAAAACTTGCACGAGTTCTGCCCGGTACTGCAATTGCCTCTTTTCCAGCATGAAGAATTGTTCCATCAAGATCGCATACAACTGCATTATGGTGTAAACGATCTATCTGGATATTTTTCTCTTGTAATCTGTCGTTGTTTAATCTTTTGTTAATGGAGAACTCTCCTATTTTTTTAGTAAAAATTAATTTTTAAGCGATTTTTTTTAGATACTTCTAAAGACAAAATAACACTATTAAACCTTTTCAATCCTGCATGGAACAAATCTGTGCATCGGAGTTCCAAGAAAATCTCTATGTGTATTCTTTGTCAGGCGGTTTACGTTAATTCCATAAACCTCTTCATCTGCATATATAAGACCAAAGCCATGAGGAATCAGAACCATTCCAGATCGAACCTGATCACTCACCTGAGCAGCTCCTGTTTCGCTTGACGCTTGAGTTGTAACAGATACATTATCGCCATCAGATATGCCAAGCCTGCGTGCATCTTCAGGGCTTACGGCTACTGTGCAGGCTCTTTGTCCTTCATTCCAGCCATTATCTCTCATCATGGTGTTTATATTATATCTTGTGTGGCGACCAGCATTTAGAATCATAGGAAACTCAGGCGGCATCTTTAACCCTTTGCTTTCGTTTGTTGCACTAAGCTCTATAACTGTTTGCTCCATCTCCTCTATATAAACTTCAATTTTTCCTGATGGAGTCTTTATTGATCGCATATTATCTTCTGGTTCTACCTTTCCGACCCACAAACCTTGAGGATTATCTATAAGCGATTGAAATATATCATCTCCTTGTGTGATTGAGTTTGCAAAACCTGCTCTGGCTGCATTTTCTCTAAAAGTTTTAGGAGCAGTCATAAGAACCCCCCAAAGACCCGCTTTTGCAGCACTATCCCAAGTTTTACCAAGCGTTTTTGCAAGAACAAAAGGCATCTTTGAAAAGACTGAAGGGTTAGAGCCAGCCCACGTCATAAGCTCCATTCCAAAAGCCATTCTGCTATTTGGAGTGTTATCAACATTTTTGGCTGCTGTTTGAACGCTCTCTGGAATTTCAGGTATTAATCCAAGTTTATCAGCAACTCTTGTAAATATCTCTGATGCCTCAAGGCAGTTTTCAGGAGGCGTTACAATGGGTCTTCTAAGCTGCAAATATACCTCTGGAAATGTAAGCGGAAAAAATGCAGTATCCCAAGATTCATAAAAGGTTTTACACGGAAGTACATAATGAGCAAAACGTGCTGTTTCGCTCATAGCAATATCATTTACAACAAGCAGATCAAGTTTTGAGAATGCCTGCTCATACGCAGTAGTGTCTGGATATGCACGCAAAGGGTTGCAGGCACTCACATAAACAGCTCTAAGCCGTTCTGGATTATCGCTTAATATCTCTTCAGGCATTACAGATGGAGGAAACGTGCCGACCGCAGCAGGAGGCATGTTTGCTGCTAAAGTTCTCCACACTTTTGGGTTTCTCTCGTCAGCATGAGACCCCATCGGCACAACCATTCCGGGAATCACATTGCCTCCTGAAACGCAGAACATTCCGCAGACAACTCCGAGTATATTCATAAGATAGGAGTTTAAAGCACTGTTACGCCCCATATAAATTCCAAGATCAGGATGCATACTCCATTTTCTTGTTGTCATAAGACGGCACAGTTCAAATACCTGATTATAGTCAAGTTCACACACATTGAGAGCAGATTTTACATCAAAACTCTTAAACCAACGAGCAATTTTATCATATCCATCTACATACTTTTCGATATATTCTCTGTTTTCCCAGCCGTTCGCTAAAATGATTGATATCATTGCCTTTATTAAAAGAGCATCGCTTCCGGGTCTGACAGGCAGATGTATATTGGCAATAGAGGCTGTCTCAGATTTTCTTGGATCAATTACTACAAGCAACTTATCAGGGTCTTTGCTGAATGATTTGAGCAAAATAGGAGCACGGGGAATCTGATGGCTCTCCATTCCATTCCAGCCCCAAGCTACAAGCATAGTTGTGTTGTGTTCATCTGGTATTACAATATTATACTGCTTGCCCAACATTCGACCAAGTGTCCAAAATATTCCGCTAAACTCTTGACCAGCAGATGAGTAATGGTATTGAGAACCCATCTGTCTTAACAGGTTCACTCCAAAGGCTCCTTCTAAATGTCCGCCTTGTGAACTTGCTCCCATATATGCAAAAGAGCGTGGTCCGTAAGTTTTCACAATAGTGCCGAGTTTTTCTGCAATCTCTTCAACTGCCTGATCCCAGCTTACAGGCACAAACTTATCTCCAACCCGTTTTAGTGGTTCTGTAAGGCGATCTTTTGGATATTGGTGGTAGATTACACTCATTCCTTTTCGGCAGGCATAACCTTTACTTCTTGGATTATCTTTATCTGGTCTCACCTTTACCATGCGGTTATTCTCAACCTCTATCTCTAATCCACAGTTTTGAACACATAACACGCATCCTGTTTTATGCCATTTACCCATAAAAATCCTCCTTTTATAAATATCCAATTTTATCAGACAAATCTATTTTGCTTCTTACAAAAACACCGTTAGCCCTTGCAATCTGATTATTTTTTGAGTCATACATAACTGCATCAGCAATAAATTGAGTCCGATTCTGATGAACAACATTGCCAACCGCCCTTACAAAGCCTTCTGATACAGGTCTTGTAATATATGTTGTAAAACTCGTTGTTAGTACAAATACATCTTCAACCAAAGAGTTGACAGCAAAAAAAGCAGCATTATCAAGAGCAAGAAAATAAAGTGCCCCGTGCATTGCTCCTGCTGCGTGGAAAAAATCTTTTTTTACTGGTAAAGTTATCTCTGCTTCTCCCTTTTTTATCTTAACATCAACACCAGTAAGCTGCATAAAAGGTGCTGATCTCATCATATTTTCTAATTTTCTATAATGTTGTTCACTGTCTTCCATTTTTACTCTCCGTTATAGCTTATTCCTATCTCTCTATTTTAAAAAAAAGATAAAAAATAGAGAGTTTTGTAAAATAAGATTTAAATTTATTTCTGCTGTATGGCTCTCATTGTAGCTGCATGACACGCATTGTATTTTTAAAATAGCATTTGACCAGATTAAAACAAAGTGGCATAAATGCCAAATTAAAGGTTAAAATGGACATATTGGGGGAATATTTAAGAAAATTATGGTAAAAATAACATTTATTCTATACGAGCAGTGTGCACTTTCAGGGGTTTTAAGCATTAAAGATGCCTTTATAATAGCAAACTTATGGCATTTAAAAATAGAGGGTAAAAATAGAGATATTGAATCTCATGATGATTGCAATCAGCCTCTATTTATAACTGAAACTGCCTCTTTAGACGGAAAGCCGATTAATGACAATAATGGTATTACGATCATGCCTGACAAATCGCTCAACTCTGTTCAAGATACAGATTTAATCTTGATACCTGCTTTTATCTTTTCCAATGAGATTAAAAAAGAGTCTTTCACAGGAATTCTTGAATGGATTATAGAAAGTTATCATAAAGGCGTGGGCGTAGCAGCACTCTGCACAGGCACATTTATACTTGCCATGACAGGTCTTTTAGACGGTAAGCAGGCAACAACAAACTGGCAGTTTATACGGCGTTTTAAAAGAAATTTTCCTAATGTAAATCTTAAACCAGAAAAACTATTGACCGTTGACTCAAATCTTATCTGTTCAGGAGCTGTAACTTCAATTTACCATATAGCTCTATATATTATTAAAAAATACGGTTCTGAGCAGCTTGCCTCGATCTGTTCAAAATCATTTCTTATAGACTCTGGAAGAGACAGCCAACTGCCATACGCAACAGTTGATTTTAATAAAAACCATGGAGATAAGGCTGTTATAACAGCACAGCATTTGATGGAGAGCAGGTATCAGGAAAATTTTACTATTGATGATTTGGCAAAAGAGATCGGATTAAGCCCCCGCCATTTTAATAGACGATTCAAAAAGGCAACTGGAGAGACACCAATTTCATACCTACAGCAGATAAGGATTGAGGAGGCAAAAAAAAGACTTGAAACAACCGATGACAATATTAACGAAATAATATGGAAGACAGGATATGAAGATATAAGCACTTTTAGAAGGCTGTTTAAAAAAAATACATCTCTTTCTCCCAAAGAATATAGAAAAAAATTTTTTGTATCTCTGCCGCCGTGGGGCTGAAGCCCTCGGCTAACTAATAAAGGAAGCCCTCTTAAGAGGGCTTGGGTGAAATCAGCCCAGAGCTTCAGCTCAGGGCTGGATAAAAAGACTTTTCTGGAAATCTATATATTATTCTATGATTTCAGTGAATCTTTATAATACCTGTCCACGACCGCTGACCGCCCGTCAATTCCATCTGGAAGCTCAATGCCGAGTTTGGCAATTTTCCTAAAAAGGGTGCTTTTGTGTATTCCAAGCTCTCGTGCAGCAGCACTGCGATTATAGCTGTTGTGCCTAAGAGCATCTTTAATCACCTTTATTTCTGCTGATTTAATAGGATTAATGTTGGAATTAGAGTTAAAAGAGGCTTTAGAATCAGAAATATCGTTAGAGCCTGAAATATTAGAAATATCAGCGTCATTAGAATCTGATTTTTGATGCAGATTTACAGGAAGATGTTTAAGAGCAATTCTGCCATGGCTGCATAGGATAAATGCGTGTTCAATAATGTTTTGCAGCTCTCTTATATTTCCGGGAAAGTTGTGGGACATAATCCTCTCAAGTGCCTCCTGCTCTACTGCTTCAACCGACTTTCCTTGAATTTTGTTCAAACGCTCAATAAAGTGGTCAATAAGTATGGGAATATCCTCCATACGCTCTCTTAAAGAAGGCAGATCAATTTTAACAACATTAATCCTGTAAAAAAGGTCTATCCTAAATTTTTCCTCTTCTACCATCTGCAAAAGATTTTTATTGGTTGCTGCAATCACGCGGACATTGCTTTTTATTGATTTTATAGAACCTAATGGCTGGAAAGCTCTCTCTTCAAGCACCCGAAGAAGTCTGACCTGAAATGCCCCGCTTGTATCTCCTATCTCATCTAAAAGAAGTGTTCCGCCTTCAGCAGCAGCAAAAAGACCCGGCTTATCTTTAACAGCATGGGTAAAAGCTCCTGCTTTGTATCCAAAAAGCTCAGATTCAAGCAGCGTATCAGGCAGAGAGCCGCAGTTTATCGCAACAAAAGGTTTATCTTTTCGGCTGCTCAGATTGTGTATTGCCTTTGCCATCAACTCTTTGCCTGTGCCGGTCTCGCCTTGAATCAGCACAGTGCTGCCGCTGTCTGCAATCAACGGAAGAGTGTTGAATATCTTTTTCATTGCAGGACTGCGGCTCACCATATCTCCAATTTTAAAGCCTGAATAAAGCTCTTTTCTCAACTCCTCAACAAGAGAGTGATCCCTAAACACCTCCACGCCGCCTAAAATATTTCCATTGCTCTCTTTTAATAGAGATGTTGATACAGTAATCGGAATACGCCTTTTCTGGCTGTCAACAATGTGGGTTGTGCTGCTGACAAACGGCTTGCCCTCTTTCATAGTTTTTTTAAGGGCACACTCATGCTCGCACATATTCGAGCGGAAAACCTCCCAGCAGTGCCTTCCGATTGCCTCATCTCTATCTATGCCTGTAATCTCCTCTGCTGCACGGTTGAACGATGTAATCAGCCAGTTGTGGTCAACCGTAAAAACTCCGTCAGATATGCTCTCTAAAATTATCTCTGTTGTGCTTTTATCCATAAATTCAGGCTCGATTTTTTTTAAGGCATAAGCAAAGGGTATCTATTTAATTACAAATCACTCAGAAGTTCCAGAAAGTGCTTTCATATATTCTTCCCACTCTAAAGGGAGCAATGTTCTCTTTTTTGTGTTGCACTCTTTACAGCATGGAACCACATTATTTTTAGAAGATGTGCCGCCTCTTGAGATAGGAACAACGTGATCCATAGTCAAATCTTTTGGCGGAAAACTCTCGCCGCAGTAATGGCAGATTCCTTGCGATCTTTTCCGCTTCCACCACTGGCTGTTTCTAAGCTCTCTTGCCTTATGCTTTTCACGCCTCTGGCTCTCTTCGTCCTGTGTAAAATAAAATTCCATTCTCAATCACCCAATACATGCAATCCATAGGGGTTGCCGTCTCTACTTAAATAAGGGAGTCTCAAATTAATATCCAAACTCCCTGAGCATATTTTCGCTGCTGCTCCAGTTTTTTGACACTTTTACAAGAAGATGAAGAAGCACTTTAGAGCCTGTCATACGCTCAATATCCTTTCTTGACTGTTCGCCGATTTTTTTGAGCATCTGCCCGCCTTTTCCAATCACAATTCCTTTTTGGGAATCCTTATCAAGATGGATACTTGCATGGATAACTATCAGCTTTCTTTCCGGCTTAAACGAGTCAATAGTTACAGCACTTGAGTATGGTATCTCCATTCCTGTAAGCCTGAATATCTTCTCTCGGATCATTTCACCAGCAAGAAACTTTTCTGACATATCGGTCAAAGTATCTTCTGGAAAAAGCCTTGGACCTTCTGGCAGACACTTTTCTATCTCATCAAGAAGCTCATCTATCTGAACTCCTGTTTTTGCAGATATCGGCACAACAGCCTTAAACTCATGCAAAGCAATACTCTCCTGAATACGGGGAAGAAGGCTGTCTGGTGCAACAATATCAACTTTGTTTATCGCAAGTATTACAGATTTTTTTGTGCTTTCAAGCTGCCTAATAATTATCTCTTCAGAATCACTATCTTTTGAAGCAGCATCAACCATAAGCAAAATAGCATCAACATCTTGAACAGCAGATAGAGCCTGATCTACTATTTTGCGGTTTAAAAGAGATTTTGCCTTATGGATTCCAGGTGTATCAACGAAAACTATCTGAGAGGCTGGACGCTCAACCACTCCAAGAATTCTGTCTCGTGTGGTTTGAGGTTTGCTTGATGTAATGGAAATCTTCTCTCCAGTAACTCGATTTAGAAGAGTCGATTTTCCAGCATTCGGAGCACCAACAATAGCTATAAATCCTGATCTAAATGTTTCGTTATCGTCTGACTGTCTCATAAATTTATAACTCTCCTGCTCTGTTTTTATTATCAACTCTTTTGTCATCATTATCATTAGGACTATATTCAGCAGAGCTTTCAGCTCCATAAAAAAGAAGATTCAGCTCTTTAAGAATCTCGTCCTTACCCTGTTTTGATGTTGCAGAGAACAAAAGAATATCCTCTTTTTTGCACATCATTATCTTTGCAAGTTTGTTAGAGCGGTTTATCTGCTGCTGGCGTGATAACTTATCAGCCTTTGTAAGCACCCTAAGGCATGGAATCCCTTTTGCAGCAAGCCACTGCATCAGTTGCAACTCCTCTTTTTCCGGCTCTCGCCTTATATCAATCAAAAGCACGACTCCAAGCAGGTTGGGTCTTTGGTTAAGATATCGCTCTATCATTGAACCCCACTGCGAGCGGATTGATTTTGATACCTTTGCATATCCATATCCCGGCAGATCAACAAAAAAGGTGTTGTTGTTGATCTTAAAAAAATTGATAAGCTGGGTGCAGCCCGGCTTTGAGCTTGTCTTTACAAGGTTTTTTCTATTTAATATAGTGTTGATAAGGGAAGATTTCCCAACATTTGATCTTCCAGCAAACGCAACTTCTGGAAATTCAGGTTCGGGAAAATGCGATGGATTTGCAGCACTTTTTACAAATTCGGTCTGTTTTATAATCATTATTTATCTTTTTGTTAAATTGTTTGGTTAAATTTTGTTGCTCAAATATCGTTCCAGCCTATCCATACCCTCTGCGATATTTTCCAGCGAGTTTGCATACGAAAATCTCAAATATCCCTCTCCGTTAGGTCCAAAATCTATTCCTGGAGTCACGCCGACATGTGCCTTCTCTACAATATCTAAGGCTAAAGCGTAAGAGTCCATTGAGATATGCTTTGCATTTGCAAACACATAAAATGCTCCGGTCGGCTCTACGGTTATTCCAAGCCCCATATCACGAAGCCGTTTAATCATATACTGCCGCCGCCGGTTATACTCGGTTTTCATTGCTTCAGTTTCTTTTTTAGCGTTTTTAAGGGCTGATACTCCTGCAAGCTGGATAACAGAGTTAGATGAGATAAAGAAATTCTGCTGGAGAATCTGAAGAGGACGAATAAAATATTCAGGTGCAATCAAATATCCAAGACGCAAGCCTGTCATTGCAAAGAGTTTAGAAAATCCGTTAAATACAAATGCGTGATCTGTAATTTCAAGAATTGAGTGCTCTTTTCCGCTATAAACTAAACCATGATAAATTTCGTCTGAAATTATCGGAATGTCATGAGACTTGGCAAGATCGTTTATCTCTGCCATTCTCTCTTTTGACATCACATTGCCTGTTGGATTAGAGGGAGAATTGATTAAAATTCCTTTGGTTTTAGAGGTGATTTTTGCAGCAATCGCCTCTGGAGTGTAGAGAAAACCTTCAGATTCATCAACATCAACCCTTACAGGAACGCCTTGTGCAAATTTAATGAAATTGGGATAACAGGCATAGTGCGGATTTGATATGATAATCTCGTCCCCTGGATTTACCAGTGCTGAAAATAGAAGCATCATTGCAGGAGATGTTCCAGAGGTGATAATAATTCTATTCGGCGTAATATTAACTCCGTAGCTCTCCTTGTAATAATCACATATTGCATCTCTTAATCTAATATCTCCAAGGCTGTGGGTGTAATGAGTCTCATTACGTTCAAAACCCTCTAATACTGCCTCTTTAACGCATTTAGGCGAGTTAAAATCAGGCTCTCCAACCTCTAAGTGGATAACGTGAATCCCTTTTGCCTCCATATCACGGATTTTTTCCATGATCTCCATAACAATAAAGGGGGTAATCTCTTTTGTTCTCTCTGATGGTACTATCTTTTTCATATCTATTCACCTTCGTATTTTTCACAAGAGATGTCTGAATTATTACTATTTAATTCCACCGCCTCTGGAGGTGGCAGTTGACTATCAAGAGATTGTAATATATTCTCCTGCTCATCAAGAACATCATTTAATATACTTATGTTTGTCATAGGATTCATAATTACGCTGCGTAACACGACAACCTCGTCATCTCCGAATCCTGAGCCGTTAAGTGCTATTCTATAATTCATTCTTGTTCTTGATACAAAACTTCTGCCAGCTTCACGCTGTTTTCTCTGTATTGCAATGTTAATTTTATCAATCTTTTCATTGAGCTGCTTTTTCTCATCTCTATCTGCTGTTTTAAGCCTCTGTTTCATCTCTTTTGGCACCATTCTGTATGTGAGAATATTAAGCTCCGGCTCTGTGATAAGTTCAAACAGTTCGCGTTTTTTTATCTCATCAGCAAACTTTCTTGCAGTCTCAATTCCATGATCAATCATCAGAGAGTAACCTTTAGTTCCCATGATTTTAAGGGCACTGTCGAGAATCAAAGAGTTTGCCTCTCTTGAACCCTCAAGAGTCTTTATACCAAGATCAACGCTTCCCTGACGATTCACATAGTTTGAGTGGTAGGCAATGCTGTTCATAGCAAGCGGATCACGAAAAAATACCATTCCGCAGGTCATAGGCATAAAAAACTGCTTGTGTCCGTCAATTGTTACAGAATCTGCCCTCTCAATACCTTTCAGTTTATGCGAGTACTTTTCCGAAAGCATTACAGGTCCGCCCCATGCTGCATCAACATGAAAGTTTATCCCATATTCCTGACAGATATCTGCAATATCCTCAAGCGGATCGATAATGCCGGTCTCAGTTGCACCTGCCACACCTACAACAGAGATAATTCCTGTCCTGCCTAATCTCTTTATCTGCTTTATTGATGAAGACAATTTTTTAACGTCTAACCTGCATTCAGAGTTGACATCTATTGGAACAATATTTTTATTGCCAATGCCCAAAACTCCGCCCGATTTTTTTAATGAAAAGTGCCCTCTTTTTGAGACTAACAACACAGCATTATCTAAAGAGTAGGCTCTAAGTGCCTGTGCAATCCCTTCTGATTCAATCCCCTCAAAGCTATCAAACGGCTTAAAAAAACGGTTTCGTGCAACCCAAAGTGCTGTAAGATTTGCAGTAGTTCCTCCAGTTGTAAAAGAGCCGAGAGAGGTATCTGCGTTTTGAACATGAGTGTTATAAAACTCTTCGCTAAGCCTTGCTTTTTTACTTAAGCTAAAAGTCCCGTTTGAATATAAATTTGATAAATTAAAACTCTCAACTGAACTTTTATTGATTCCGTAAATAAGCCTATGAATCTTTGCAAGCACCTGTTTTTCCAGCACAGAGAGCACTTTTGATGTCTCAAGTTTAATCACATTCTGATTTAATGCAGCAACAATGGCTTTAAGGTGTACCATGAAAAAAGGAATAGCAGCAGTCATGTGTCCTACAAAATAGGGAGATGCTACATTGACGGCTCTTGGGGCAATCTGAAAAATAATATCTGAAATAACCTCTGCAAGTTTCTTTTCAGGCTCAGGGCTGATAAGAGTATCTCTGAAATTTTCAGTCAGCTCTTTGAGACTTATCTCTTCTGTTATTCCTACATTACGATTTATAAAATCATGCAGTCCAAAAAGAATCTGCTCCATATATTTTACAAGAATAGCTTTGCAATCATCATCTTCAGGTCTTATAAATATCTTCTGAAGTCGTTCCCAGTCTGCAACCAATTTTAACTGTTTAGGTCTATCCATTAAAATTTATCCAATCGTTTATCAATTTATCTGTAAAGGAAATAAAGATGCGATACTACCAGTTTCAATGTAATATTGAAAGATGTAAATGGGCAGGAGATGATGAAATTATGATACATTACCATGACTATGAGTGGGGAGTTGCGGTTTATGATGATAGGATTTTGTTTGAATTTTTAACTCTTGAAGGTGCTCAAGCTGGTTTAAGCTGGAGCACAATTTTAAAAAAAAGGGGGGATTATAAAAAAGCATTTGATAACTTTGAGCCTGAAAAGGTGGCATCATATTCACACATTGAAATTGAGAACTTGTTAAATAATAAAAATATTATCAGAAATCGTAAAAAGATTGAAAGCGTGATCTCCAATGCACGATCTTTTCTTGAGTTACAGAGTAAATTTGGCAGCTTTTCCAACTATATATGGTCATTTACAGATGGAAAACAGATACAAAACCATTGGAAATCACAAATTGAAGTTCCTCAGCAAACCACACAATCTCGTAACATGAGCAGAGAGCTGAAAAAAATGGGTTTTAAATTTGCAGGACCAATCATATGCTATTCATTCATGCAGGCAGTTGGTATGGTTAATGATCACACAACCAACTGCTTCAGGCATAGGGAGATTCTATTTGCAGACAAATGAGTTAATCTGCCTCTCATCTCCTGTTTTAAATCTGCCAACCATTGATTTAAGTTTTGATGAAAGCTCAGAAAGGGTATGTGAGCTTGAATCAAGTTTTGTGCTTAAACCAGATATCTCTGATGTGTGTCCGTTTACCTGAGCAATATCTTTTGCAATCTCTTCTGAAACACAAGAGCTTTGAGATACATTCTCACTAACATCTTGAATTCCAGTAGATGCCTGTGAGATATTTTCTGCAATCTCTCCAGTTGCAGAGGATTGCTCGTCCATAGCAACAGCAATATTGTTTACAATCTCATTTACACGCCCGATAACCTGAGAAATTTCGCTTATTTCAGTAATGCTGCCCTCTGTTGAAATCTGTATATTACTGATCTTCTCCTTGATCTCAAGAGTCGCATTTGCTGTCTGTCTTGCAAGCTCTTTTATCTCATTGGCTACAACTGCAAACCCCCTGCCCGCCTCACCTGCTCTTGCAGCCTCTATGGTTGCATTAAGAGCAAGAAGATTTGTCTGCCCTGAAATCTCTGTAATAACTTCAGTTACTCGTGTAATATCTTTTGCAGCATGCCCAAGAGTATTTATTTTCGCAACCGCATTTTCTGATTTTGTTACAGCCTCTGCCGTTATCGTGCGAGCCTGTTCTGAACTTCCTGCAATCTCATTTATAGTGTTGGTCATCTGCTCGGCTGCTGCTGCCACGACATTGATATTTGATGCAGCCTCTTCACACGACGAAGCAACAGAGGTCATGTTCGCACTCATCTGTTCTGCTGCTGCTGCAACTGTTTGTGAGCGTTCAGAAAGAGCAATAACACCGTTGGACATTGTACCTGAAATATTTGACAGATCGCAAGCTGACGTATCTACAACTTCTATATTTCGTGAAATATCACGTATAATGGTCTGTAGTTTTTCCACAAAAATATTAAACCAGCCAGAAAGCTCATCAATTTCATCGTGCATACTGCTCTTTACCGTCAGACGTTTAGTTAAATCTCCCTCGCCCTCTGCAATATCTTTAACCATTGCAACTGTTTTGTTGATAGGCTTTGTCACAATAAAATGGAGGCTGAAAAGAATCGCCAAAATCAAGGCAAGCAGAATAACTCCAGATGCGATAATCTGGTAAGTTATCGACTCTTTTATGCTTTTATCAAAAAGCTGGTTAAACTGAGAGATAGAGCTGTCAGTCAGCTTCTGCCTATTGTTGATCTCCTGATTTATAAGCTCTTTTGTAAAATAGATTCTAACAGTTCCAACTTTATGCCCGTCATGGATTGAATCTCCGGCAACAGAGAGCGACTCATCTAACTGAATCTCATTGGGCATCTCTTTTCCTGTAACAATTTCAGGATTTTTCCATGCTGCTGCAAAAGGGGCTTCATCTGAATCAACTACTTTTATTGCAACAATCCCATCTATCTTAAGATAGTTTTTTAAAATTCCAGCAAGTCCATTTTGATCAAAATTATATATAAAATTCTCTGTTACCCCTTTACATATCTCCAAATTGATCGCAATACTGTTCATCAATGACTCATCAGCCTTTACAGAATCAGCTTCTAATGCCTTTTTCTGGGAGGTTTCAAAATCAGATACAATAAGTTTAGACATAGAAAGCTGTAGATTTATCGAGATAAGACTGCTTATTGTCAAAAGTACCAATACGATAATAATACATGGAACAGCAGTCTTTAACGCTATGCTGTAAATCTTTTTTTTACCAATATCTGTCATATTAAGTCCCCTATTTTTGAAAATATTTTAGCTTCTCTTCCATCTTTCAAGTTTCTCAAATGCTCTTTCTGCAGCACTAAAGATATCTACAAGCCGGACAGGTTTTTTAAAATAGTCCTCAAAGCCGACACTCTTACATTCAGCAAGCTCAAAATGAGATGCGTATCCTGTAATTGCATATGCAATAGTAAGAGGGCTGCGTTTAATAATCTCTCTGCACAGCTCAACACCTGTCATATCTGGAAGATTAAGATCAATGAACATGACAAGTATTGTATTTTTATCAAGAAGTTCGAGTGCTTCTAAAGAAGTTCCTGCAGTAAATACCTCATAACCCTTTGTCGTAAATGCTGATTTTAACAGCAAACAGATTGATTCTTCATCATCAACTACCAGTATTCTCTTTTCAATCATTTAGCTTTATCTCCTGCTTGAAGTGATAACTAATAGAATAATTAATTCTGCAACATATTATTATATTACACAAATGCTCATTATCCTTTTAACTTTAAACCGCATAACCCATAATTATATACATATTTCTGAATAACAATTGCAATATATATTTTTTTATAATATCTGTTGATATATTAAGGTTTGTTTTTATTGTACCGAGTATTTATAAGCACAATATCAGTTTAATTTAAAGATTACTTTTAAATTTGGAAGGATTAATAAAGATGGATTTGAAGGCAATGGCATCAAATATCGGACTTGACGAGGAAGATTTTATTGAGCTTTTAGAGATGCTGGTCAATGTCTCACTAACAGACATTACAAACTTTGAAACAGCATTAGCTTCTGGTAATTATACCAGTGCCGCTATGTCAGCCCACTCTATAAAAGGGGCTGCCGCTAATCTTGGACTTACAGATATATCTGCTGTTGCAGCAGAACTTGAAAAAGCATCAAAAAATAGCGATCCAAGCTCTATTCCTGAAAAAATAGCTTCTCTCAAACATCAGCTTAACCATATTTCTGAGACTCTGAAGTAAATTTATATGTCAAATACCTCCGGTAAAGCCGGAGGCTTAAAAAAAGTAACTGTGAGTAAAAGATTTGAATTTGCATTTTTTCATATTGACGATTACCACAACCCCCATCTACCTGTCTTAAAAACAAAAACAGCTAAAGCAAAATTTGTGGTGGCATGAGCTGCAATACAAGATAAAAGATCGCCCCGTTTAATCCAAAGCCATGAGATCAAAAGGCTGTATGCAAAGGCTGCAACCCATTCTTGAGTATTATGCCCTAATGTAAAAGCAGCAGAAGAGATTAAAATTGCAGGCAATGACCATTCGCCGTTTTTAACATCGAAAATTGAAGAGTTATCAAGGGCTTTAATGAGAGGTTCAGAATCGTTCAGCTTCCGCAGCTTATCCCATTGAAGAGCAAGGCGTAACACATATCCTCTGATTGCTATCTCCTCAAAAATCGGCACAAGCAAAGTAGCGGCAATAATTCGCAGAAAAAAACTTTGAATGCTCCATTGCTCTTGACCTGCTCCTGCATTATCGATAAACGGCAGAAGAAGCAGACACCATAATACACAGCCTGCCAAACCTGCAACAACTCCCCATATAACAGACAAAATCCTCTGACCATTAATCGTAATCGGCACATACCATTTCCATGCCCAGAAAATTAAAGGAGTTACAACAATAATTCTAAGAAGATAGTTAATCTCAATAGAGATTCTATCGCCAATCATGGAAGCAATACCAACGTAGGCAAAATAGGGAGCAAAATAGGGTAAAAGCAGGTCTCTGTTGGTAACTCTATTGTTCATTGATTATCTCTTTTTATACTTGATTTATATTCAAGATTAGAGTCTGGCTTAGATTCAATTTCAGATTTTTTAAAGCTTGATTTTCTAAGTTTATAAAAATCGTAGATACTCCACGGCAGCAGTATTATGCTTAATACTTGATTAAAAAGAGCATGTTTGAGCATTTCAGGGTCTGTTGTCAGCCAGCCGTCATAAAAACACCATACACCAAAAAAGGCTAACAAAAATGTGAATATATATGGATTCATAGCTGGCGGAGAGGGGAGTTTTTTGGGAGAAGTCATTAAACCTCCTTAAAAATCGTAAAACAATTAATTGAATTGTTGCATTAAAGATTTTCTAACACAGTTAGCAGCCAATTATTAATCTGCTACGTGAACCAAGCAGTTTTTTAATTCTAACTACTAAAAATACACAAATCATAATCATTGTAATAGATGTTAATATATATATATATATATCCATTTGGCAAATTATGAAACAACAATTTATATATCAATTTAAAAGAGCTTATAACATACGAATGGATAAAAAATATACCAAAACTGACATCGGCTACTGTATTGATATAGTTAGAGTGCAATTTAGAGTTTCTAATAAAAATACCTAATAAGAATATAGACATAAATAGCTTTTGCAGGTAGTTAAGATAACTCATTGTATCTGTCATAAAATAAAATTCAGCTAAAGCAAACATTAGTGTTGCAATGCCTGATGAAACTAAAAAATATGTTTTTTGAATCAAAGGATTTATTGTGTTTTTATATTTACTGCAAAACATGCCGAGTAAATATACCGAAAAAAAATGGACAAAATTTTCAGGAGGCAAAGAACCTCGTCCAATAAGGCATGATAAAACAATAAATAGAGGAAGAAAATAGTATATAGAGTTTCCGTTATCAGCTATCCTCAATAACGGGGCTATTACATAAAATAAAAAGATCATAGGAATAAACCACAACGGAGCAAGATGATACCCAGTTAAATAAAACAATAATATTTGTATCCACTTAGGATTATCGTAGAAATTTTGCCAAACTGACTCTCTGTTTAGTATAAATACAAATATTACAATGGCTGGAATAGAGATAATTATATAAGGAATAATTACGTTTTTGATTTTAGATAAATAATATTTTTTAGTATCATATTTGACCAACAAATGCTGAAATAAATAACCAGCAATAAATACAAACAAGACACTTCCATTTGAAATTAATATTCTTAATATTCGCACTGTTTCTATTTTTTCCAACCATAAGAACATATCTATTGTGTGACCAGAAACAATAAAAGCAATTGCTATTGCTCTAAAACAATGAATGTATCCTAAATACAACGTTTGTTCCTATTATTTTAATAATACAGAAATGCTATAATGTCTTATTAACATAATCACCACAGCTTAAAAACTTCACGCTGCTGAAATTATCAATAAGAGCCGTCAATTTTTTTTCTGTCCGCTTAAGGTTTGTGTAGTGTCTGAATTTAAATCCTTTTGAAGCATTTTTAACTCTTGGCTGCGATGGATCAAATTCCCATGGATGCGAATAAAAAACAAAAGCATCTTGCTGATTTAATACGATCTTCATGGCTTTACCAAATAATGGGAAAGGAATCAGACGAAAATATCCGCCTCCGCCTAAAGGAAAGACCTTATCTCCTAAAGATAGATTGGAAATTGGAATTTCATAAAAATCACGGGAGTATTTAGAATTAGAAGAGTGAAATTCTAATAAATTATCGTTGGTTGGAATTTTATAAAGCTGGCTTTTATTAACTCTTTCATGCAGCTCAATTTTTCCATATCTTCCGTGCAGACCAAAAGAGTTGTAGCTTGAATCATAAAGATAACCTGCATCTCTGATAAGTTTTAAAATATCATTATTTATCGCAAAGCTGGGCGCACGATAACCAATTACAGACGTGCCTGTAATATCTTCAAGCAGTTTACGGCTCTTTTCAATGTCATTAAAAAGAGTCTGTTTGGAAAGTTTGGTGCATAGATGGTGGTTAAATCCATGTGAAGCAACTTCATGTCCTCTCGTTTGAATTTCACGCACTAATTGAGGCAGCTTTTGGGCAATCCAGCCCATTATAAAAAAGGTCGCTTTTGGAGAAAAAGAGAAAGAGTCAAGCAGATCAAGAATTTTGTGTGTATTGGTCTCAACACGAAGCTCGTATGACGACCAAGAAGAAAATGGGATATATGATTTGAAATTCTCTACCTGAAACCAATCTTCAACGTCAAATGTGAGAAGGATGTATTTATTGGTATGTTGTGTCATTTTTTCAAATCTTAGATTCAATAATAAAAACAAGATAGAGCATAGCCAAAGCCACGACAAAAACAAGCAGCCCTGACATATCGTGCAAAAATCCCTGTGCAGCCTCAGCACCGATATATACAGCCATAACAGCAGTAACGGTAAGCCTTACCACATTTACAATAACGGCAATGGGAAATGCAGAAAGAAATAGAATCCATTTTTTCGTAATGCTGATATCTGCTATATAGGCAAATGCACCAGAGAGGGCAATAAGAGATGTAAGAGACCTCAAGCCTGAACAGGCATCTACAACTTCAAGAGAGGTGTTCGCAAGATGGAGAATATTACCTTCTCTCAGCACTGGAATATTAATAATTCTTATCATTATTGAAGATAGGTTTGCAGCTAAAAGCTGAAGCGGAAATGCGATTTTATTCCATATAATGGCAGGTATGGGAATCATTATAATAAGGTATATCAAGGGAACAGCAACAGCAGATGTAATTTTTCTTCCAAACAGATAGAGGACTATTCCAAAAAGGGTAACCACCATTGAAAATCTCATAATAAAAAGTTCTGCCCCGATATTTCCTAAGATGTGGATCAACATGCCTAAAGCTATGATGAAAAGTCCCAAGTTTGACGGTTTATCTTCTATCTCTGCCAACTCGTTTTTTTTATACCAGATCATATATCCAGCTACAAACGGCACGAGAAAGCCGTGTGAAAAATTTGGATCAACCAGCCAATCTGAAATCAGCTTCTGTATAGTGTGCGAGTATAAAAATAAAAAGCAGGCAGCAATAATCACTATATTAACAGCAAGAGATTTATTAATCTGTTTTATCACGATTCACCATTTTATATATTTTACGATGGAATATATTCGGTTAAATAGGGAAATATCTCTTTTGTAAACTCTTTCATCAAATCAATAGTCTCTGTCTCGTCATTAACCACAGGCGAGATAAGTCTTACAAAGGCTTCATCAGTTCTATTTTTTGTAATCGAGTCAATAACAAGCCATATTTTCTGCATATATTCTGAAGATAGAATTTTTCCTCTTGCGTGGAACCAATATAGAACCACCTGTTTTTGCGAATCTTTTTCAAGAATCAGGCGTATGACATTTATCTGTCTTTTTGCTTTTTCATTTGAGACATCAATAGTTTCAATGGCTGTTTTTGTGATATTCCAGCCGGCTCCTGGCAGGCAGTTCTTTGGAGAGTGGATAAGATCGCCCTCTTTCTGGCTTTGATAAAAACCAATATAAAGATTAACTGAACCTCTTTTGTTAGAGCTATAGTTTGCAAGAACAGAGTCATCTACGCCAAGCACATCATAAACAGCAGGGTCAAATTTTTCAGGAATCCCTTTCCAATCGCCAATTCGCATGGGAAAGGTGTTGAAAGGCTTGTTCGGCTCTATCTGTTCTGAATGGCTGACAAAATAGAGGAGCAGCATTGTTGCAAGCATAATAGCAGCAATAATAACTCCTCTTTTGTATTGGGAGAATTCCATAAAACTATTTTATCTTTCTGTTGTACTATTTTGTATAAAGTTATTACTTGATCGACTGCTGTTATTGAAAATTTTATCTTCAATCTCTGATCTATCCACCGCAGATGCACTGCCACCTATCTCTCTATTCTTGCTCTCTCTGCTGCTGCGTTCAATATCGCTCTTTGCTCCAGTAGATTTTGAGAGCATTCTTGGCAGCCCTTTAGGATAGAGGGTAAACATAATTGTTCCTCTATTTTCATAAAACTCTTCAACTGACTCATCATCGCTTTTATAATCTTCAAAAGTATATATTAGATCAATCTTTACCTTTTCCCACGGCGACCATGAGAGTGATGCCTCAAGCGTAATAGTATCATCTGCTCTATCCACATCAGGGTCATCAAATTCATCTCTTACGTATGCACCTGTGAGTTCGGCAGAACACTCTTTAAGAAACTGGTATGAAAGCAAAAATCCTGCCTCGTAATATATCTGAAATCCTAAACTTGCTGCCTCTTCACTTGTTGCATCGTATCCGCTGGCGGCTGATACGGTAAACGCTCCATGTTTAGCAAAATTAAATGTTTTGAAAATATCAGCATCGATAAAAATACTTTTATTAGTATCGTTATTTTCCCACTCTTGAATCATATATCCAATCCCAAGAGTAACACCAGAATCGTCAGTAGGAGACCATTCAAATCCTACTGAGGGGGTATAGACTGTATGTTCTTGTTCTTCCTCTTTGGTATATGTATGCTCATACTTTGTATAAAGATAAAAATGCTTTGTTAAAGCCCTCAGCAGCCTTAAATCGCCTGACCATGTTTTAGAGTCCTCTTCTGAAAGATCATATACTGTATATTCATAAGAGAGATTAGAATCAAATCCCAATTTAGGGGTAAACCAGTACGCCATAAACATAGAAGGAGTATGCTCTTCATAATCATCTGAATCATCGCCAATGTAATCGGTTATAGAGTAGGTGTAATCAAAACCAATAGAATCTTTTCTGCCGAATTTATGAGAAGCTCCCCCTGACACGCTGTAATCTTTTGACTCATTCCATGTACCTGTTCTTAACTGCCTGTCATAGCTTTTTGAGTAGTTGGCAGACATTGATGTATCTGTATATTTAGTCAGTTTATATGAAGAGTCAAGAGATGCGCTATGTTCCCATGACTCTGTTTCAACATTACCTTCATGACCATCATAGTTCATATTAAGGTTCAACGCTGATCTTTGTGACGGATTAAACCTGCCGTCAAAAGAGGCATTATGTTCCAACGCATCATTATCATTATGCTTTTCATAGTCTTTAAATTCAGGATTATAGCTGACAATCATCTGGGAGGTTTTATCAAACAGACCAAAAGAGAGGTCTATGCCATAAGTTGTGTAGAATTCATAATCCCTGTCTAAGTCAGTCTGATAATAGTTATCTGTATAATCTTCAGATATATAAAGACTTGGAGAAAATTCACTCACCCAAGCGTAGAGATTGGAGGCACAACATGTCAAATATAAGCAGAGCAATGTTATACTTAAAAACAAGAGTTTATTTTCTTTTATGCTACTCAATATTTTCAAAATTTTTCCTCCATCTATCTATCCCATTATATTAATATATTATGGCACAATAATAATATCATCTGCCTGTATAGTGATATTATATTTAAAATTTTCTCCTTTTATAATATCCTTATAGTTGATTTTCATAAGTTTCTCTTTACCATCAACAATTCTAAACAGAAGTATCTCTTTTTTGGCTGCCCACTCTGTAAATCCTCCTGCAACTGTAAAAGCCTGCATTACCGTCATCTTTTTAGTTATAGGATACTCTCCTACCTTTGAGACTTCACCAAGTATATAGTATTTTTGGCTCGAAGGTTCAGTTAGAATGACCGTAACCAATGGAGCTTCAACAAATTTGCTCAGACTGCTTTGGATAATCATTTTCAACTCCATTGTTGAAAGCCCTTCTGCCTGCACATCATCAATTAAAGGGAGCGTGATTTTTCCATCAAGCCTTACTACAGCAGACTCAATCGAGAGGTCAGGCTCTTTCCAGACTATAACTCTCAAAATATCTCCCTTACCGATCCGATAGGTTTTAAATTGGCTGTTTTCATTAACGCTGCTTGAATTTTTTTCTGATGCAAAAGAATTACTTGTCAAAAAAGCAAAGCAGATCAAAGATAGAAACATGGCTCTCAATAGTTTAGTTCTCATAACTCCTCCAAAATATTTTATTATTTTTTGCTCTTATCTTGCACCCCGTCCAAAAAGCACGGTCTTGATTGTGCGTAGAATAATAACGACATCTAACATTATTGACATATTTTTAATATAAAAAAGATCGTAATTCAGCTTTTCTACAGCATCTTCAACAGAGGCTCCATAATCATAGCAGACTTGTGCCCAGCCCGTAACGCCGGGTTTTACTGTAAACCGCTCAGAATAGTATGGAATAATTTTCTCTAATTTATCTGTAAAATGTTTTCGTTCAGGACGCGGTCCAACCATGCTCATTGTGCCCGCTAAAACATTCCAAATCTGTGGCAGCTCATCAATCCTGAATTTACGTATCACTCTTCCAACACGGGTAATACGGGGATCATTATCTTCTGCCCATACAGGACCGCTCAATTTTTCCGCATTCTCAACCATAGACCTAAACTTATACATCATATACTCTTTTTTATTTTGACCAACTCTATCCTGAGCGAAAAGTATAGGTCCTTTAGATTCAAGTTTGATCAAAACAGATGTAATTATAAAAATCGGAGCAAATAAAAGCAGCAGAGTGACTGCAGCAGATATATCTAATATACGCTTTATAAATGTCTTTATTTTTGACTTTTTAAAACCGTTTGAGAAAATGAGCCATGACGGGTTAATGAATGTTACAGGTAATTTGCCAGTCAGCCTCTCATAAAATGTAGTTCCTTCTAAAACATCAATGCCGGCAACTCTGCATTTTAAAAGCTCTTCTGTGGGGAAAAAAGAGCGTTTATCCTCTAAAGCTACAACCATTTTTTTGACACCCATATTAATAACAGCATCGCAGAACTCTTTATTCTCAATATTTATAATAGCTTTGCTGGAGAGTCTAACCTCAGGTTTGAAGTCTTGATTTGAGTCTGGAATCACTGCCAATACACTATATCCGCAATCAAGATGCTTATTAATTTCATTGAAAATATCGAACGCAAGTTTACTTGCGCCAAGAATGGCAATATACTCATTAAACAGCCCTTTATTAAGAACAAATAAGTATATTAACCGCCATGCAGCAATAAATAAAATCAGAAAAAATATACTTAGGAATGAGCATGCAATAACTCCCTAAACTTATAATCATTGAAGATTAAATATTGAAGAGCGGTTTCAAATGATTTCGGGTGTTATTAAATTTTCATTCCTTAGAACAAAAGTTCTCTCATCAATTATGACCATTGGAAAACAGAAATATATAACAGCAAGAACAATAGATGTGATGCCAAGTGACTGCATCAGGCGGATAAGAATTTCATACACAGTAGAAGCGGCTTTAAAATCATAAAGATCATTATAATAAAATGAGATTTGGCAGATTATTGTGATAATTAAAATTCTTACAACAAGAAAAAAATCAAAGAGAAATGAGTCTGAATAGGTTAAAATTACGAGTGCAAGCAACACTGAGAAAAAAATTACAGCCCCTTCTGCCATAAAAAATATAATATTACGTATAGGATAATACTGTTTTAAGATGTTTAGCATTTTACCTTAGTATTTATTATTACTCTGACTTTGCTATCCGATATGCAGTATAATACATTTACAACCCCATTTAGCAGCAATAATCTATAATATAGAGAAAGCATCAAACATTGTGTCCATAATTATATTTTGTTTTTGAAAAAAAGGTGGGTTTATCAAAGTTTTTTACAATACCGAGAATTTTATTTTTTCCATAGGTATCTACTAAATCTTTAAGATCATCCTTGCGAGTTTTACCAGCTTTTACGACAATGATAATCGCATCAACCTGTCTTGCAAGTGCGTTTGTCTCTGCAGTAATATAAGGTGGGGGAGAATCAAGAATAATATACCTATCATCATAACGTGTTTTCACCTCAGTAATTAACTGTCTCATCTGATCAGAAGAAAGCAACTCAGAAGGGTTATCTGGTATCCTACCACAAGGAATAATAGTTAATTTATCAATAGAGGTTTTTAATAAAATTTTTGATAAGGGAAGGGTATTGCTAAGATAATCGCTTAAACCTGGTATGTTGTCTGGAAGCCCAAATTTTTTATGAATGGAAGGGTCTCTTAAGTCACAATCTATTAGCAAAACATACTCATCTATACTATTAGCAAGAGTTACAGCGAGGTTAGCTGCAACAAAAGACTTTCCTTCTTTAGGAGCGGTACTTGTAACCATTATGGTACGAGGTGGCTCTCCTGTTTCAGGGAACAGAATAGTAGTTTTTAACAGCCTGAACTGCTCTGATTCAAAAGAGTGTGGTTTATAGTGGGTTATAATACAGCTATCTAATTTAGATTGTACAGATAGCTCCATACTATCTGGTGTAGTGTCATGGTTAGAGACCGTAATAGAGGAAGCTGGCTTATTAAGTTGATCTTTATCATCTATAATAACCTTATCAGTCTCAATAGTATTATCAGCATTATTTTCAATATTAGCTGTTTCTTCTTTAAACTTTTCAAATGCTTTATAAATTTTTCCCAAAACTCTACTCCTTGAAAATCAGGTAAACGATTTCAAAAATGCAGTGACTTTAGTGATTCCCTTCATATTTATCACAGCAAAAATAGCTATAAGCCCAAGAGCATACAATGCAGACAAGACAAAAAGAAACATAAAAGCTCTATTTTTAAAGCTGTCCTCAGCTCTTTTAAATGGAGGAATTACGGCAAGGATAGGCAAACCTATTTTTTTCTCAATATCATCATTTCTTCTTATAGAATTATCCATAAGTTCAAGAAGAAAGATAATTCCACCTCCAACCCCAAAACCCGCAGCAAGGGAAAATATCAAGAGCTTTCTAACATCTGGTGAGATAGGTTTTTCTGGTAAACGTGCGTGATCCAGTATCCTAAACTGCTCTCCCTTCTGCTTCTTTTCCATGTTTACAGAAAGTTCTGCTTCAAGTTTCCTATTTAAAATTGAGCTATAAACATCTTGGATATTTGAATAATCTCTTTTGAGAGAAAGCAACTCCTGCTCACGTTTAGGCGTATCTTCAACACGCTGTTGATAAACTGCCATAGCCTCATTAATTCTCAAAATATCAGACTCAATCTTATTAATCTCGTTTTGTAAATTGTTCCTCTGCATCTCATGCTGGGTATTAGCAAAATTGCTCTGAAAGGATAAAGGTTCATCTACGGCTTCCATATCGTCTTCAGGTTCTTCAGCTGCTTTAGATTCTCTCTCCTTTTTTTCTGTTTCAACGAGATTTTTTAATCTTTCAATTGTTTTTTCCATTTTTATAGCATCAGGGTGTATAGAAGTATATTTTAACAAAATAGCTTCATACTGTTTTTGCGCCTCTTTTAGCCTAATCTCTGTTTCAGACTCTTCCTCAATATCCTCTTCCTCAAAATCAGAAGATGCAAACTGATCATCAAATGATTGTGCAGCCATCTGTTTTGACTGTGCAATCTGAGCCTCAAGATTATTGATCGCATTTCTTGCATCTTTTAGCATTGTCTGCTTATCGGTAAGTTGCTGTTGAAGGCGATCTAATGTTCTTAGATTGGACTCAAGCTCGTCAGGCAGTCCGCCTAAAAATTTTGATCTGTAATCAGAAAGTGCTTTTTCACGCTCTTCTAATCTTCTTCGAGTTTTTTCAAGTTCAGCATCAAGAAACTCGCTCGTTCCAACTGCCTGTGCTTCTCTCATTTTAAGGTTTTCATCCATGAAAAAACTGGAAAGGGTATTGGCAATGCGCATTACAAGTTCAGGCTCGTCACCTGTAAATGAGATAGTAAAAGCATCAGCTCCACCTCTTGACGTGCTAAGCTTTACCTCTATTTTTTTTCTCATATCTTTAATTTTATCTTCAAGATACATATTCTGGGAATTTCTATCTTGATATAAACCAAACTGCTCAATAATCTTTTCAAGGTTTGTTTGACTCATAATTTGCTGGGAAATAGTGCTGATACGTTCACTTAAATCCATTGATACAATAGATTGAACGTAACTTCCAGGAACTTTTTGTGACTGTACAAGAATAGTGGTAGATGCAGAGTATGTTCTTGGAAGTGTAAATGCTAAATACAATCCTATAGTGAGCGTGATACAGACAGGAATAACAACCAGCCATCTTTGTCTTACAATAATTTCAATAATCTGGTCGGGCTTTAATGGGGTTTGAGGTTGATGAATTTCTGCCATATTAATTTACCTTCCATTTATAAGCTGTTTTTTTAGTAGAGGATAGAGAAACTTAGATTCTTATCCCTTAAAAATATAGAAACTGTCAATAACTATTTTATCACTCAAATAGCTATCACTGCTGAAACAGATTTAAAGAACTTTATCAATATAATAAGGCATATTTTAATAGCAAAAAAGGCTGCGGACAGATTAACTTCACCCATTTGTTTTTGTATTGTTTTATATCTGTATTTTGAACAAAATATAATGTGATACTTGCATTCATACAATAAGTGAGATAATTTTTTAAATTGACAAGTTATTATGTCTCTCCTGTTAGTTTTGCACCTTCCATGTTGATCATGATACTCGTCTTATTCAATACTATGGCAGAACCTTTTTTCAGGACACTGCCAGAGGTAGTGGTTTTCAATTTTAATAAAATTAAGGATATAGAAATTAGAATGCAAACAGATAATAGTAGTATTTCATTAGACATACAAAAGATAAAGGCTGTAGTATTTGATTGTGACGGAGTGTTGTTTGATACTGCTCAGGCAAATCGTATATATTACAACACCTTACTTGACCATTTTGGTAAAGAGCAGCTTAATGATGAGCAGTTCAGGTTGGTACATATGTTTACAGTAAAAGAGGCTTTACACTATCTTTTTCCTGAATTGGACTCTATGGAAAGCGTATATAATTTTATGAAAAATATGGGATACAATAAGTTTATTAAATATATGGAGCCTGAATCAGGAATTAAAGAGCTTTTAGATGATTTAAAGCGTGCTGAGTATATACGATGTATCGCCACAAACAGAACAAACACAATGGCAGAGGTGCTCAAAAAACATGAAATGGAGCCGTTTTTTGAGGTAGTGGTTACTGCTGCTGATGTTAAAAATCCTAAACCAGCACCAGATCAGTTGATTAAAATAATGGATACCTTAGATTTGACACCCAAACAGCTTCTTTTTATCGGAGATTCAGAATATGATCAGATTGCCGCAAAAGAGGCTGGCACATGGTTTGCTGCATTTAAAAATCGATCATTAGATGCCCATTATCATGCTGTAAGCATGGCTGATTTAGGTAATATGCTTGGAGTAAGCGATTAATCTGCTTTAGCAGATATTTAGAGTAATGATTGGACATATCACTAAAGAGTAAACTCCATACCGCATGCAACACCAAAACAGGTCATTGAAGAATTTCTCTTTTTAAGAATATTTTGACACACAGATACCATCTGATCCATTGCGTCGTCACTTCTCTCCTGATTGATATGAAAAAGCCCAAGCTGTTTTACATTGGCATTTATTGCAAGTTCAAGCACATCTGCATATGAAGAGTGTCCCCACCCTTTTTTCGATGGATACTCTTCAGGTGTAAACTCCATGTCGTGGAATAGAATATCAGCATCTTTGCAAAATGCGGTGTACTCTTCAATTGACTTTCCTCCCGGGTGGGGGTGGGTCAACTCATTATCTGTAAGGAACACAAATACCTTGCCATTTTCAGACAGCCTGTATCCAAATCCGCCTCCAGGGTGGCTCAGAGGAATGGTTGTGATGTCAAGCGAGCCTATTGACGAAGCAGTTTGAGTTTTCTCTTCATAAATCACATTTGCCTGCATCTCTTTCATTGTTATAGGAAAGAAAGGAGGAGACATGATATTGGCAATAATCTCTTTTACAGATAGAGAGTTAAACAGGCTGTTATGTATCGTAATTGTTACACTGGAATCTTGAAGAGGCTTGAAAAAAGGAAATCCAGAGATATGATCCCAATGGGTATGGGTAAACAAAATATGATAATTTGAGTTGCTGTTTAAAGGCAGGTCAAGTCCGAGTTTCCGCAGACCCGTGCCTGCATCAATAATAATTGTCTCTCCACTTTGTGCTCTTATCTGGATACAGGTTGTCTCTCCGCCATATCTGTTATACTCGGCACCTGCCACAGCAATCGAACCACGCGAACCCCAGCATTTAATATACATGCCCTATCCTTGCTATTATCGTTTTTTGTGAATAATACTACTTTAACTGGCTACCATATCAACGGCTGATAGTCCATAAAAAAATGAATCAACCATATGTTGACATTCCTATTTTATTATCTTAGGAAAGTATTGATTTTAAGGAGAAACTGCATAAATCATAAAATAAGTGATTATTCAATGTAAACCGTTTTTATCAGCTTTGTAAAGATGAACTTTACAGAAAAGGAGAATTTAACAAGTTATGGCACAGTTAATTTCAGACAGAAGAGATGTGGATTTTGTA
>CAZIJN010000017.1:0-82096 GCA_964539635.1 uncultured Desulfobacterales bacterium | reverse complement strand
GTCAATACACATATAATCAGTTTCGGGAGTTATTAAATTCTTATTCCTTAGTTCTTTTAATTGATGAGATAGATTCGTTAATCGGCGATACATTGATTTCAGTTCTGCGGCAGATTAGAAGCGGTTACGATAAAAGACCAGATGAGTTTCCCCAATCAATAGTTCTCTGCGGAGTTCGTGATATTCGAGATTATCGTATCCATTCATCACGAGAAAAAGAGATAATCACAGGCGGAAGTGCATTTAATATCAAAGCTCGGTCGCTGCGTCTTGGAGATTTTAATAAAGATGAGGTCTTTTCTCTTCTTGATGAGCATGTAAGAGAAACGGGGCAGCAGTTTCAACAAGAGGCAAAAGAGCTGATATGGCACTTCACAAATGGTCAGCCGTGGCTTGTAAATGCTCTTGCGTATGAGGTCTGCTTTGAGATGAAACAGGGTAGAAATAGAGAGTTTCCCATTACCGGACAAATGGTAACAACAGCCAAAGAAAACTTGATTTTGCGAAGAGAGACCCATCTTGACCAGTTGGCAGATAAATTGCGGGAGGATAGGGTGCGAAGAGTTATTGAGCCGATTATAAAGAGCGGAGAGATTCCCAAAAGCCTGCCTGACGATGATGTTGCCTATTTAAATGATTTGGGTCTGATACGCCTTAATCATGGTGAAATTAAAATTGCCAACCCTATTTACGCAGAGGTGATACCAAGACAGCTCACATTCGGAACACAGGTAACCATACACCAAAAGAGTGTATGGTATGTAAAACCAGACGGCACGCTTGATATGGAAAAACTCCTATCAGCATTTCAGGAGTTTTTCCGAGAGCATTCAGAGCATTGGGTTGAACGTTTTGATTACAAGGAAGCTGGTCCCCAGCTTTTGATGCAGGCATTTTTGCAAAGAGTCATAAATTCAGGCGGGCGTATTGAGCGGGAATATGGGCTTGGCAGAATGAGAACAGATTTGCTTGTGATTTGGCGGTGCAGCAAAAATCCGGATCAAGGCAACAACAATGACTATTTGGTTAATTCAAGTAATAACAGTTTCTTTGATTCAAAAGATTGTATTCAAAAAATCGTGATAGAGCTGAAACTTCTGCACAAATCTTTAGATAAAACAATAAAAGATGGAGTGAGGCAGACTCTTGAATATATGGACAGATGCGGAACTGAAGAGGGGCATCTTATTATATTTGATAGAACAGAGGGCAAAAGTTGGGAAGATAAGATTTTTAGGAGAGAGGAAAAAATAGAGATTCAAAAAGAAAAAGGATTTGATTTTAATCAAAAAAAGGTTGTTATTTGGGGAATGTAAAATAATTGATTAGCAAGCCAATGTATTAAAAAATATGATTGAAGTTTATAAGTAACTTTTGAGTATAATTATCTCTAATAAATCCGTTAGATGAACTTAATATATAAATAGTAAAATAAGGAGAAAAATGGCTATATACCGTTTAAACGACCATACACCTTCAATTCACCAGACAGCATATATTGCACCCAATGCTACCATAGTTGGCAATGTCACAATAGGGGAAAAATCGTCAATATGGTTTAACTGCGTTTTGCGTGCTGACTGTGATGCTATTGTTATTGGAAAAAACAGCAATATTCAGGATATGACCATGTGTCATGAGGATTTTGGTAAACCTCTAACTATTGGAGATGGCGTTACTATTGGGCATAAATGTGTTATTCATGGTTGTACAATTGAGGATAATTGTCTTATCGGTATGGGTTCAATTGTTATGAATGGGGTAAAGATCGGCAGGGGAAGTATTGTGGCTGCTGGAACAGTTGTTCTTGAAAATACAGAGATTCCGCCATTTTCATTGGTTGCAGGAATTCCGGGAAAGATAAAACGCCAGTTTGACGAAAGTGTGCTCGAACTTATCAAACTTGGGGAAGATGTCTATTCTGAAAGGGCACAAGAGTATGCTTCTGACAAATTGACTCTTATTCTATAAAAAAAGTTGCAGCAGAGCAACTATTATGGCTCTGCTGCAAATAGTTATCAGCTTTTATGCAGTATGTTGTGCATGATAAATTTTCTTACAAGATCAAGAGGGATAATCAGCATCGCAAGCCCGATTATCAGAAGCCACTCATTGAACACAAGACCGTAAGTTCTTAGTATCACTCCGCCGATATATGTCATTATAACCTGTATTATAAGAATTGAGGACATAACCTTTACAAACCCCATATTCTGGGTAATGTGTTCAAACAGGTTCATGGTCTCTGTTCTTGCGTTTAATCCGTTCAATATGCTGATAAATACAAAGAATGAGAAAAATCCAGTGTATAGGTACATATCGTGCTTTCCATCAGGTCCAAATCGGAAAAAGTCAGCTATCCAGCCTGATGTTAGGAAAAATATGCTCAATGACGATATAAAAATTCCGCCCATCAAAATAGAACTCCACATGTCAGGAGATACGATCTTTTCATCTCGCCGTTTAGGAGGCTCATTCATGTAGCGTCTTAAAGCAGGCTCTCCTCCAAATGCAAGAGCGGCGAGCGTATCCATAACCAAATTGACCCAGAGCATCTGTGTAATTGTAAGCGGCTGTACAAGACCGATTAAAGGACCTATAAACGAGATAAGAACAGCACTCACATTTATCGACAACTGGAATATGATAAACTTTCGGATACTCTTAAAAATCGTTCGTCCGTATAGAACAGCCTTTTCAATTGAGATAAAGTTATCGTCAAGAATAACAATATCTCCAGCCTCTTTGGCAACCTCTGTGCCGCTTCCCATTGCAAAACCCACATCAGATTTTTTCAATGCTGGTGCGTCATTTACGCCGTCTCCTGTCATTCCAACAACAAGGTTAAGCTCTTGGGCAACCTTTACCAAACGGCTCTTGTCAGTAGGCAGCGCCCGTGCAATAACCCTGATTTTAGGAAGCACAGTTTTAAGCTCATCATCTGACATCTTTTGCAGCTCTTCAGATGTAAGAATAACATCGTCATCATCTTGCATAAGACCAGACTCTTTTGCAATTGCAATGGCTGTCTCCCGTCTGTCTCCTGTAATCATAACAACCTGAATGCCTGCACCTTGAACCTCTTTTATTGCAGACACTGCCTCTGGTCTGACATCATCACGTATTCCGACAATACCAACAAGAGTCATATTGGAAAAGGTTTTATCCTCTTCAAGAGTCTCGTTAGACGCAGCAAGGGCGATTACCCTTATAGCTCTTGCTGCAAGCTCATTCATGGTGTTGTCAAGATTGGCTATTGCAGATTGGGTAAGCTCTCGTATCTCGCCGTTATGAGCGTAATATTGAGTGCATTTTCCAATTATCTTTTCGGGCGCACCTTTAATCAACGTCAGATGTTCACTATCCTGAGATTGGTTGTTGTTTAAGTTAATATAAGCTGGCAGTACCTTTGTTCCCATAGAACGCACTTGAGTTGCAGAGTATTTTTTATCGCTGCTGAAAGGTATAGAAAAGACCTTTTCCAACTGATAATCAACTTTTTCACCCATGTTGATAAATCCAACCAATGCCCTTTCAGTTGCATTGCCTCCGATTATTTTTTTTACACCGCCCTCATCAGAAAAGAGTGCATTTGTATTGTGGATAACAGAGATATGAAGCAGCTCTTTTAGTTCTGCCATAATCTCATCAAATTTGTTAAACGGCTGATTCTCTCCGCTGATAAAGGTTACAACCTCAAGCTGTCCTTTTGTGATTGTGCCTGTTTTATCAGAAAATAGAATATTTAAACTTCCTGATGTCTCAATTCCGACAAGTTTTCTAACCAAAATATTATCGTTGAGCATCTTTCTCATGTTAAGAGAGAGCACCATTGCAATCATCATCGGCAGCCCCTCCGGCACTGCAACAACAATAATGATTACAGCAAGAATTACAGCATTTACAATATCGTTGACAGGGTTCTGCCAGATGCCAACATATTCAATAATTCTTGCCATGTTAAAGCCATTTTCAAGGACAATTTTCTTAAATATAAATGCAACTGCAATCAATGCACCGCCGATATATCCAAACAGGCTTATATAATCTGCAAGATCGCTAAGTTTTACCTTTAAAGGGCTTTCTCTATCTTCTGTCTGCATCTCAAGGGCAAGTTTGCCATATTGAGAGGTGTCGCCGACTCTTTTTGCAACCATGACAGCTTCACCAAAACAGACAACGGTTCCGCGAAAGAGTTTGTGCGGATCAAGAAAATCTATCTCTTTATCAAAATCAGGATCATACTCAGCAAGTTGATCTTCGCTCTTATAAAAAGGTGAGTCAACAGAGGGTTTCATCTTTTTAGCCTCTGCTGACTCTCCATTTAAAGTTGCCTGATCAACCTTTAAATCACCGCTGTATATAACGCCGTCTGCTGGAATTTTATCGCCGGATTGGAGAAGTATAAAATCGCCTGTAACAATATCGTCAATATATATTTCAGTTACATTTCCATCTCTGAACACCTTACACTTGATTTTTGAGGCATCTTCTTGAAGCTGCTGGAAAGTTGCCTCATTTTTATGCTCTGACCAAGTTGATACAAGGGTTGCAAGCAGAACAGCAATCGCAATTCCAACAGATTCATACCAGTGAGCCTTGCCAAGAAAGACAAACACAACATTGATGATAAGTGCAACCATAAGTATTTTTATAATAGGGTCATCAAAGTTGCCCTTATACTTATCCCAAAAACTTTCAACCGCCTGTTTTGTCAACTGGTTTGAACCATACTTATTTCTTGATTCAATAACAGCAGATGACGATAATCCTAAAATTTTTTTCTCCATTAAATTCCTCTGTGTAATTTAGTTGTTTTTATATGCTCTTTACATTATACGTTTTTTTTGTTTAGACCATTTTAAGACTCTCTTCACCTGTTTTATCCATATCAACTTCAAAATGGATAGTATCTCCATCTTTAAAGTCCCCTTTAAGAAGTGCCATTGCAAGCGGATTTTCCATAAGCTGCTGGATAACTCGTTTAAGAGGTCGTGCACCAAAAGCAGGATCATAGCCTTTATCTGCTATGAACTCCATTGCACTATCAGAGAGTTTTACCTCTATCTTTCTTTGAGCAAGACGCTTATTTAAACCATTTATCTGAATTTGTGCAATTGCCTTTATATCCTCTTGAGAAAGGTTTTGAAAGGTTATAATTTCATCAATTCTGTTTAAAAATTCAGGCTTAAATGATGCTTTAAGTGCTTCTGACATACTTTTGTTGAAAAGTTTAATGTCTGATATATCTGACTTTTTGGCAAGTTTGTCAGCGTTGCTCATAAATATCCCAGAATCTTGTATAAACTGGCTTCCAACATTTGATGTCATAATTATGATCGTGTTGGTAAAGTCAACTGTTCTGCCGTGTCCGTCTGTCATTCTTCCGTCATCAAGCACCTGAAGCAGAATATTGAACACATCAGGGTGTGCTTTTTCAATCTCATCAAACAGAAGGACAGCGTAAGGTCTGCGTCTTACTGCTTCTGTCAATGCGCCGCCCTCTTCATATCCAACATAACCCGGAGGAGCACCGATAAGGCGGGCTACTGAGTGTTTCTCCATATACTCAGACATATCAATACGAACCATTGCCTGTTCCGTATCAAATATAAACTCAGCAAGTGCTTTGGCAAGCTCGGTCTTTCCAACACCAGTTGGTCCCATAAACATAAATGTCCCAATCGGTCTATCTGCTGACTGCAACCCTGAACGCGCTCTTCTGACAGCATTTGCCACAGCATCAATTGCCTTTCGCTGACCAATAACCCGTTTTTGGATATGAGACTCCATCTGCACCAATTTTTCCTGCTCGCCTTTGAGCATTCTTGATACTGGAATGCCTGTCCATGATGAGACAACATCAGCAATATCAGAATCTTCAACATCTTCTTTGAGCATTCTTTTATCTTGCTGGAGAGTATCAAGCTCTGATTTTTTTGTGTTAATCTGCCTCTGTAAATCTTCAATTGTTCCATACTTAATCTGGGCAACCTTTGCCAAATCTCCTTCACGCTCTGCAATCTTTGCCTCAGTCTGAGCCTGATCAATCTTTTCTCTGATTGTGGTTATCTCCTGAATGAGCCTCTTTTCACTCTCCCAATGCTGCCGCATAGGCTCAATCTCTGATCTCATCTCAGCGATCTTTTTCTCCAACTTCGCCAGCCTCTCCATTGATGCAGGGTCTTTCTCTTTTGTGAGTGCCTGACGCTCAATCTCAGCCTGAACCATTCGTCTTTGAACTTCGTCAATCACAAGCGGCATGCTGTCAATCTCAATTCTTAAACGGGAAGCTGCTTCATCAATAAGATCAATTGCCTTATCTGGAAGAAATCTGTCTGCAATATACCGCTGCGACAGAGTGGCAGCCGCAACAATTGCAGAGTCTTTGATTCTAACGCCGTGATGAACCTCGTATTTCTCTTTAAGACCTCTTAAAATCGAGATTGTCGCCTCAACTGAAGGCTCGGCAGCAAATACAGGCTGGAACCTGCGTTCAAGAGCTGCATCTTTTTCAATATATTTACGATACTCATCAAGTGTTGTTGCACCTACGCATCTTAAAGTTCCGCGAGCGAGTGCGGGTTTGAGCATATTAGAGGCATCCATTGAGCCTTCTGCAGCACCAGCACCTACAACTGTATGAAGCTCATCAATAAACAGCACAACTTCGCCTTGTGATGCTTCAACCTCTTTTAAGACCGCCTTTAAACGCTCCTCAAATTCGCCTCTATATTTTGCACCAGCAACCAATGCACCCATATCAAGGGCTATAACTCGTCTGTTTTTAAGGCTCTCAGATACATCTCCAGCCACAATTCTCTGGGCAAGCCCTTCAACAATTGCAGTTTTACCGACTCCGGGTTCGCCGATTAGAACTGGATTGTTTTTACGTCTTCGAGAGAGAACCTGCACAATTCGGCGGACTTCTTCATCTCGTCCGATAACAGGGTCGAGTCTGCCTGCTCTTGCAAGTTCAGTAAGGTTTCTACCAAATCGTTCAAGTGCCTGATATTTCTCTTCTGGATTTTGATCTGTAATGGTCTGGTTGCCGCGGATATCTTTGAGAGCTGATAGAACCATATCTCTTGTGAGACCACTTCCGCTCAGACCATCACGTCCGACCCCTTTAAACAGCTCTTGATGAGGTCCTGACACATGAATTAACGCAAGAAGGATATGTTCAAGGCTGACATACTGATCTTTCATATCTTCAGCTTCAACAAATGCTCTGTCAAGAATACGTTTTGTATCTTTTGATAAATATATGTCAGCAGAAGAGCCTGTTACCTGAACTAATTTATCTAATGCGCGATCAATAGTTTTGAGTAACTGCTCTGTAATTTGACCGTCTGTTGTAACTCCGCAAGCTCTTTTAATGATAGAAGGTATAAGCCCATCTTTATCCTCCATCATTGCTTTTAAAATATGGACAGGCTCAATTGCCTGATGATTTTTTCTCAAGGCAGTTGATTGTGCTGCCTGAATGGTTTGCTGTGATTTTATTGTGAATTTATCGAATTGCATATCTATTCCTCCATGAGTTGAATATTTTTTAATATAAGTTGCATATTTGCTTTTGTATGAGTTTTTCTATGTCCAACTCAAAAGTAATACAACCTATGTTATTGTCAATTCGATATTTTTTGTTGAAATGTTTATGTTTATAGGTCAAATAAGGTTAAGTTCTCTAATAATTTAGGAGTATTATCAGCTATATTAATTTCTGCATTTTCTCCTTTTATTCTTTTTTCAATAACTTTAATATATTTTTCAGATATATCAATTGTAATAAAATTTCTCCCCAATCTCTTTGCAACTGCGGCAGTTGTTCCAGTTCCTCCAAATGGGTCTAAAATAGTATCTCCTTCAAGTGAGCTTGTTTTTATAATTCTCTCAAGAATATTTTCAGGCATCTGGCAAGGATGTTCTCCCACTCTCTCTTTAAACGTTCCGCATACGCGTGAAAACTGCCAAACATCATCAGGGATTTTGCCTTTTGGATTTGCTCTTTTATCATTATAAACAAGCTGCCTTGCAGATGGAATTCTTATCTCATCAGCATTAAAAGTAAATATCTCTTTATCCTTTGTAAAATATAAAATGTGAGTGTGAGAACGGTTAAATTTTTTCTTTTGATTCTGCCCAAATGTATAATACCATACAATCCAATTTCTAAAATTATAACCTGTTTTCTTTAAAATTATGTTTATCTCAGCAGCAAACTCATCTCCAATAGCAACATATATTGAACCATTTTTTTTTAATATCCTGAATGTCTCTCTAATCCATTTATCAGACCACTCATGATAACTATCATAGC
Organism: uncultured Desulfobacterales bacterium; assembly: GCA_964539635.1. GTDB lineage: Bacteria > Desulfobacterota > Desulfobacteria > Desulfobacterales > Desulfobacteraceae > Desulfamplus. Next base: position 73,773 of record CAZIJN010000017.1, on the reverse strand, counting down.
TTTTATTATCACTATAATTGTCATATTTAATTCCAATATTAAACGGCGGGTCTGCAAAAATAAGATCAACTGATTCATCTGGAAGCTCTCCCATTATCTCTATACAATCGCCAAGATAAACCTTATTAAGTTCTCTCATCTATTCTCCAATATTGAAAAGCTCGCAAGGCTTAAATTTAAATTGCAACTTGGTTGGGTCTGGAGTTCCCCCTTTTCTCTGCATGGTTATTTTCCCAATATAAAGGCTTCCATGAGGAGAGAGCATTACATTACCGCTTCCATAAAAGTTCATGGCTCTGTTTATGTCGATTAATATCCATTTTGTTGAATCATCATTTTTATCGTAACGTGTAACTAAAATCCAATCAGCAGACAATCCGCCTCTTCCTTTTAAAATATCGCTGATTACAAGGATTTTGTTGTTTTCAAAAAAGCTAATAATCTTTTTTTGTATATTTTCGGGCATCTCATCAATGAATACTCTTCTCGTATCTCTCGGGCTTATTTCAGATGTGAATTTCTTAGCCTGTTCAGGGCTAATTTCACCAGTAAATAGTTTAAGCCAGACAGCTATCTGATCATCAAATCTCCACATCTCTTGGTAAGAATCAATAGTGCGTTTGTCTATCTGGTTATAATCAGCATTAGAATTGGCTTTTTTTAAGGAGAGATTCTCGATCTTAAGAATCTCTCCAATTTTTATTACTATTCTTATCTGAGCATCAGCTTTTTTAAATTTAACAAACTCATTGTAATCAGCGTCAGAGACATTGAACTTACTAAGAGCATCTTTTCTAATTCTTGTAGGAATATGTATAGCTGTAACAGAATCTATTCTTTCAATATTGTATCCCATGATCTTCAGCCACTCTTTGGCTTCAGAGTCATTTGTCCAATTATTGAACTTTTCACAAATTTTTAACTCATTTGCAAAGCCGCCTTTTGCTGTGGTTGATCCTAATTCAGACCTGTTCATTCATACAAATTCCTTTAAAGATTAATAAAATTTAGTAAAATTGTTGTAATTAGCTTTACGCAATAATCTGTCTTAATACATAAGGCAGAATACCGCCATTTCTATAATAGGATAGATCAACATGGTTATCTAAACGGGAAATTACATCAAACTGCAACGCTTCACCATTTTGTTTAACAGCTTTTACCTTTAAAGTGCAGCCCGGTTCCATATCTGCAATGCCTTCAATGGTAAATGTTTCGCTGCCTGTCAATCCTAAGGAGTCACAGCTTTGATTGTCAGCAAAGATTAATGGCAGAACTCCCATTCCAACAAGATTGCTTCTGTGGATTCTCTCAAAAGATTGTGCAATAACAGCCCTGACACCTAAAAGATTTGTCCCTTTTGCTGCCCAATCTCTTGAAGAGCCTGTACCATACTCTTTTCCGCCAAGAACAATAAGGGTGGTTGACTCTTTTGCATAAGCCATTGCTGCATCAAAAACTGAAGTTATGGTATTTTCTGGCATTTTTAGTGTAAAACTTCCCTGCTTATCTGCAAGCGTGTTTTTTATCCGAATGTTTCCAAATGTTCCTCTCATCATAACTTCATGGTTGCCGCGTCTTGAACCATAAGAGTTGAAATCTTCACGATTTACTCCGTTTGATTCCAAATATTTACCAGCAGGATAATCTTTTGGAATTGTACCGGCAGGCGAGATGTGGTCTGTGGTGATTGAATCTCCAAGCACAAGAAGAGGTCTTGCATTTTTAATGTCTCCCGGCAGAGAGGGTTCTGGTTTAAATCCCTCAAAAAACGGCGGTCTTCTGATATATAGAGATTTTTCCTCCCACTGAAATGTTTTGCTTTGAGCAACATCAAGATCCTGCCACAGCTTATCGCCTTTAAATATTTCAGAATATTGATCTATAAAATATTGCTGTTTAACATGTTTTGAGACAAGCTCTGCAACCTCACTGTCAGATGGAAAAATATCTTTCAGAAAAATTGGTTTTGAGGAGCCATTAGAGGCGGATGAAGAATTTGAGCCGTCATTTTTTATTGAGTAGCCAATCGGTTCTGTATCAAAATCAATATCAACCCTGCCAGCCAAAGCATAGATCACCACAAGAACAGGCGACATCAGATAGTTTGCCTTGGTGCTCTGGTGAACTCTTGCCTCAAAGTTTCTATTACCAGAAAGTACAGAAGCAACTTTAAGGTCATTTGCTTTAACAGCCTCTTCTACACCGGCGCAAAGAGGTCCGCTATTGCCAATGCAGGTCATGCAGCCAAATCCTGCTGTATGAAATCCCAACTGTTCAAGGTAGGGCATAAGTCCAGAAGATTTAAGGTAGTCAACAACAACTTTAGAACCCGGAGAGAGAGATGTTTTAACAAATGGAGGTACTTGAAGCCCAAGCTCTACAGCCTTTTTTGCAGCAAGACCAGCTCCGATCATAACATTTGGGTTTGAGGTGTTTGTACAAGATGTGATTGCAGCAATTACAACACTGCCGTTTGTGATTGAACTTTGATCATCAGCGTTAAGATTTGCAGCGTATTTATTAAGTTTTACTACTGGATTTTCACCAGCTTTAAACTCTTTTACAAAAGAGTCTTTAACATCTGTAAGGTAAATTCTATCTTGGGGTCTGTATGGTCCAGCAATTGATGGTCTAACTGCTGATAGATCAATATCAACCACTCTTGTAAACTCAATATTCTCATCTCCTGAGCAAAACAACGAGCACTCTTTGCAGTATGATTCAACTCTCTGAGCAAGATCGCCTCTGCCTGTCATTTCAAGATAGTTGATTGTATTACTATCAACAGGAAAAAATCCCATAGTTGCACCATATTCAGGCGACATATTGGCGATAGTTGCCCTGTCTGTCAACGAGAGAGCTTTCATGCCAGAGCCTGTAAACTCAACAAATTTCTCAACAACTTTCTCTTTTCTTAAAATATGGGTTATGTTCAAAACAATATCTGTTGCAGTTACGCCGGCTGCTGGTTTTCCTGTTAAGCGAACACCAATAACATCTGGAAGGGTCATAAAATAGGGCTGCCCCAACATTACAGCCTCTGCCTCAATTCCGCCTACACCCCAGCCAAGAACTCCGAGTCCATTGACCATTGTTGTGTGTGAATCTGTACCGACAAGGGTGTCAGGAAAGGCGATTTTTGAATCTCCATCAGATTTTTTTGTTATAATCTGTGCAAGATACTCAAGATTTACCTGATGGCATATTCCAGAGCCAGGAGGCACTACCCTAAAGTTATCAAAACTCTTCTGTGCCCATTTTAAAAGGTTGTAACGCTCAATATTTCTCTTATACTCTAACTCTACATTTAGCTCTGCTGCATCGGCTGTTCCGTGAAAATCTAACTGAACCGAATGGTCAATAACAAGGTCAACTGGCACAAGAGGATTTATCTTTTCAGGATCAGCACCGCTTTCTAAAACAGCGTCTCTCATGGCTGCAAGATCAACTACTGCCGGAACGCCTGTAAAATCCTGCATCAAAACCCGTGCAGGGTGGAATGGAATCATTACCGGCTCGTCAGAGGGCTGTCGTCCCCAGTTAAGAACATTAACAACATCTTGCTCTCTTACAACATCTCCATCTAAATTTCGTAAAAGATTCTCAAGCAGTACTCTGATGGAAAATGGGAGTCGTTCAATATCTGCAACTCCTTTTTGTTCAAGCATTGATATGTTGCAGACTGTGTATGATTCACCATTAATATTGAGTATTTTTTTGCATTCAGGCAGGCTCATTGTAATCAGCTCCTTTTGAATTTATTTAGGTGTTAAGATAAAGAAATCCCCTCTTCGTCTAAGTATGTATATATTTATTTCAGAAGAGGGGACTTCAAAAGTTTAGAACAGAGTAGAAATATCGATATGCTTTAAAAAACAGATATCTATTTATCAGCTTGTATAGCTCGTATAAATTAACCTACTATTTCCATAGTGCTGAAAAAATAGGCAATCTCAAAAGCTGCTGTCTCTGGTGCATCAGAGCCGTGAACAACATTCTTCTCAATATCAGTTGCATACTCTCTTCTAATAGTACCCTCTTCAGCATTTTTGAAGTTTGTTGCACCCATCAGTTTTCTATTTTTCGCAATAACATCTTCGCCTTCAAGAACCATGGCAACAATAGGACCAGATGTCATAAAATCTGTCAGGCTTTTAAAAAAAGGTTTTTCTTTGTGAACCGCATAAAAGCCTTCTGCCTGTTTCTGGCTTAAATGGAGCTTTTTCATTGCAACAATTTTAATGCCCGCTGTTTCAAAACGTTTGATAATCTCACCAATTATATTTTTGGCAACTCCGTCAGGTTTAATAAGAGATAATGTTCTTTCCATCTTAAAATAATATCCTTAAAATTAATATGTTGTTTGTAAAACTAAAGGGTAACTGTTTAATACAAAAAATGTAGTGGTGTTGTTATCACACAAAACAGTTTCAAGTCAATATTTCCATCATTATGCAAAAATCAATCTTTAAACAAGATCAGATTTTTATCGTGCCATCACATGCTTGACAATATAGTATAGTGTGTTTAAAGTAATAAAACATTGGCACAATCGATTTTAACAAAAAAGTGCTGCATAAATATAAATATTTTTTAAGGAGAATCTATCATGATTGACATGACAAATGCTGCAAAAACGCAGATTGAGGAATATTTTAGAGGAAAGGAGATTTCCCCTATAAGAATTTTCATAAATTCAGGCGGGTGAGGTGGTCCATCTCTTGCTATGGCTCTGGATGAGCCTAAAAACAATGATGATGTGTATGATGTACAGGGTTTTAAATTTGTTGTTGACAAAGAGTTTATGAAACAGGCTAAGTTGATTAAAATAGACTTTACAGGCATGGGATTTAAATTGGATTCAAAGATTGACTTTGGACAATCTGCATGCTCAAGCTGTGGAACCAGCGGACAATGCTGCTCTTAAATTTTTTTCTAAATATTGTGGTAGCTGCCGGCTTGTGAGATAAAAAGACGGTTTTAAAAGGGTATTTCTACGGAGGTGCCCTTTTTTATTTATACAGCTTTTAAGGTGTATTATGGATAAAAAGAGACTTTCAGCAAATTATATTGTTGCAGCGGTATTGGTACTATTATTTTTGATTCAATCTATTAACTGCAGTTCCCTTTTAGCAGAAGATGTTGCGGCGGATAAAATTAAGCCCGTAGAAGAGCTGCTTTTAGGAACTTGGAGCCGCTATAATAACAAAGTCTATACTCTATTGATTGTACGAGCCAATGGAAACTGGTCATCTGATTTAAGAGTTGAAGGTGCTACATCCAAAATAGTTGAGCGTAAAGGAGAGGCAACTGGAACATGGCGTCTTGAAAAAAAGAACCTTGTTATGACAGTCGTAACCTCTGAGATGCCGGATATCTGGCCTGTGGGTGAGATTGTTCTTGAGATAATTGAAATAGATAAGAAATCAGTAACAGTAAAATATCCGAACTCAAGGCTTATCACTTGGAAGAAAGCTCGTGTTGAAAAAGAGAAAAAGTCAGATAGTGCCGATGCCACTACTATAAATCCCGTAATTACAATGAAACCAATAATCATAAACCTACACAAGATAAGCTCCAATGATAAGGATAGATATCTCTGCCTTGCCCTTGAAATTCATCTTCAAGAGATGGAGCTGACTGCTGAAGTCCCAAAACTCCACCCCCGTGCATGGGAGGCATCTATTATCTTTTTAAGTTCTCTTTTGTATAATGATGTAAAAACTTTTGATGCAATGAAAATTGTTACAGACAAACTTACAAAAATAATTAATCCATATTTTGATGGAATGGTTACTGAAGTAGCATCTACTCATGTGATGGTATCATCAAGTTTGGATAAAGTAGATGAGTTTATTATAGAACATTCGCCGCCGCCAGCTCTTGAAACTACAGATGCAGAGTCATCTGACAAAGATAAAAAAGAGGAAGAAAACAAGGCGGAAGAGAGTAAAGACAAAGAGAGCAAAGAGGAAGGCAAAAAATAGTATTGTAGATATAAATTAAGCCCCAAAATAAATTTTTAGGCTGAAAATAATTTCCACAAATGAGATATGAACGCTATGGTAACCACTAATAGTGTAATTGTAAAAAAGATGACCTTTAATAGAGAACAATGAGGAAATATATAAATGGGTAAAACAATTGCTGAAAAGATATTTGATTCCCACCATGTAGATTGTCCGTCCGGAGATATTCATGTCATAAGTTTAGATGCGGTATTCTGCCATGAAATTACAACGCCGATTGCTATTACAGATTTAATGGCACGGGGAAAAGATAGGGTGTTTGATCCATCTAAAATCAAAGCTGTTATTGATCATGTAACTCCTGCAAAAGATTCCAAAACTGCAATGCAGGGTAAAATCTTAAGAGATTGGGCTGTAAGGCACAAAATAAAGGACTTTTTTGATATTGGCAGAAATGGAGTCTGCCACGCCATTTTTCCAGAAAAAGGTTTTGTCCGACCCGGATTTACAATTATTATGGGCGACTCCCACACCTGCACGCACGGAGCATTTGGAGCATTTGCAGCAGGAGTTGGAACAACAGACCTTGAGGTTGGAATTTTAAAAGGAGTGTGTGCATTTAAACAGCCTGAATCAATAAAAGTTGATATCTTCAATAGTTCGGATAAATCCGGCTCTCTTCCAAAAGGCGTTTATGCAAAAGATGTGATTTTATCTTTGATTGGACAGATTGGAGTAAATGGTGCAACCAATAAAGTTATTGAATTTTGCGGTTCTGTGGTTGACAATATGACAATGGATCAGCGTATGACCTTGTGTAATATGGCTGTTGAAGCTGGTGCAACAAGCGGAATCTGTTCGCCTGACATGGTGACAGTCGAGTATCTCTGGCAATTTATAAAAAATGATTACCTTTCTAATCCTAAATGCTGTTCTGATGAAAATTCGGCTAAAAAATTTGCTTTAGATGATTTCAGCAAATTAAAGTCAGACAGTGATGCAGATTACAGCAGCACAATCAAGATGGACATATCTAAATTAGAGCCTCTTGTAACATTTGGCTATAAACCAGATCAGGTAAAGCCTGTATCAGAGATGGAAGGAACACGCATTGATCAGGTCTATATCGGCTCTTGCACTAACGGAAGATTTGAAGACCTTGAGATTGCAGCATCAATTCTAAAAGGCAGAAAAATTGCAGATTCAGTAAGGGGTATTGTCTCTCCGGCAACTCCTGCTATCTACTCCAAAGCATTAGACAGCGGAATTATAAAGATATTTATGGACGCTGGCTTTTGCGTTACCAATCCAACTTGCGGGGCATGTCTTGGAATGAGCAACGGTATTCTTGCAGAGGGCGAGGTGTGTGCAGCAACAACAAACAGAAATTTCAATGGGCGCATGGGCAAAGGCGGAATGGTTCATCTTATGAGTCCTGCTACTGCTGCTGCATCTGCAATAAAAGGATATATTACCAACTCTGAGCTTTACTCATTGTAAATGACGAAAAATTAACTCCTATAATCTGTTTGTTTAAATCAATAAATCTTCTTAAAGCGAGAAACTTATTATTTATATTATAGATTTTAAAAAGGTAGAGATTAGATGAAAAATTTTAATGGACAACTCCTTTTTCTTGATAGGTCTGATATTAACACTGACGAGATCATACCTGCAAAATATCTTACAGAGAGTACAAAAATAGCACTAAAGCCCTATCTGCTTGAAGATATTGTTCTTGAAGGGTTCGATCCTGCTAAAGATATTGAAGGTAAATCTGTTGTGGTGGCACGGGACAATTTTGGATGCGGTTCATCACGAGAACACGCACCATGGGCATTTGAAGTCAATGGGATAAATATGGTCATTGCATCTGGTTTTGCCAGAATTTTCAGGCAGAATATGTTCAACTGCGGAATGATGGCAGTAGAACTTGACAAGAGCGTAATTGACAGAATCTTTACCCTGTTTAAAGGTAAAAATACATCAGTTGAGACTGATATGGAGAAAATGACATTTACATTCAGAGCTTATGAACAAGGCTCAAGCTCAGACAAATCTGATAGTAGTTTACAGCTTTTACAAGAAGTTATCCCATTTAAAATCAGCGAATACGATCTATCCCTTGTAAAAGCAGGCGGCTGGGTCGATTTTGCAGATAAAAAATACTAAATACCTAATAAAGTGGTATAAAAATTTAACAACGGTTAAGATCATATGAAGATTATTGAACCCTACTTTGAAATACTCTATATGGCAGAACCTGATGAGATTTACCGCCATTTAGAGCTTGCAGCCCGCAACTGCTACAAATCAGAAGAACATATTGCAGAAGGGTCGGCAGCAGATTTTTTAGAGCGTATTCTGAAATCAGGGCATGAGAGCGTTATTGAACATATCTCTATAACTGTCAGAATAGTTTGCGATAGAGGCGTATTAGCAGAGCTGACACGTCACCGTCTTGCAAGTTTTTCAGTCGAATCTACCCGTTACGCCAACTACTCAAAGGATAAATTCGGCAGTGAGATTACTGTAATAAAGCCGTTTTTCTGGAAGGAAGACTCGATTCAGTATAAAGAGTGGGAAAAGGCTGTGCAGGCGTCTGAAAAGGCTTACATGAATCTTATCCAAAGCGGAGCAAAAGCTCAAGAGGCAAGAAGCGTGCTGCCAAACAGCTTAAAGACAGATATTATTATCACTGCAAATATTCGTGAATGGCTGCACATCTTTAAACTTCGCTGCTCAAATGCTTCCCACCCGCAGATGCGCCAGATTATGCTTCCTCTGCTTGATGAGTTCAACAAAAGACTTCCTGTGCTGTTTGGAGGAGTTTACGATAAATACAAAGATTCAATCACAGGATTTTGTAATTAGCAGCATACCTGATTTAATTGAGATATAAGCAGTTGTTTGATTAAAAACATTACTTATTCCCCTTGATGATCCAAAAGCTAAAACAGCATTGTCAAGGGGATATTCAAGCCCTCTTAAAGTTAAGCCTCCAACCTCTTGTGTTACTGGAATAATTGAAAGAAGTTCCCCTATTTTCCCATCAATAGATAGCGAGCAATCTGTAGATATAGAACAATCTGACGAACCTCCCTTATCTGCCGGGTGGTTTTCTGTTAAGTCATTTGAGAGCAAAAATATTTCATTGTGGTTATCTACAATTTTGCACCTTACCCCTCTTTCTCTAATTTTTTTTAACAAAAAGATATTGCTCAACGTGTGATCCATGCGCGTGCCTGTGACACCAGTTAAAGTTATATATTCAGCACCTTGATCGATTGCCCATAAAACTGCTAATTCAGTGTCGCTGGCATCTTTTTGCCGAGGATATTTTATTACAATCGTCTTATTCTGCTCTAAAGATTTAGATTCACTACTTATAGTAGTTGTAATATCAGTAAAATAGAGATTTTCATTATCTTCAATTGAATCCATATCTCCTATTAAAATATTAGGAGCAATGCCTATTCTTTTCAAATATCTTGCCCCTCCATCAGCACAAACCACAACATCTGCCTCTTTAACAAATTTTAAAAGCCTATCATCATCAATAGATGTACCATTTGCGATTATAAGATATTTCATGTTTCAACCTATACAAAAAAGTCGGTTCAAAGTGAGCCATAAGGACAAAAAACTTGAATATGGTTAATTTTATGATTATATATCCCTTCTAATATGTTTATGTAAAATTTTTTATAGTATAAAAATTAGATTATAAAAAAGATACTATTTGGCAAATATTTTGATCAATAGAGTATGTTTTGATTACACTTATAAAAAACAATATGTTAGGAGACTTTTAATGCCGGGGTTTGAGATATTTGGAGAAGAAGAGAGAAGAGAAGTTTCAGATGTTCTTGAAACAGGAGTGCTGTTTAGATATGGATTTGATAATGCCCGCAATGGGCACTGGAAAGCTAAAACTTTTGAGCAGAATCTATGCAGACGCACAGGTGCTGCTTACTCTCATCTCTGCTCAAGCGGCACTGCCGCACTCTCTATTGCACTTGCATCTTGCGGAATAGGTGCTGGAGATGAGGTGATTCTGCCTCCATTTACCTTTGTTGCTACTTTTGAGTCTGTACTGCAAGCAGGTGCAACACCTATATTTTCTGAAATTGATCAGACTCTCTGCCTTGATCCATCTAAACTTCAAGATGTGCTGACTGAAAAGACAAAGGCTGTCATTCCTGTTCATATGTGCGGTGCAATGGCTCGTATTGATAAGATTAAGGAGTTTTGTGATGCCCACAATCTTATATTGATTGAAGATGCCTGCCAGTCAATGGGTGCAACATTTAAAGGCAAATCTCTTGGAACATTTGGAGATATGGGCTGCTTTTCGTTTGATGCTGTTAAAACCATTACCTGCGGTGAAGGCGGTGGTGTTATAACAGATTCTGCTCGTCTATACGAAAGGGCAGATCAGTATGCAGATCATGGACATGACCATCTTGGAGGCGCTGATCGCGGTGCTGATGATCACCCGATTATTGGTACAAATTATAGAATCAGCGAACTTAATGCTGCTGTTGGCGTTGCACAGTTGAAAAAACTTGATCGCATACTTGAAGTTCAAAGAAGGAATAAACGACTTATTAAAGATGCACTATCTAACCTGAACAGCAGATTATGCAAAAAAGATAACTCATCAGTTGAGCAGATTTCATTTAGGGATATTCCTGATCCAGAAGGGGATTCAGCGACATTTCTCTCTTTTTTTCTTCCAGACGAGAGGCGTGCTCAAGCTCTTAGACAAAAACTTGCAGCAAACGGCGTTGACGGCTGTTTTTACTGGTATGACAATAACTGGCACTATATGCGTCACTGGCATCACCTTAAAGAGATGAAAACCGCAGCCAAACTGCCGATTCAGGTTTTAAATCCAAATAATTACAATTACAGCAGCATCAGGCTTGAACAGTCTGATGCTATAATGAAGCGTACCATATCTATGCAGATTAAACTCTCTTGGACAGATACTGATATACAAGAGCGGATCAAAAAAATAACAGACGCAATAACAGACGCATTTGTTTAGTATAAATTTTTAATAAAACATCTATTTTAATTTAAGGAAACAGGACAAATTATGTTTAAGAATTTTAAGATGATATCTAATGTAGTTTTTGGAAGAGGCTCTTTTTCCCAGCTTGATGATATTATAAAAAAGAGGCGTCAAAATAGTAAATCATGGGTTGTGTTTGTGGTTGATGATGTTTTTCAGGGATCAGTGCTTGAAAGACGGATTCCGTTTCATGGAAAAGATATGCTTCTTTGGGTAAATGTAAAAGATGAGCCGAAAACTGCATATATTGATGCTCTTACACTTAAGGTTCACAACTTTGCAAGAACTCTGCCGTCAGCAATTATTGGAATTGGCGGCGGCAGCACTATGGATATTGCCAAAGCAATCGCTCTTATGCTTACCAACTCTGGTTTTTCACACGACTATCAGGGCTGGGACCTTATAAAGAACCCTGCTGTTTATCATATTGCAGTGCCTACACTCTCTGGAACTGGTGCTGAAGTGTCAAGAACTACTGTACTTACAGGTCCTGAGAAAAAACTTGGAATAAACTCTGACTATACTGTCTATGATCAGGTGGTTCTTGATCCTGAACTTATCAGGGACGCTCCTCGCACACAGCGTTTTTACACAGGCATGGATTGCTATATACACTGTATTGAATCGCTTCAAGGTACATATATAAATGAATTTAGCCGTGCGTATGGCGAAAAAGCACTCACTCTATGCCGTGAAGTTTTTCTTAATAATGACAACTCTACACAAGAGAGCCGTGACAGGGCAGATGATCAGCTTATGATGGCTTCATTTTTTGGAGGAATGAGCATTGCATACTCTCAAGTTGGAGCATGCCACGCACTCTCATATGGTTTATCCTATGTGCTTGGCACTCATCACGGCATTGGGTGCTGCATTGCCTTTGATGCACTTGAAGAGATATATCCTGACGGGGTAAAGGAGTTTAGAGAGATGATGCGAATACATAATATTGATCTGCCCCGTAATGTTACCAAAGGGCTTGACAAAGAGAGTATGGACAAGATGATAACCGTCTCTATGGGTCTTGACCCTCTTTGGGAGAACTGCCTTGGAAAAGATTGGAAAAAGACCATGACCAAGACAAAGATGAAGTCTCTTTTTAAAAAGATGTAGCAAAGACAATTTATATGGAGAGCAGCAACATACTGATGAATACAAAAATGCCGGAAATAACAGCAATCATACCATCAAGATATGGCTCAAAGAGATTTGAGGGAAAACCTCTTGCCTCTGTAGCAGGAAAATCTATGATACAGAGAGTCTATGAGCAGGCTCTAAAGGCAGAAAACATTGATAATGTCCTTGTGGCAACTGATGATCTGAGGATATTTAACGCAGTTGAACAGTTTGGCGGAAAGGCAGTGCTTACTGACTCTGAACTTAGGTCAGGTACAGACAGGGTTGCACAGGCTGCCAACATGCTCAAACTCGGTTCTGATCATATTGTGGTAAATATCCAAGGAGATCAACCTGTGTTTAATCCCGTTTGCATTAATCAGATGGTTGCACCATTTGCAGAAGATTCAACACTTGAGATGTCAACGCTTGCCTGTAAAATAACGAATCCTCGCGAGATAACAGACCCCAAAGATGTTAAGGTTGTTATGGATAGAGATGGATATGCTCTCTATTTTTCAAGAGCACAGGTTCCGTTTCCACGCGATGGTATGAACTCTAATATTGTCTATTACAAGCATCTTGGATTTTATGCGTACCGAAAATCTTTTCTTGATAAAGTCGCGGCTCTTGATGAGGGATACGCTGAGAGAGTTGAGAAACTTGAGCAGTTAAGGGTGCTTGAGTACGGTTATAGAATCCGTGTGGTAATAACCGAGCATGACTCACCAGAGGTTGATCTTCAAGAGGATATTGTACGGATAGAAAATCAAATAAATCAAGCTATTTGACTGTGTGCAGTTTAAAGTAAAATCCCTTAAGATTTATAAGCGTGTCGTGATTGCCGGACTCAATAATTCTGCCATCTTTAAGAACTATTATATTATCTGCTGTCATAGCAGTTCTTAAACGGTGGGCAATAGTTATAGATGTCCGGTTTTCACGAAGTTTTGCAGTTGCAACTCTTATCTTCTCTTCTGATTCAGTATCAACATAAGATGTTGCTTCATCAAATATGATCAGATCAGGCTGGTGGGCAAAAGCTCTTGCAATTGATATGAGCTGCCGCTCGCCGCTTGACAGAGAACTCCCTCCTTGAGATATGAGAGTATCAAGTCCATTTTGCAGATGATCCACCACTGAGTTTAAGTATGAAAGCTCCAAGATTTCATTAAGTTTGTGCTCTGTAAGTAGAATATCAGGCGGAGTTATGTTCTCTCTTATTGTGCCTGAAAAGAGATATGGGTCTTGCGTTACAATGGCTACTTTTGACCGTATAGAGTGGGTTGAGTAGCTCTCAATAGGCTTTTTATTTATAAAAATCTGACCGCTGCCATGCTGATAAAATCTCACAATCAGATTCATCAATGAGGTCTTGCCTGACCCTGTAGGACCAAGTATAGCGAGCGACTCCCCTTTATTTACCCGAAATGAGACATTTTGTATAACATCACTATCTGCACCTGATTCATACTTAAAAGAGACTTTTTTAAATTCAATACTCTCGATTGTTTCAAGACTCTCTTTACCACCCTCCTGCTCCTTATCAGTATCTAAAATCTGGACAATCCTCTCTCCTGATGCAAGTGCATTCTGGAGAATATTGTGTTTTTCTGACAAATCTCTAACTGGTCGGAAAAAGGTCTTTGTGTATGATATAAACGCCACAAGCGTTCCAAGAGTTAAAGTATCAGATACTACCCTTCCTCCTCCATAAAAGATAACAGCAGCTAACGCTATTGAACTTAACAGATCAACAATAGGCATAAAAATTCCAAATACCTTCATCTGCTCTATACCTGCGACATAGTTCTGATGGTTAAGAACCTTAAAATCTGCTGCAACTTTTTTCTGCTGGGTAAAAATCTGGATCACCTTTATCCCGCCGATGCACTCTGAAAACATAGAGTTGATCTCTGCGGTATTTGCTCTGAGTATTCTGTATATCTTGCGTGATTTTTCAGAAAAAAGCCATGTAGAGATAATAACAACAGGAATAATAAAGAACATTATCAAGGAGAGGTAAAAATCCATCAACATCAAGATTATCAAAATTGAGACCAGCAAAAAAGCATCTTTTATTACAAAAGTCATAATAGATGTGAACATCTCCTGCATATTCTGCACATCATTAGTTACCCTCGTAGATAACCTGCCGACTGTATTTTTAGAAAAGTATGATACTGGAAGATTCTGGATACGGTCAAATATCTGCATGCGTAAATCGTGCATCATGCGTTGACCGGCATATTCCATAACAAGGGTTTGAAAAAAATTTAGGATAAACAAAAAGATTGAAAGTATAAAAAGAACTACTCCAGATACAGCAGAATAAAACAGATACTGTTCTCTGTCTGCCTGAGCTAAATCTGCTGCCATTCCGGGAAGAATATACTCGTCAACAGCAGTTTTTGTTATAAATGGAATTGTAAGCTCTGCTAAAGAGAGCATCACCATAAGAGCAATTGATATTCCAATAACTTTCCGGTTCTGTTTGATAAGAGGGATAAAGCGTTTTAACAGCTTAATATCTCTCTGTTTTTTAAGCTCCTCTTCCTGTTCTTGATATCCGCTAAGACCGCCTTTCATATAATGACCTCTGGCTCTGATATAGGTGTAATGGTATTTGCTCTATTAAATTCCTTCAAATCGTCCTCGCTCTCCTGCATCTGCCATGCTCTTGTGTAATATCCATTTTTTTCAATCAGCTCTGTATGAGTTCCCTGCTCAATGATCCTGCCTTTATCAAGCACAATAATATTATCTGCTTTTTTAAATATCGAGAACCTATGAGAGACAACTATAATTGTCCGTCTGCCAGCAAAAGATTCAACTATTTTTATTATGTTTGATGCTGTCTCCATATCAACCTGACTTACAGGATCATCAAGAACGATAATTGGTGATGATTTTAGGAATGCCCGGGCAAGTGCGATACGCTGTTTTTGACCGCCTGAGAGCATTACCCCTTTTTCTCCGATTATAGTATCAATTCCTTTAGGAAAAGAGGCAATAGTATCAGTTAGTTGTGCCATCTCAAGAGCCTGTTCAATCTGCTTTTGATCAGCATCAGGGTTGCCGAAAAGAAGGTTGCTTTTTATAGTGCCTGAAAATAGAAAAGGCTCTTGCGGCATAAACGCTATTGCTCTTCTAAGCGTTTGGATAGGAATGGTTGAGATATCAATGCCGTCAATTTTTATCCCTCTACTCTCTTGTTTATTCTTGTTGGTTTGTCTGATTGACTCATCTTTTGGGCCGTTTGATGTGACGCTCTTTGCCGGGTAATCTGCATCATATATTCTTGGAATTAGAGCTGCCAACGTGCTTTTGCCGCTTCCAGGCGGTCCTGCAATGCCGAGCATCTGACCCTTGCCTAATTTAAAACTTACATTATCAAGAATTTTGCCTGCATTATTTCTACTATTTTTAAGGATTATATCTATAACTTCAGAATTTTTATCAGCCAAAGCGGCAGAGCTGTTTATAGGATATGAAAATGAGACATTATCAAATTCAATAGAGCCTTTGATTCGATTATTATTAATAAAATGGGGGTTGTTATCTGAATCGTTAGAAGAGAGCGAGCTGTCTTGAGTATGCTCTAAAATCTCAATATCTTTATCTCCTTCAATATCCAAAATAGTATTAATTCGATCAACTGATGCAGCCCCCCGCTGAATCAGATTTGTAACCCAGCCCACAGCCATCACAGGCCATGTTAGCAGTCCTAAATAGCTGATAAATGCCACAAAATCACCCGGCGATATCTGGCTTAGAATAACCTTTCTGCCTCCAACTCCAAGAATTATAGAAAGGCTTATCTGAGTTAGAAAAATTACCAACGGAAATATAATCCCCCTAAGTCTTACCAAATCCATATTTTTTTTGACATAAAGCTCGGAATCTCTCTTTATTGATACCAATTCAAGCTCTTCACGGTTGAATGCCTTTATAATTCTTATTCCTGCAAAACGCTCTCTTGTAGATTCCATAAGATCAGAAAATCCAGCCTGAACATCAAGATAAGCCTGAAACAATTTTTTACTAAATATCTTTGTAAATAGAGCAATAAACGGCATGGGCAGAAGCGCCAAGATAGTCAGCTCTAAATTGATATAAATCATAAAAATAATTGCAGCACAGCCAAGAACAATAGTATCGGTTAAGCCTACAAGCCCCATGCTCAGAGCCATACGGATATTTGTGATATCGTTTGTTGCATGTGCCATTATATCTCCGGCACTATGCTTATCAAAAAAAGAGGCTGGCAGTGTCTGAATATGGTTGAACAGGTGCTCTCTTATTCCTTCCTCTGCACGTCTTGCTGAACCCATTATCAGATATCTCCACCAGAAACGGAAAAAACCTATCAATAGAGCAGAGGCAACAATATAAAATGCGTATCTAAACAGTTCTGAATCTAAGGCTTTTGTTAAAGTTATGCTGTCAATTGCCCATTTTGTGATTCGAGGAATAAAAAGCTGAAGAAGATCAACAACAAGAAGAGATAAAAAACCTGCAATAATCTGAAATCGGCATTCAATAACATATGGTTTTAACAACTGATAGTGTCTATTCAAATTAGATAACCTCTATGAAGTACTGTTTTTAAGGATACTGTTTTTGTTAATAACAATCATATCCATTGTGGAAATGGTGAACCACTTATGATAACTATTATGTATAACTTTAAACTAATTCATGCTTAATGTGAAGAGCGGTCAGGGAAAAAATGTAAGTATCTGTGTACTCTTTACTAAAAAACTTGAAATCTTTACTAAAAAAAAGGATAAGTTTCAAAATATGTTTTTTCATTTAAAAATAGAAAGTTTTTAGATGAATAGTAATATTAACAGTAAAAAAAGGTGAAGGGATATGAATTTAAAATCAAATGATTTTTTGGACACCATTTGGATATCTATTAAAAAAGTTTTTATTTTCCTTAAAAACCTTGCTATCAGTATCTATGTTTTCTTAAAGCAAAGGGTTTTTATACCTATAAAAAATGGGTGTGCAGCATTAGTACGTTTTATAAAAAGCAAATTATTCTTTA
Source organism: uncultured Desulfobacterales bacterium (assembly GCA_964539635.1). Classification (GTDB taxonomy): domain Bacteria; phylum Desulfobacterota; class Desulfobacteria; order Desulfobacterales; family Desulfobacteraceae; genus Desulfamplus. Next base: position 56,552 of record CAZIJN010000017.1, on the reverse strand, counting down.
AAAAATTACCAACTGATGAGTCGGAAATTGAACCATCAAACGCTGAACCTGTAACTGAGTCAGTTTGGAAAACAAAGGCTCTTGAAGATTTCCAATTGTGGTTATCTGAAATGCCTTCTGAACAGCCTCCAGCCATGACAGCAACTCCTGATGCTTGTGATATTTATACAATGCTGTCTGAATTTACAGCACTCAGACAGGAGATTAAACTTTACAACAAAGATCAGAATAGAACAGTAGCAGCACTTAACAGCGTAAAAGGCGTTACTGATGAGTATGGTCAAATTTATACTCTGTTTAAAGAAAAAACTAATCAGATAGCACAGCTTGAACAAAATATCAGAATGCAAAGTGAAAAAAAGGCTGCATTCTCATTTTTTGATGTAAGAGATTCCTTAATAGACGGCTATAAAAAAAGCGTAGAGATGTCGCAGAGAAAAGGTTTTTTCCGCCGTCCGCCTAAAGATATCTATACAATCTGTGAAGGTTATGAGATGGCAATCAGCCGTTTTGATAAGTCGCTTTCAGCAATGGATATTGAACCAGTCCAAACTGATAATATGCCTTTTAATTCTGAGACCATGAAGGTTGTGGAAACAAGAATTATTCCGGGTATAGAGAACGGAACAGTAGTGGAAACAGTATCTGGTGGTTTTGTTAGAGGCGGAGAGCTTTTAAGATTTGCAAAGGTTGTTGTTGCTCAAGCTCCGACTCCTTCATCATAATAAATAGATTGATTTGATATACAGAAGACCACAGATTGTATAAATGCAGAGCCGTAGAGACGCACAGTTGTTGAGGCACACAGCAAAAAAACATACAAGACTCACAGCCGTATGTCTCTACGGTAAACTATTTTAATATGACAAACGATTAAAGGTTTTTTATGAATAGACCAATTTGCCCCGTATGCAATGAACAGTTAGAAGCAGATTCAAGGATTTGCACAAGCTGCAAAACTGACCTTGGCAATATTATTGATATAAAATCAGATGCAATCTATCACTATAATCGGGCAGTTTCAGCATTTGAACATAACCGTTTCCATGATATGTTTTTTCATGCCCGCCGATCATTTACACTCTTATCTTCAACTGAATCTGCAAGGCTTCTTGCGTGTGCATCTGTTCTTGTTGATAAATTTAATTTAGGATATGTTTTGTGGAAAAAAGTAAAAAGTTTATAAAAATTAGTTTCGCTCAATTTTGGCTTTAATTTAGTTTTTTCCACCCTTCCTCAAACCTCCCCTTGTCATACTGCAATTACAAGAAAACTTTACTATGAATAAAAGAGCCGTTATGCACAAAATCGCTGTTGTTGGAATGTCTGGTATATTTCCGGGCGCAATGAATCTTGAACAATTTAAACAAAACATCATGGAAAAAAGAGAGTCAATTATTGATATTCCTGATGATCGCTGGATTGTAAACCCTGAAAATGTAATTTCATCAGATTACAGACCAGATTCAGCCTGTTCTAAAAGGGCAGGTCTTGTCGCAGGATTTGAGTTTGACCCTGAAGGATTCTTGGTTGACAAATCTGTGCTGCTTGAGCTTGACCTTCTTCACAAGATGGTTCTTGATTCAGGCAGAGAGGCTCTTGCTCAATGTTGGACGAGTCAAGAGATTAGAAACAGAACAGGCATTGTGTTGGCTGCAATTGCTCTGCCAACTTCAAGATCATCAGAGCTTGCATGGCAGATAATGATGCAAGGTAAAAGAGGCTATACACGAAATAGAGCAATCTCTCATTCTGATAAGAATTTTATTTCTAATAAGAATTTTATCGGCAATATTGCTGACATAACCAACACTGATGCTCTTGCTGCTAAAATGGTCTCTTTTCCTGCTGCCCTTCTTGCTCAGGCAATGGGTCTTGGCGGTGGAAGTTTTACGCTTGATGCTGCATGTGCATCTTCTCTTTATGCCATAAAAATTGCCTGTGAACAGTTGCATTCAGGCAGGGTTGATATGATGGTCGCAGGCGGAGTCTCTTGTGCTGACTCTCTTTATACTCAAATCGGCTTTACACAGCTCAGGGCATTATCTCCGTCTGGCAGATGTTCGCCGTTTGATAAGAATGCAGATGGTCTTGTTGTTGGCGAAGGTGCGGGTGTTGTGGTGTTGAAGCGTCTTGAAGATGCAGTTTCATGCGGTGATCATATTTTCGGCGTGATCTGCGGTGCAGGCTGGTCAAACGACATTGAAGGAAATCTTGTTGCTCCAGCTTCAGAAGGTCAAATTCGTGCAATGCAGTCAGCTTATGCGAGTGCGGGCTGGCTTCCTTGTGATGTGCAATATATTGAGTGCCACGGCTCTGCAACACCAGTTGGGGACAACATAGAGCTTAAATCAATGGTATCTGTCTGGCAGAATGCAGGTCTGTTGTCTCAAGATTCAGGACTTTCCCAGCACCATGCAGATGATAAAAATCTTGCAGCGTATAAAAATCTTGGTTCAAAAAAGTTTAAACAAGGCTGTGCTATTGGTTCTGTAAAATCCATGACAGGTCATCTTTTAACTGCTGCTGGTATTGCTGGATTTATCAAGACCTTAGTTGCAATCAATGAAAAATTCCTGCCGCCTTCTCTCAATTTTTCCGAACCAACTCCAAACAGTCCGCTTCATACAACTGGATTTTATGTGCAGACTGAACCAGACGATTGGAAGCCGATGCCTCTGACGCAAGATAAAGATAAAAATAAATATTCAGCAAGGCGGGCAGGAGTTAGTGCTTTTGGTTTTGGCGGAATAAATGCACATATTCTTGTTGAGGAGTTTTGCAAAGATAATTTTTCAATCTATTTTTCTAAATCAAAAGAGTCAGAAGATATTGATCCGAGCCAAAATACTATAAGAGACATAGCAATTGTTGGAATGGAGGTTATCACTCCTGCTGCAATGAATCTTCAATCTTTTAAAGATGTTATCTTTAGAGGCGATATAGTCTCCTCTGAAATAAGTTGTGATGAAAACGGGCTTTGTAAAAACGGCTCATATAAAGATAATATTTGTAATAAATCAAATGGTTTATGGATAAATAATCTGACAACATATCCGGGAGAGTTTCACATTCCTCCAAACCAGATAGATGATCTTCTGCCTCAGCATTTGGTTATGCTTAAAGCTGCAATGGGTGCAATAAAAGACGCTGGAATATCTCCGCGTCCTGAAAATGGAGAGCTTCGCACAGATTTTGGTGCAGCTATTGGAATTGAGTTTGATTATGGTGCAACCAATTTTCACATAAGATGGCGAATTAAAGAAGAAGAGTCTAAAAATCAAGGCAGCAGCTATGACAAGTCAGACAGCAAAAATGATAAGTTAGAGAGTAAAATCTGCAACTCAAAGAATATAAACGAAAAATTAGACAATAACTATCCTCCTCTTACATCAGAAAGAACGCTTGGGGCACTTGGAGGCATTGTTGCAAGCAGAGTTGCAAGAGAGTTTAAACTTGGCGGACCATGTTTTACCCTCTCTGCTGGTGCATTATCTGGAATAAAGGCTCTTGAGATTGGCGTTGAATCTTTACGAAGAGGCGAGACAAAAATCTTTGTTTGTGGCTCTGTTGATATGGCTGGAGACATAAGGCAGGACACTTTAAATAGAACGTTGAGAGATTACGCACCATCTTATGAAGAGTCTGCACCGTTTGACAGCATAACAAAAGGAGTTTTCCCATCAGAAGGGGCGGCTGCAATAGTGCTGAAAACTCTTGAGCAGGCACAAAAAGATGGTGATAAAATTTATGCTGTTATTAAAGGAACAGCCGCAGCATCAGATAGTAATAGCATGGAGCAATGTTACTCTAACTCTCTTTCAAACGCCCTTGATTATGCAGGCGTTTCAATCGCTGATATTGGACTTTATCAGGCACACGGAAGCGGTGATCCTTTGGAAGATAATATTGAATCAACCCTTCTTACTGAGTTGTCTTTAAATAAAATAGATGAGTTAAATCAATTGGATAGAGCTTCTCTGAAAACTACGGAAGCCCAACCCCTCTCATGTGCAATCGGCTCAACCTCTTCAATTATTGGAGATACCCACGCTGTTTCTGGTTTAATCTCAATTATTCAATCTGCCCTTGCAATCTATCATCAAATTATTCCTCCGATAGCAAAATTTGAATCTCCAACAGCAGATTTCAGCACGGTTGATTTGAGTAAGACACCGTTTTATTTTCCAAAATTTCCAGCGTTCTGGATTAAGGAGAGTTCACAAAATAGACGGATAGCAGTTGCAGCTTCAATTTCTTCTATTGAAGGAACTGCTTCTCATGTTGTGCTTGAAGAGCTTAAAATTTCAGAAGAGTTTAAGATTCCATCTGATTGCTCTTCAAACAAACAGTCTGACTATTTAGCAAATTTAAAGTCTTATTGTTTAGCAAATTCAAAATATGATTATTCAGCAAAGAAAAAATATGATTATTTGTCAAAGTCAAAATACGACTATTTTATAAAATCAGAATCTAAATATTTGACAGAGTTTCAATCTCAAATTGCCGATAAAATAAAACATCTTAAAAAAGCTGGCAAAATTGCATTTTTATATCCCGGTTCAGGCAACCATTTTGTTGGAATGGGTCGTAAAATCGGTGTGATGTTTGCAGATATTTTGCGTGATATGGACGAATCTGGAGCATCTTTAAGTAAACGAATGCTGCCAAATATCTACTATCCTAAAAGGCTCTTTTGGGAAGATGGCTGGCAAGATGCGGCTGCAAAAGATATCAACAGCCATTCGCACAACATGATCTTTGGTCAGGTCTCTTTTGGCGTTCTGATGACCCGTGCTGCTGAAAAGTTTGGATTAAAACCTGATGCCTGCATTGGTCACAGCTTAGGCGAAACTGCTGGATTGTTCTCTTTACGTGTCTGGAACGATCCTGAAGATATGTTAAGAAGAATGGAAGCATCTGATCTTTTTACTAAAAAACTTGCTGGAGAGTGCATTGCAGCAAGAAAAGCGTGGAAACTTCAAGATGATGAAAAACCAGATTGGCGAGTAGCTGCGGTAAATAGAAGCAGAGATTTTGTAGAGAGTGTTATCAAATCAGGTGCAGCTTATGAATCAGGAAAATACGACAAACTATATCTTCTGATTGTCAATGCTCCTGACGAGTGCGTAATCGGCGGAATATCTGAGCAAATTGAGGAGTTCATCAAAGAGACAGGCTGCGGAGCAATGTATCTTGACGGTGTGGTAACAGTTCACTGCTCGGTTGCAAAAGAGTATGAAGATGAGTATAGAGATTTGCACAGATTTGAGTGTAATCCGCCTGAAGATATTGATTTTTACAGCTGTTTTTCAGGCAGAAAATATACTCCAGAAACAGAGGCAACTGCTGACTCTATCCTAAATCAGGCACTTTATGGATTTGATTACACAGAGCTTATAAATAACGCATGGAATGACGGAGTAAGAGTCTTTATAGAGATGGGACCTGGCGCATCTTGCACCCGTGCAGTAGGAAAAATACTTGGAGATAAAGAGCATCTTGCTGTTTCATTATCTTCAAGCTCAAAAGATGAAGATGAGGAGATAAGCCTTATCAGAGCATTTAATACTCTTGCTGATTATGCGGAAGCTCTAAAGAGCATAGAGTTTAAATCTTATTTGACTGAATCAGAACCTACTGAATTTATCTTAAATAAATCTGTTTCAAATTTACAGGAAGAATCAAATCAGTTCATATCTGATATTAATTTCCATTTGAGTCATTCAGAAGATGATTACTCTATTTTGAAAGAACAAAGATCAGAGGATATATCTGATATTCCTAATATTTTTAATGATGCTGCCCAATCTGCCCAAATTACGGCAGATGCCCACACAAAATTTTTAGAATTTTCTCAAAATACAATGATTGAGTTAGAAAAGCAGTTTGCCTGTTTAACCAACATTGCATCAAATATTGTAAATATTCCAAGTAATTATGACCCTATCAAACAGAGGGTGCAGCACGCTGCACCCCTACCAGAAGAGAATTTGGAAGAAGCAGCAAAGCCTCTTCTTGATAGAGATATGTGCATGGAGTTTGCCGTTGGTTCTGCCGGCAAAGTGCTTGGAGAGGCTTTTAATGTTATTGATGCCTATCCTGTAAGAGTCCGCCTGCCAGACGAGCCGCTTATGCTTGTTGATAGAATCATGGATATTCAAGGCGAGATACTCTCTTTAAAATCGGGAAAAATTATAACTCAGCATGACGTAAAAGAGGGTGCTTGGTATTTGGACGGCGGAAAAGCTCCAGTCTCAATATCAATCGAAGCTGGACAGGCTGATCTCTTTTTGTGTTCTTGGTTGGGAATTGATCATGTTGTTAAAGGCACTCGGCGTTATCGTCTTCTTGATGCTAAGGTAACCTTTCATAGAACTCTGCCTGAACCAGGGGAGACAATAGAGTATCATATTGAGATTGATAGATTCTTAAAGCAGGGTGAGATATATCTTTTCTTTTTTCACTATAAGGGATTTATTAAATCTAAAAAGAGCGGTTTTCTTGATAATTTTAGTAATGCTGATAACACTCCTGAGCTTCTTATCTCTATGCGTGACGGCTGTGCTGGTTTTTTTACTCTTGATGAGGTTAAAAATTCAGGCGGAATTATCTTAAAAAAAGAAGATACTGAAATTATTACAAAAGAGAATAGAGATAAAATAAAATATTATATCGAGCAGACAGAAGAGACCGCATTTTCTCCATTAGCAGCACTTCATAAAGAGAGCTATTCAGACTCTCAAGTGGAGAGTTTAAGACACGGAGAGCTTGGGGCATGTTTTGGCAAAGATTTTGAAGGAATTTTGCTTGGAAAGAATTTACGTCTTCCTGGCAGCAGAATATATCAGAACGGAAAAATAAACGATAACAGCAGAATGCACCTGATTGACAGGGTTCTTGAGTTTAATCCGATTGGCGGAAGGTTTGGACTGGGCTTTATCAGTGCAGAGGCTGACATCTATCCTGATGATTGGTTTTTAGTCTGCCATTTTGTTGATGATATGGTCATGCCCGGAACTTTGATGTATGAGTGCTGTGCCCATGCCTTACGTATTTTTACCCAGAGAATAGGGTGGATATCAACACGAGACGAGCCTTTTTATGATATAATTCAAGGTGTTGAGAGCGACTTAAAGTGCAGAGGTCCTGTAACCACACAGACCCAAAAGGCACGATATGAGATTGAAATTAAAGAGATTGGATATAAACATATCGAATCTAATTCTATTAAACAGAACATTACTCGAACTAAAAATCGGGCGGGTCAGGATAATCGAGCAGGTCAAGATAATTACGAGCCTTACGTTATCGCAGATGCACACATGTTTTCTGATGATCACAGGATTGTGCTTTACAAAAATATGGGAATGAGAATTGTCGGGTTGTCCCGAAGTGAAATTGAACTATTTTGGAGTGGACGTCTCAAACTTTAATATATTCAGTCAATTATTTGAGGGCAGCCTTTTTACGTTTTTATTGGGTAGAGACGCACGGCCGTGCGTCTCTACAGTTTTGATTAGATCTGAAAATGCTATAATCGAATGATATTTTAAGGTTGATGATTGTGTTTAGGAGTATGAAAAATAATGAAAATATTAGGTAACAGCAGTCATAAAATAATTCACGGAGATGTTTTGGCTGCACTTGGTGAAGTTCCAAATAGTTCTGTAAATTTAATTTTTGCTGACCCTCCATACAATATTGGAAAAAATTTTAATGGAAAAAAAGATAAATGGGATTCTGAAGAGAGCTATTTAACATGGTGTTATAGCTGGCTTGATTTGGCTATTCAAAAATTAAAGCCTGACGGCAGTTTATATGTGATGACAGCAACTCAATTTATGCCATTTTTTGATATTTATCTGCGTAAACGACTTAATATCCTTTCAAGAATTATTTGGTATTATGATAGTTCTGGAGTTCAGGCAAAAAAATATTTTGGTTCAATGTATGAACCTATTCTATTTGGCGTAATGAATAAGAATAATTATATATTTAATACAGATGATATATTGGTAGAAGCAAAAACTGGAGCAAAAAGGAAACTTATAGATTATAGGAAATCAACTCCGACTGTATATAATTCTAAAAAAGTGCCCGGCAATGTCTGGGAATTTCCAAGAGTGCGTTATCGAATGGAAGAATATGAAAATCATCCAACACAAAAACCTGTTGCTCTGCTTGAGAGAGTTATTAGTGCAAGTTCAAATGTTGGGGATTTGGTTCTTGATCCATTTGCAGGGACATTTACAACGAATTTTGTAGCAAAAAAACTAAATAGGAAATCTATCGGCATTGAAATTCAGGAGGAGTATGTCAAGATAGGATTACGTAGATTGCAATTGGCAAAAGAATTTAATGGAGAGAAGTTAAAAAGACCCATAAGGACATTTGAGACTGAAAGGTTGGTAACCGTTAAAAATTTACAGCTATTTGAGTGATATGGATAATATATTTACATATAGTATAAAAAATATTTTACAAAGACACATTGGTAAACATGCAGATGATATTTTTGAAAAGAGCCAGCTCATACAATACATAAATATGAAAACTCGTTCAGCAAATAGGGGGTCAAAATCCCGCTCAAGTTTTGCTAATATTTATGCCATCTATGTATTAATTGAAGATTATATTCTCAATGGTTATGATAAAAATAACAAATATTCCCAATATGAAGGAGCATTATTTAACAAACTTTTATCAAGACAAAGAGAATTACCATTTGGAAGTAAGCTGCAAAACCACGCTTTAAACAATAGAGTGAATTCAGAATTTCAAAAATATTTTCCTAATTCAGAATTTATACCGATTATTCGTAATCTTGAAACTAATCGATACTGGATAAATGAAAATTTATTAAAAGTTAAAATCGACAGAAAAGATATTAATATTTCAAAAGTTATTATTGAAATAATTGATGAATATATCAAAGTAAAACAAGAGTCTTTTCAACGTTTTGTTGAATATTGTGAAGAATTGCAAGTAGTTAAAAAAACAGATTCTAAAAAAGCCGCGAAGTTTATCGTCAGCTTACTATCACCAAGTGTTGATGCTCGGCTTTTTGAAATTGTGAGTTACGCCATTCTTAAATATTATTACCAAGATCAGGTAATTATTTGGGGTTTTGAAATGGACAAACTTAATACTGAGAATTTAAAATTATACAAAACAGGAAGAACAAACGCAAATGACGGCGGCATTGATTTTGTGATGAAGCCGCTTGGAAGATTTTTTCAGGTAACTGAGACCTTAGACTTTAAAAAGTATTTTCTTGATATTGATAAGATTCAAAAGTATCCAATAACATTTGTGATAAAATCAGATGAAAAAATTGAAGACCTTAAAAGTAAAATTAGAGATAATGCCAGCAAGACTTATTCAATTAAAAGCATAGTTGACAAGTATATGGGCTGCATTGAGGAGATAATAAATATTCCATCACTAAATGAGAGATTCAATGTGTGTGTAACGCATGGTTGTCTTAAAAATATTTTAGATGAGATTTTAATACAGAGCAAAGTTGAGTTTAACTATGGAGATGACGAGGAGATTTTAGGTTAAAAACAGACCAACTCCTTAACAATATATTTATAATCAGTTATTGATTTAATTAATTTTAGCCCAAAAGATAGGCTTTTTACTGGAGCAATTTATAAGCATGAAATATTCAAAAGTTTTTATAGACGCAATAGGTTATGAGCTTGCACCACGCGTTGTTACAACAGAACAGATTGAAGATAGACTAAAGCCGTTTTACGATGCAGTTGGATTTAAAAAGGGGCAGCTTACAGCTTTAACAGGCATAATAGAGAGGCGTTACTGGGATATAGATCATACTCTTGCCCAAGGTGCTGCAAAGGCTGGACAAAAAGCGATAGATGCAGCAGGCATAAGCCCTGATCTAATTGACTGCGTGGTTTTCTGCGGTGTTGGTCGTGATGGCTTTGAGCCTGCTACTGCCTGTGCTGTGGCTGACGCTCTTAATGTGAGTCCAAACGCTCATGTTTATGATGTATCAAACGCCTGTCTTGGAGTTGTTACTGGTATGGTTCATGCTGCCAACGCAATAGAGCTTGGGCAGATACGAGCGGCTCTTGTTGTGTCGTGTGAAACTGCCCGCCAGATTGTAGATTCAACAATAGATGAGATTAATCAGGCAAAGAGCGTAGATTTCTACAAACAGACAATTGCAACAATGACAGGCGGTTCTGGTGCAGTAGGCGTGCTTATGAGTGATGGAACCGTTGGAAATAAGCAAGTGAGACGACATTCCCTTCTCGGCGGAGTTGTAAGACAGGCAAGCCAATTTAACAACCTTTGCAGATGGAGATTTAAGGACTCTGGAATGCCCACAACTTCTAAAGTGTTGATGAGAACAGATGCACACGCAGTTCTTGAAAATGGATTGGCTCTTGCAAAGGCAACTTATGAGGATTTTAAGAGTAAACCGCTGTTTTTGGATAAAAACCAAGCTGTTAAACAGCAGCCAGATAAGTTTATCTGTCATCAGGTCGGTTCTACTCATCAGCAGATGGTGCAGAAGGCTTTAAATATCGATCCTTCAACTGATTTTTCAACATATCAGTATCTTGGCAATATAGGGACAGTATCGCTTCCTTTGACTGCTGCAATTGCTGATGAGTGCGGTTTTTTGCAGCCCGATGATTTTGTAGGATTCATGGGAATCGGCTCAGGGCTTAACTGTCTGGTATTGGGGGTAAGATGGTAAAATCAACTTGCAATTAACAAAACCATTTTGAAAATATGAAGCATGTATTATTCTTGATAAAAATAAATACGTTATAATCAGAAACATTTTTTATAGTAAGTTGATTAAGGAGAAAATCATGTTTGAATGGATTGCAACTCCAGAAGGCTGGATAGCATTTGCAACACTTACCGCACTTGAGATTGTGTTGGGGATTGACAATATTATATTTATCTCAATACTTGCAGGTCGTCTGCCTGAACAGCAGAGAGACTTTGGCAGAACTGTAGGTCTTGGGCTTGCAATGGCGACTCGTCTTATTCTTCTTTTTTCTATTGTTTGGGTTGTTGGATTGACAGAACCTTGGTTCTCTATTTTTGGCAGAGATGTTTCAGGAAGAGATATTATCATGATTGGAGGCGGGCTTTTTCTGCTTGCAAAGGCTACACATGAAATCCATAACAACCTTGAAGGGGTAGGGGATCATAAGGAGACACCAAAATCTGTAAGTCTTTCCGGTGTCCTTTTTCAGATTGCTATTTTAGATATTGTCTTTTCGCTTGATTCGGTTATCACTGCTGTCGGGCTTGCACAGCACATATCGATCATGGCAATTGCAGTTGTTGTTTCGGTTGGAGTGATGATGTTTGCAGCAAAACCGATTGGTGAATTTGTGGAGCATCACCCTACAATCAAAATTTTAGCCCTATCATTTTTAATTATGGTTGGTTTTACACTGGTTCTTGAAGGCTTTGATATCCATGTTCCAAAGGGATATATCTACTTTTCAATGGCTTTTTCCGTATCAGTTGAGATGCTCAATTTGAGGTTGCGTAAAAAAATCTCATAATGCTCATGTTTTCCGATAGTTGTGTCGATTATATAAACATTAATGTTGAATGAACTGAAAAGTTATGATGCACAGCATAAAAAAGCATATACAGGGGGATATTATGAGCAATATATCACAGTTAGGCACATCAATTGGAAGATTTCAAAACAGAGGTGATTTGGCACAGTATGGCAGCCTATCTGAACGAAAGGAGGCTCTGCAGGCATCTCAAAACAAAAACCTTGAACTTTCACTTACCACTAAAGATGGAGATACCGTTACTTTAAGCGCTGGTTCTTTTACAGAGTTTTCAGCTCTTTCCTACGATAAAAGCGGTAGAATCTCCAATGCCAATGGAAACGCATCAGCCTCTATAAGCTCAAGAGAGATGACTCTTGCATCTGGCTCTCAATTTACATTTTCAGTCAAAGGAAGTTTAAGCGAGCAGGAGATGGATGATATTGAGAGTTTGGTAAAGTCTCTTGATGAGATCATAAACAAGATGTCAACCGGTGACATGGACGATGCTATGTCTCAGGCTCTTGAGCTGGATAGCGGTTATGAGAGTATATCGGGTTTTGAAGCAGATTTGACATATTCAAGTTCATACAGCTTTGCATCAGAGTCTTCCCAACGCTCGTATGCTGACTCAAAAGATGCTCAAAGTTTAGATGCAGATTTAACCACTCTTTTAAATCAAGATAATGAAAACAGTAATCAGGGAGTTTTAGAAAGTGGTTTAGATAACCAAGATACGGTTGGATTTAAAGATACGCTTAAAGACTCTTCAAGCAGATTAATGGAGATGATGCTGAAAGAGTTGGAAAAGTTAAGAGAAGAGAATCAGGCTGTTGCTAAAAAGGCTTCTGAACCTGTTGAGCAGCTTTTTAACCACCACATAAAAGAGCTTGAGCGGATAGAGCCAAAAGATGAAAATCAGACAAATCTGCTTGATCAGATTGCAAGTGCAAAAAAGGGCATGGCAGAGGAGTTTTTAAAGATGGTACCAGAGGCACAAGATTTCCGTAAAATAGCCTCATCATTTTTTGACGTTTAAATACTTGAGACTCTTACCAATTTTATAAAATAGAGCGGCTGTTTAAAAAAGGTTAGAGTCTTAACATCTCTTCTAAAGCTGTCTGACGCAGAGTTGTATCTTGATTTTTAACAGCCATTGCCATAGCTTTTCGGGTTCCTACAAATATGGCAAGTCGTTTTGCCCTTGTTAAGCCTGTATAGATAAGATTTCTAAAGAGCATCTTAAAATGCTGTGATAGAACTGGAATAATAACAGCATCAAACTCGCTGCCCTGCGATTTATGTATGGTTACGGCGTATGCAAGATCAAGCTCAAGAATATCGTCACGCTGATAATTGACAACTCTGCTGTCTGGATAGAAAGCGACTGAACAGGTAAGCTCTGTTATATCCATATCAGCTATTATTCCGATATCCCCGTTAAAAACTCCAAGATCGTAGTTGTTGCGTCTGTGTATTACTCTATCTCCTGTCCTGAATATTCTCTCTCCAACTCTAATCTCTCGTTTGCCTTCTGCTGCTGGATTGACAGATGCCTGAATCATTTTATTTAAATTTAATGTTCCAAGCGTGCCTCGCGTCATTGGAGATAAAATCTGTATCTCGCACTCTCTGCCGTAATATTTGGGAATCCACTCTTGATAGAGCCTTCTTACCATATCTGCCGCTGCATACCCATAATGGAGAGATGACCAAGGGTGGACGCTCTTTAGAACTGCCATAAGCTCTTTCACCTCTGTATCAGCCTTATAAAGAGCATTTATGTCAACATGCTCAAATTTTTTAGGAATCTTTATCTCTGTCTCATAGGGTCGCACCGTCTCATTAATCCTAAATTCATAAAGCTCCTTATCTTTATCAAGATCATAACTATTTTTATGAGTATCATAATCAACGGGATAAGTATTAGCTCCCAGCTTATCACCATCTGACCGTTTAAAATTTACTTCATCAGCATTAGAGACCCGTTTTACCTGCGTGATAAAATTAATCTGCTCTTTTGTCGCCTCGTCAGAATCTATGAACATGCAGTCCATCTTTTGAGTCCAGATTTCAGGCTTTTTAAACGGTGATGTGATCCACGGCATTTTGCCTTTGTTGATCTCATGTGCATACCTGATAATCAGAGACTCTCTTGCCTGACGAAATATCTGTGTAAGGACAAAACACGGAACAACGCCAGATGCAATCATATCTTTGAGCACATTGCCTGCACCGACTGACGGAAGCTGGTCTGCATCGCCGATAAACAGAACTCGGCACGATTCAGGTACAGCTTTTAAAAGAGCGGCTGTAAGGCTGATATCGAGCATTGAACACTCATCAATAATTAAAAAGTCTGCTTTTAAAGGATTTTTCTCATTTTTTTTAAACTCTCCGCCTTTCCACTCTAAAAGGCGGTGGATAGTTTTTGCCTCTCTTCCGATCACTTCGCTCATGCGTTGTGCTGCCCGCCCGGTAGGGGCGGCAAGCACTATTGAATCATTCAACGTTTCAGATTTTCCAACTGCTTCAAGCAGCCTTACAATAACAAGAGTTGTGGTTGTCTTGCCGCACCCTGGTCCGCCTGTAAGAATTGAAAATTTCTGGTTTATAATCGAAACAACAGCTCCAGCCTGCTCATCACTCAGCTTTATATGGCGGGCTTTGCAGTAAAGGTATATCCAGCGTTCCAACTGATCTGGTTCTATGTAAATATTTTCGTTATTCCCGATCTGCTCATCATTAGAGAGTTTGTCGTCAGACTCTCTGCACATTTGGGATACCCTCCTGGCAACATAAAGTTCGTCAAAGTAGAGAGATTTTGAGTAGTAGCAGCCATCTTTATTTATTATTTTTCCATTTTTATGCATCTTATCTAAAATATCAGATATGCGATCGTCAATATCCAGCCCAAGAAGCTCTTTAACCTGCTCTTCGATTTGTGGAAGGGTCAGATAGCAGTGTCCAAAATTTCTGCTCGCAGCAAGAATATGGCGGATTGCTGCCATAATACGCCTGTCGCTGTCAGGGGCAAAACCTATGCTTAACGCCACTTTATCAGCAGAAAAAAAGCCGATGCCGTAAAAGTCATTGGCAAGGCGGTAAGGGTCTTCTGTAACATACCTTATTGCATTATCCCCATACTCTTTATAAATTCTTACGGCAAAAAGAGTGCTGATTCCATGAGACTGCAAAAACATCATTACATCTCTGATTGATTTATGCTCTGTCCATGCTTGAGTTATCATCTCCAATTTTTTTTGTGCAATGCCGGGTATTTCAGTAAGACGATCAATATCAGATTCAAAAATCTCAAGAGTCTGTTTATCAAAATATTTTACAATCTTTTTTGCTGTCTGAGGACCCACTCCCTTAATAAGACCAGAGCCTAAATATTTTTCAAGAGCTGCTGTGGTGGCGGGTTTTATCTCTTGTGCTGAAGATGCTTTAAACTGCCGTCCATATTTAGGGCTGACTATCCATGAGCCTTGAAACTCCATAGTTGCACCTGCAAAAACTTTTGTCTGATGCACAATAACAGTCTCCTGCTGCTGCGGAGAGCTGAATGGAACTACACGCAGAACAGACCAGCCGTTATCTTGGTTATGATATGTTATCCTCTGGACAACGCCTTTCAGACTCTCAGTTATACTGCCTGTGTGATAATTATTTGTGCCGTAGTGTTGGATTTTATCGGGCTGCTGATTAGTTATATCTGTGTAGTTTTTGTCCGTATAGTGCAATTATGGCCGCCCCTTTTTAAATTCCGATTGCTTTATTTTAGTTAAAATGAGATATTCACTGTTTGTCAAAAATTAATAACAATAACATGGAATTATTAAGTATTTCTATCATGAACAAAATAAATATTCAAGAAATCCTCCCCTTTGTAGAGATGCCGAGCCGTTATCTTGGGTGCGAGGCAAACAGCATAAAAAAAGATTTATCAACGGTTGAACTGAAATTTGCCCTTGCATTTCCCGATCTTTATGAGATTGGCACCTCCCATTTTGGAATGCAGATTTTATATACAATATTGAATCAGCAGGATAATATTGCTGCAGAACGTTTTTTTACTCCAGCTCCTGATATGGAGAATATCTTGAGGGAAAAAGATATTCCTCTTTTCTCCTTAGAGTCAGAGATTGATCTTAAATCTTTTGACATAATCGGATTCAGCCTCCTTTATGAGTTGAATTTTACCAATATTCTCACTATGCTGAGCCTCTCTAAAATTCCGTTTTACGCATCTGAAAGAGAGCCTAATGATAACACTTTCCCTCTTATAATTGCAGGCGGTCCCTGCACATTTAATCCTGAACCTTTGGCAGATTTTTTTGATGCCTTTGTAATCGGCGATGGAGAACAGGTGGTTCTTGATATATCTAACGCCTTTATTCAGTGGAAAAAAGATGGAAGTAGAGATAAAAAAAATCTACTCAAAAGGCTTTCAAACATACAAGGAGTCTATGTCCCATCGTTTTTTAGAGCAAGTTATAATGAAAAAGGGATACAGCAGCTTGAGCTTCTGCCAGAATGGAAAAATATAGTCTCAGGCTTAGATTCAGATTCAGACTTAGTCTCAAATTCAAACTCAGATTCAGAAAATAGGCGGATCAGACGTGCAATTCTGCCTGATATCTCAGCCGCACCGTTTCCAACATCTCCAGTCGTCCCGTTTGGTAAGCCTGTTCATGATCGTTTAAGGCTTGAAATTGCAAGAGGCTGTTCAAGAGGCTGCCGATTCTGTCAGGCTGGCATGATCTACAGACCAGTTAGAGAGCGTTCAGTTGAAGATTTAGTAGATATCACAAAAAAGGCTCTTAAAAATACAGGCTACAGCGATCTCTCTCTTTTATCGTTAAGCACTGGTGATTACGGCAATCTTGCACCTCTTATGCAGCAGCTTATGGCTGTAAACTGCGGATATCCTGTCTCTATCTCTCTGCCGTCTGTTCGAGCGGGTAAACTTAACGCACCTCTTATGAAGATAATCAAAAAGGTTAAAAAAACAGGATTTACAATTGCACCAGAGGCAGGCAGCCAAAGGCTTCGTGATGTGATAAACAAAAACATTACAGAAGAGGATATATTTAATACTGTAAACAGTGCATTTGAACTTGGCTGGCGTAACATAAAGCTCTATTTTATGAACGGTCTGCCCACTGAAACAGATGAAGATATTCAAGCAATTTCAGATATGGCAAGACGGCTTGCAACCATCAAAACAAGCGGCAAAGGAAAAAGCACGATCAGCATAAGTTTTGCATCTTTTATCCCAAAACCGCACACTCCATTTCAAAGATGTGCCCAAATCCACCCTGATAAGGCTGCGGAAAACTTAAATTTTCTCAAGCAGCAGCTCCGCCACCCGGGAATAAATATTAAATGGCAGCACCCGAAAATGAGCTTGCTTGAAGGAGTCTGGGCAAGAGGCGACAGAAGACTTGCTAAACTGCTTGTTAAGGCGTGGGAAAATGGGTGCAGGTTGGACGGCTGGTCAGATATGTTTCGTTTTGATCTTTGGGAAAAATCTTTTGATGAGTGCGGCATTGATCCATATTTTTATACTACCCGTGAGCGTGAAAAAGATGAAACCCTGCCATGGCAGCACATTGACTGCGGCATTTCAGATAAATTTATGGAATCTGAATTTGAGAAGTCAATCAAAGGCGAATTAACTTATGATTGCAGAGAAGATGGCTGCACTGGCTGTGGCATCTGCGACTTTAAAACAATACAGCCGGTGCTTCATGACGCTGTAAACCAAGATTTAATCTCTCCTTTTTCTTCAGAAAAATCCCAACCTGCCCAGCCTAACATTTATAAATCAGATATTGATAAACCTGCTATTCCTAAGCTACATATTGATAAAAACAGTGATAAAAACTCTTCTGCATCTAATAACAACTTTTCAAAAATTACCATATTCTATTCAAGAGTTGGAAAGGCAAAACATTTTGGTCACCTTGAGCTTGCTAAAATAATAAGAAGAGCTATCAGAAGAACAGGCTTGCAGGTTCGCTACTCCACAGGGTTCAGCCCTGCAATGAAAATATCTTTTGACAACCCTCTGCCAGTCGGAATGGAGAGTGAAGAGGAGTTTTTCTCCATACATGCAGACCTATCAGCAGGTTTGGGCGATAAAATAGGTCTTGAGGGTGGTGTAAATCTAAATACTAAATTTGATATTAAATCAGATATAAAACTTGAAGATATTGTTACAAGACTAAATGAGGTGCTGCCTCGAAGCATTATAATTACAGGCTGCGTCCGTTCAGGGGATTTACAAAAAAGAAGAAATTCTGATACTGTACTAACATCATATAGGATTAATCTTAAAACTTTTTTCATCTCTCAAAAATCGATTGATGAGTTTATGGCTCTATCTGAATATGTGCTGGAAAAAATGAGCTTTAAAGGAGTACAAAGAAGCTCTGATTTAAGAAAAGTTGTAAACTACATAACCCTTTTCAATCCAGTAACTTCTGATAGTGATAATAAAGATAGAAGCCTTACATCAAATCAGCTTGAAATGACCCTGCAAAATGATGGTCAGCGGACAATAAGACCATCTGAAATATTAACTGAGGTTTTTCAAGTGCCTGAAATTGTTTTACGCGGGGCAGATATTCTTAAACTTAAAGATTTAAACAACTAAAAAAACAGGTCAAGAGAGTATGCTTAAAGAACTTGTTGTTAATGCAGCAGCCCATGAGACCCGTGTGGCTGTGCTGGAAAATGGAACTATTGTAGAACTCTTTATTGAAAGAGGCGATGAGTCTAATGTTACAGGTAATATTTATAAAGGAAGAGTCCAGAGAGTTCTGCCCGGTATGCAGGCTGCTTTTATTGATATAGGGCTTAATCAGGCAGCTTTTTTATATGTAGATGATATTTTAGATAACTCTTGTGATGATATTGCCAGAATCTTTGAGCAGGAGACAGAAATAGATAGTGATGATGAAGCGGAATCAGACGCAATAGATACAGATGCAATGGACTCAGATATTGATAGCAGGAGTGTAAAAAGCGTACAAGCCAAAGATAAATCTGGTCAAGATATAGCTTTACCAGATTGGAAACAGCAGCCCAACTATAACTGGAAATCCTCTTTTCCTGAAGAGTGTCCCATAGATGAACTTATAACCGAGGGACAGGAGATTTTAGTTCAAGTTGCAAAATCTCCAATAGGAACAAAGGGTCCTCGAGTCACCACACACATATCTCTTCCCGGCAGATTCATGGTGCTGATGCCGACTGTAGAGCATATAGGCATATCAAAGAGAATTGAGGACGAAAAAGAGAGGTTGCGTTTAAAAGAGCTTCTTCTCTCTATCAGAAAAGATAATTTTGGATATATTTTTAGAACAGCAGCACAGGGGATACAGGAGAGCAGACTCTCAAGAGAGATAGCATTTTTAAATAAAGCATGGGAAGATATCCAGAAGAGAAGCCGTACTGCTTCAGCTCCATCTTTGGTTTACAGAGATTTAACCGTAACTTTTAGAGCTGTCAGAGACCTCTTAACTGATGAAGCTGACAGATTAATTATTGATTCAAAAGAGGGTTATGAAAATGTAGTCCATTTTTTAGAGAAATTGATGCCTGATTTAAGAGTATCTGTAGAGCTTTACACAGGAGCAGAGCCTATATTTGATGCCTATAATATTGAAGGCGATATTGCTCGGGCACTCAAAAAAAAGGTGTGGTTAAAATCTGGAGGCTACATAATCATTGAACAGACTGAGGCTTTGGTTGCAATTGATGTTAATACTGGAAGATATGTAGGAAAGCACAATTTTGAAGAGACAATAGTTAAGACAAATTTGGAGGCTGTCAAAGAAATTGCTTATCAGATAAGGCTTCGCAATATCGGCGGAATTATCATCATAGATTTTATTGATATGAAAAAGAGCCATCACAAAGAGAAGGTTATGTCGCATCTTATAGAGGCTCTTAAAAAAGATAAAAGCCAGACAAATGTTCTGCCGCTCTCTGAGTTGGGGCTTGTGCAGATGACTCGAAAACGTGTGAGAAAGAATTTGACCCGCACACTTTGCGAACCCTGCTTTTACTGCGGAGGGGACGGAATGCTTCTGTCTGGCAAATCTATCTGCCATAAGATACACAGAGACCTATTAAGCGAAGCTACTGACATTATGGGCAACCGCTTTACAGTCAAAGTCCACCCTGAAATTGCCCAGCTTCTGCACGGAGAGGAGAAGCATCTTATAACATCTTTAGAGGCAAAATTTGGTATGCCTATCGCTATCTACCCTGAGCCGCAATATCATATTGAAGAGTATCATATATTTGAGAGTTTGTTGTAATATATTTAGGAATATATTGTAATAAAATAGATAAAAAGTTACAACAATGAATAATGAATATATTGTTATAATGCAAAAGCAATAATAAAAAAGCCCCTTCTATTCTTGTAGAAGGGGCTTTTTTTATGGTTGATTTATCTTGTTATTTTATCTTTTTATTGAATTAGATTTATCGTGTTATTGGATATCTTAAACTAATTCTTCTTAATTTATGGCTGTTGTTAATGCTGTCTGCACTGTTGGAGTTGATGCTGCTGGTGCTGATTTCTGACGTGTCAGCCAGCCTGCTTTATGAGGTGTTATCAGTGCATAAGGTCTTATCCAAGATAGTGCTACAAAGAAGTAGAACCCATAAACAAATGCCCATAGTGATGAGAATGTTCCAAACTTCCATGCGTATATAATTGCTGCCAAACTTGCTGATATTGTTACACCGATAATTGTATTAACTCCAAATGTAGTTGGGTGAAGTAGAATCAATCCCCAAGTGATTACAAGAAATATCTGTGCTTTTGTTATTGCAACCCAACCTGAGATAAGGTTTATTCTTGCACCAAGTTTTGAACCTTCACGGAAATTCTTGAATATAAAACGTGTCATTGCAATAGTTTCACGAACATTACTTCTTGCCCATCTCAGATACATCTTAGAAAGATTTACATATTTAACAGGTACTTCTGTATATACTTTTGCATTCTGCTGAAAGAGTACATGATATCCTTCTCTAATAATCAGGTTGGTCATGGCACGGTCTTCACCAATATTGGCAGGTTGACCGCAGAATTTCTGATTCAGCCATTCATTAAGGATATCCATAACCACATTACGGCGATACGCTGAAAGAGCACCAGGTGTACACATAACCGCTTTTACCATACTCTGGCTTGCACGGATAAAGTCAAAACTATATACAAATACCACGTCAAGCATTTTGGGGATAATTCCCTTGTCCATATTAAGAACACGTACGTTACCAGCAACTGCACCAACTTTTTTATCTACTACAAACGGGGTAATAAGATTTCTTAAAGTGTCAGTATCTACGGTTGAGTCGCTGTCAACTGTTACAAGGACTTCGCCTTCACTCTGCTGAAAACCTGCATAAAGAGCATGACGTTTGCCTTTGTTACATGGCTGTTTTATAGTGATAACTCTGTCGCCAAGTTCCTCTTTTGCCTTTTTAATCCACTCCCAAGTATCGTCAACGCTTCCATCATCAACAGCGATCAGTTTGAGTTTATCTTTTGGATAATCACTTGCTGCAAGGCTCTGAAGAGTTACAAAAACCTGTTTTCCTTCGTTAAACGCTGGAACAATCACTGTACAGCCGGGAAGCATTTCATCAGAGCACCCTTCAATCGGCTTATACATAAGAACAAGAACGATTCTCCAGATAAGTTCTGCAAATGCAAGAGTTACAAACACTATAGAGACTTGCAGAAAAATTGTTCCTATTGATGTGCTTCTAAGAAAATTTGCCATAGATGCACCATGTATAACACCTTGATACGCTGCAACCACAACTATTGCTATACATAGAATCGCAGCTATCTTATTGGTGTTAGTAGCATTTTCTTCTGAAATTGTGTTGTTTGTAAAAGATAAAGACGCTGATTCTTTATCAGTTGTAATTTTAAAATTCTTATTTCCGTCTGGAATTGACAGTTTGCCATTTTCCACTGATGTTTTAAGCTGTAACCGAGGATTTACTAAAAGTGCCATTTTATCCGCCTTGAGTTTTGTATGTTTATACCAAAAAAAGTTTTGTTTTTATTCAAATGTTAATTGTTGTTATCTTTTTTAAACACATTTAATTTTCGATTAAGATTATAGCAATAGGCGTGCCAACTTTTATAAGAGCTGGAATAATCTATATAAACTGTGTTGGATAGAAGTAGATATCTCGTTTAGCTGCTCTTTATCAGATAGTTTTACATAAAAATTACGAAAATTTCACACTCATGTACGTATTTTGCACACTATTAAATAGTTTAAAGCACTGCTTTGTGCGTGTGAGCTGTAATTGTTATTTATCATTGATTTTTCAGTTGTAAAAATATAGTAATGGAACATTAAGAGGCTGTTTATGAGTTGTTAGATCAACAACTTTTAAATTATTTGGTTAAATTTTGATTGAGCATTTTAACTATCATCAACATTACTTTTTAGGAAAAAAATGGAAACTTATCACGCATTAATACTTGGTATCGTTCAGGGTCTTACAGAATTTCTTCCGGTGAGCAGTTCAGGTCATCTTGCACTTGGTCAATATATATTTAACATTAAAGAACCAACTCTTTTTTTTGATATAAGTCTGCATATAGGAACTTTGTTTGCCGTTGTTATTGTTTTTTTTGATAATATAAAATCGATCTGCATATCTATTTTTGAGTTCTTAAAATTGTTAGGAAAATCTAATATAAATGATATTAAGAATAGCATTAAGAACAGCTCTGACATAAGATTTGTTCTTCTTATCGTTGTAGGCTCTATTCCAACTGCTATTATCGGGCTGTTTTTGAAACAGTATGTTGATATCCTTTTTGACTCAATCAATTTTGTTGGAACAATGCTTCTCATAACTGGTACATTTTTATGGTTTACAAAAGATATCAAAAAAGATGAATTTAATCTTCAAGCTGATAGTAAAAATCAGAAACCAGATGATGAAAAAGTTTTGTATGATAATTGCGGCAAGATTAAAACTGATGTTGATATAATGAATTTTGGATATAAGCAGGCTCTATTTATAGGATTTGCCCAAGGTTGTGCTGTAGTGCCGGGTATCTCAAGGTCTGGTGCAACAATTGCTGCCGGGCTTTTTGCAGGAATTGAGAGAGAGACTGCTGCTAAGTTCTCATTTCTTCTATCAATACCAGCGATTGTCGGGGCAGAGCTTCTTGGTTTAAAAGATGTTTTAGACGCTGAGAGCAGTTCTGCTTTTATAAATATGACAACTCTTTATGGCACAATCATCTCTTTTATAGTCGGCTATTTAGCACTTAAATTGCTTCTTAAAATTGTCAGAGTCGGCAGACTTCATCTTTTTGCACCATACTGCTGGATTTTAGGAGTAGTTGCTATAATTGCTGGTGTCTTGTAATAAAAAATTAAACTTTAGAACCTTTAGAGATGCAAATTTCTGCTTCTCTAATTTTTATATAGAAAATTGTTGGCTCTTAGAAAAATAATATCAAGAAGGAGGCTTTTATGAACCCGGGAATTTTTAGGGAATATGATATAAGAGGCTTTGCAGGTGAAGACTTTGCTCAAGCTGATGCTGTAAGCATAGGTAAAGCCTATGGAACGATGATTTGTAACTATTGGAAAAGTGATCCAAATAAAAAAATAGTGCTGACTGTAGGAAGAGATTGCAGATTAACTTCTGATGAATATTCTAAAGAATTTATGAAAGGTATCCTCTCTACAGGGTGTGATGTTATTGATATCGGCGTATGCCCGACTCCTGTTCTCTATTTTTCTATCCACTACTGCAAAACCCAAGGCGGTGCAATGGTTACAGCCAGCCATAACCCTCCTGAATATAATGGATTTAAGCTGATGAACGGTTATGATTCCATTCATAGCACAGGTCTTCAAGATATTAGAAAGATAATCGATTCTGGAAAATATACGACAGGAGAGGGAAGTTTATCGGCTGTAGATGTTGTTACGCCTTACAAAAACTATATTCTTGAAAATATATCAATTGATTACAGCGATAAATTCCTTGATGGTTCTAATTTAGATAAGCCCAAAAAAATAAGAATAGGTGTTGATGCAGGAAATGGAACAGGCTCTATTACTGCAATTCCAGTATTAAAGGCACTTGGCTGCGAAGTTCATGAGCTTTACTGCGATATGGACGGCAGATTTCCAAACCACCCGGCAGACCCGACAGTTAAGAAGAACATGCTTGAATTGATTGACCTTGTACGAGAAAAAAATCTTGATCTTGGCGTAGGTTATGATGGAGATGCTGATCGCATAGGTATTATAGATGAAAAGGGCGGTATTATTTACGGTGATCAACTGATGGTTATCTTTGCACGTGAAATTCTATCAAGAAAACCAGGTGCGACATTTATATCAGAAGTTAAATGCTCAATGACCATGTACAACGATATTGAAAAACACGGCGGAAGAGGCATAATGTGGAAGACAGGACACTCTCTTATCAAAAAGAAGATGAAAGAGGAGAATGCTGAACTTGCCGGCGAGATGAGCGGACATATGTTTTTCAGCGACAGATATTTAGGCTATGATGATGCTCTTTATGCAACATGCAGGCTTCTTGAGATTATCGCAAATACAGGAAAAACAGTCTCCGAGCTTATCGAAGATTTGCCTATAACCTTTACCACTCCAGAGATAAGAGTTGATTGTGCTGATGATATTAAGTTTGATGTTGTCAAAAAGATAACTGCAAAGTTTAAAGAAAAATATAAGGTTATTGATATTGACGGTATGAGGGCGTTATTTGAAGATGGCTGGGGGCTTGTTCGTGCCTCTAACACTCAGCCTGCTTTGGTTTTAAGGTTTGAAGCTGCAACAGAAAAGAGGCTTGATGAGATACGAAATGAGGTTGAGACAGCTTTAAATAAGATTATTAAAGGGTAAAAATACATATGCAACATGACTAATTTAAGTTGTTTTAACCCCGAAATAAATTTTTAAACTAAAATAACTTAAGTCGGCTAAATCCAAATTTAGAATTGCTGAGAGTAGATACGCACAGCCATGCGCCTCTACTCTCTTTATATCACTAATTTCTTAAATGTTTATAAGTTATAGGGTCATATTTTACAACATTTTTGCCATTGCTTTGCCATAATCTTGAGCCATTACGGTTCCTCCTCCCAACCAGCTTGCTTTAAGCATCAGAGGCGAGCCTGTCATACGCATCTTATAAATATTTTTCATTGTATCAAAAATTCTTTGCGGAGCCTCTCCACTCCAGCCGTAAGCTCCAAATGAACCACCGGGTAGGTTTTCAAGTGCTGCTTTCTCTGCCAAAAATAAAAGCTGCTTCATTGAAGCTATCATCTCTCCATGATAGGTTGCAGAGCCAAAAACGTATCCATCAAAACCATTGAGGTCATTTTCGCTCTTTATATCTGTTGTATTTTTAATGGTCGCACCATGCCCGCCGATTCTTATCCCTTCTGCAATCAGTTCAGCTATTTTTTTCGTTTCACCTGCTCTTGATGAATAGACAATCAAAAATTCTCCCATTACGTTACCTCCTTAGATTTAGTCGTTTAGTCGATTACATTTTAAAATTTTGCAATGCTTCGTTTGTTTAAATTTACCATAATCAGCCGTTTTTTATAAGTGTATTATACGCTTCTTTTATTTCAATAAATTTTTTATTTGCAAGCTCTTGAAGCTCTCTGCCAAGATGAGCAACTCTGTCAGGGTGATACTGTTTTACAGCATTTCTGTACGCAGCCTGAATCTCCTCTTTAGTTGCTTTAGGGGTAAGTCCAAGTATCTGATATGGGGATTTCTCAGACTCTGTTTTTTGTTCTGTCTCCCGTTTTTCTGAGCTTTTATATGAACTGTGCTGTTCAGTCGATTTTTTTTGTGCGGATTGCCGGTTAAATGTCTGATAACTTTGTTGATTTGGCTTTTGGTCTGAATCGGATGCTTTTGAGCCATAATATTTGGAATCTGCTGATTTGCTGCTAAAATCTTGACCTCTCTTTTTATTCTTTTTATAAAAAAAGTCAGGAAGTTTTCCATGTTTCATATAATATAAAATTGCACCAATTACAGCAGTATCATCAAACCAGCCCAAATATGGGATAAAGAAATCAGGTATAATATCAATTGGGCTGATAAAATAGGCTGCTGCAATTAATCCTAACAGTATTTTATGGTAGGTAGTCATTAATTTCCCTTGAGTACATCAATCATGGTGTAAACTTTTCCTCTTTTGCTGGTGTTACCATCTTGTTTATAGCTTTTAATCTTATTATGCAAAAAGAGTACCGCATCAATTGTCCCTTGAGCATATATATCGCGTCCGTTTATATTGTGTGTAAACTCAAACTTTGCCGTACTATTAGGCGATGTCAAAGTATAGGTGTGCCACGCATGACCTGTAATATACTCTTCTGGAATATCCCACTCTTCCCTCTGAATTTTGGGGTCTCTCTCTTTTAATATATCATCTTCTGAAAAAGGGATACCAAGTTTGTTGTAGTATCTGACCATAGCTTTTGCAGTTCCGCTTGTATCTGCCTTTCCTTTCTGATGGCTCTCTCGTATTGTTAATTTGTATCCTTTAAAAAGATCGGGAAATGTCTCTGCGGCATACTCCATCATTGCCTGAAATCCAACGATCTGCTTTGCCATGTTTGGTGCAATTACTGCAAATACAGAAGATGATAATACACTATTTTTTAGAGCCTCCCTATCTCCTCCTGTAGTTCCCATCACAAACGGAATGTTAAATTTTGTGTAAAAATGAGCATTTGCGTTCACTGCGGTAGGGTGGGTAAAGTCAACTGCTATCATATCAGGAAAATCTTTTATAATTGAATTGATTCTATCTTCTATCTGATCCGGTTTGATTAAAGTTATATCTAAATCCTTGATTCGATGAGTTTTTGCATCAATTTCAGCCCCTGTCATAGAAAACGGGATAAGATTTAAACGGCTATCTTCAGCAATATGAGAGGCAATTATTGAGGCAACATTTCCGGGCATTCCATTGAGCATAATATTAACTGGTTTCATTTTTTAGATTTGCTCCATATAAAATTAAAAAAATTGTTAAAATTAAAGTTTTGTTATGCAGCTATAAAGACGGCTGATTCTATTAGTATCTACAAAATTGACGTTGGTTTTTAGATTTTTCAAAGCCACAGGAATATACTGCTCAAAATAGCTCTTTCCCTTATTCGTTGAGAGGTTGCCAAATGCTCCTAACATCTGCATGTTGCGAGTCAGAGCACAGTAACGGTAGCACTTTATGAATCTCTCAAGATAGTCTCTGTAGTTTGAGTATCTTGAAAAAAAATTATTGTTAATATAACCATCTTCAATAATTCGTCCAATATTATCTCTACACTCATATAGAACAGACTCTTTTATATAATCTGAGAGGTTTACATAAGGGTCAATTAGCAATGAGGCAAGATCGTATTGAAGAGGACCTCTTCTTGCAGATTGAAAATCAATGAAAAAATAGTTCCCATCTTTTACCATAATGTTTCTTGACTGCATATCTCTGTGCATCAACCCTTCAAACGCACCGTCAAGAGCATTATCAGCAATAAATTCAAACTCCTCAATAAAATCATCAAATTTTACATCTAATTTCAGATAACCTTGAAGAAAAGCCTCGACAAAGTAGAGGCACTCTTTCTCTAAAATCATATCCTTTGAGTATGAAGGGGTCTGAAATGTCCAGCTATCATCAAAGCCGTCTATCCCTTTTATGGAAAAATTTATGGCAAGATCGCAGACTCTTTTATAATGCTCAAGAATAAGATTCTCTTTATCCTTTTCAAACTCTGTATCCCTTCTAATTTTGAGAATAAAATCTTGAAGATGCACATCTCCTAAATCATTGAGCACAACCAGTCCAGCAAATCTATCATATCCTTTTATATGGGGAACAGAAATTCCCTGCTTATACAGATGATTGCCAATATCGATAAATGAGTCAATCTCTTGAGGTTTATCGTCCTCTTGAGGTTTATCGTGAGATTTTACGGCTGTTCTATTATAAATTCCATGATCTGCAACAATAACAGAAAGTTCAGGATTATCAGATAATCTGCATCTAAACCAGCCTCTGTCTGAGCCATCTCCTGCAAGTTTTTCTGTTATGATACGTTTTACGAATGGGAAAATATCATATGACTCTGATTTTAATCCGTTACTTGTATTAGAGTTTAACTGCCGTGCTGATAAAAATTTTATTGCAGTATCACGATATGTTTCAGGCGTACCAATGTCTTGCCAAAAAATATCTGTGCACACAAACGCCTTTACTAAATCCCCTTGTTCTGCAAGGTGGGAGTAGAGATCAATGCTGCTAAAAGGTTCGGTTGCAAATTGTAGCTGGCTGGAAGAGTTGGCAGCGTTTTGAGAGTCTCCAATTTTATCTTTGGTGCTATAAATATAATCAAATATTTCAGGGGAGAGAACCTGAACTCCTGTAAATGCTAATAGTTGATTATTCTTATCTGCGAAGAGTCCTGAATCTATGGAGGCTGGTTCTGATTTTAAGGCACTGCTTGAGAAGCTGTTGACAAACATATTCTTGCTAACAACTACCTTATTGAAAATATGGCAGTCGTGAAGAACAAGAGTTGCACAGCACTTTTGGGAAGTGTTGCCATTATTTAAAGTACTGCCATCATTTAAAGAGAGATGAAAATTCCACACTTTTTTTAGGTCTATATCAGATATAATATCACTGTTTATGACAATAAAGGGAGATGAACCCATAAAATTGCGGACATTTCTTATAGCCCCGCCTGTATTAAGAATAGTTGGTTCGTGGATAGTTGTGATATTAACCGTAGATGCTAAAGTGCTCTCTGATTTGTATCTATCAACAAACTCTTGAATCTGATCGCTGAGATGGTGGGTGTTTATAATAATATCAGTGCAGCCGGCGTAAATCAGCCGTTCAATGCAAATCTGGATAATAGGGATACCGTTTAGAGTAAAAAGAGGTTTAGGCGTTGCAGCAGTGTGCGGCAAAAGACGTGTTCCAAATCCAGCAGCAAGAATTAACGCTTTCATTCTATACCTTAGAATCCTTAATTTAAACGAGAATATTATAGTCTGTTATGATGATGTCACGATAGTTAGCAGTTGATCAATAGTATCTTTATACTCTCTTATCCTATCAACATCTTCAGAGCCTTTAACTCCATTGTTCATAAAGAAATTTGCAGCATTGATATAGTTGATTTTTGATAAGGACTCTTTGAGCATAATCTCTTCTCTCTTATAGCAGTTGGTACCCTTGCTTTGCATCTTTTTAATTCGCTCTTTAGTATCATGTTTATCTTTGGGATATTTTTCAAAATACATAAGAGCCACTTTGTAGGATTCAAGGAATGGTCTTAAAAATTCTGAAAAGCCTTTGAGTTTTCTATATCCTTCTGCAGTTAGATTATAAGTATCTTCAAAGTTCGGGGTTGGTACAAGGATTCCATCTTCAACAAATGCTCTGATGCAGGTGTGAATCTCCTCAATACATGTAGTCTCTTCATCAAAGAAAAACTCATCAATAAAAAAGTTTTCAAGAAAGTGGTAGGTATCAACAAGATCATCTGATGAAAACTGGAATTTATCTGTCTTAAATATTGCAACTGCCGTATATGCTGCCGGAATAAAAAAGCAGATAACATTGTTTTTATAGTAATCAAGTATCGGTCTTTTATTATCTTTGACAAAAAATCTTGTGTTATCAGTAATCTCTTCATCAGTTTCGTCAGCAAGCTCAATAAATTTTCTTGATACAAAGGTGCTTAAAACATGGTTGAGTGCAAGATCAGGATCAATCGTCAAAGTGTCTGCAAGTTCAACATTGGATATTGCCAACATATTCATGTAAGAGTTTACTCTAAACATCAGCTCTTTTCTGGAAAAACTGCTGCCAGAGATGTTTAGCACAGCACTTGCAACGATTCCGTGCGGAGTTACAATAGAGGCTTTATTGATATCATTCAGAAGTTTATAGCCGATTCCCCTGCAAAGAGACATGTGCTGCTCACTATCCATAGTAAATAGATCAAGGTCTCTCTCTTCTAAATAGTCGCTCAATGAAAAAGGCTGGTTGAATTTTATATAGACTTTTCCATATTTTCTTTTCAAAAATTTTCTTGCTTTTATGAGCTGGGAAAGGTTTTCAGGACTCTTTTTTCCTCCTTCAATCTCATGCAGATAGGCATCTTCTTCAAGAACTCTATCGTAGCCAACATATGTCGGCATAAATATCAAATCTTCACATGCTCCGTTTTTGTACGCCTTAATAAGCATTGATAGAAGACCTAACTTTGGTGGAAGAAGTTTTCCTGTTCTGCTTCTTCCGCCCTCAATGAAAAATTCAACATTAAAACCTTCATCAAGCAGCTTTTCAATGTAAGCTGCAAAGATACGGGAGTAGAGAACCGCACCTTTAAAAGTACGTCTTAGGAAAAATGCTCCGCCTCCTCTAAAAATAGGACCAAGAGGCCAAAACGATAGATTTTTTCCAGCAGCAATATGCGGGCACGGCATATTATTTGTAAACATGAGATAGGATAGCAACAGGTAGTCAAGATGACTTTTATGACACGGTGCAAGTATCACAGGAGCCTTTTGGGACTCCTCTTTTATTCTGTCAAGCCCTTGATAATCAACCACCAACCCCTCAAAAATATTATTGAAAACCCAAGTAAGCAGCTTTTCAAATATCAATATTATGTTGAGGCTGTAGTTTGCTGCAATCTCCTCAATGTATGAGGCAGCTTTTTTATGGGTTGCCATCAAAGATTTTCCCTCTTGTTCAGCGTGTTCACGCATGAAATTTTGCAGCGATTGTTGTGTCAATATATCTTCAGCAAGCTCTTCTCTTGATTTTAAAATAGGTCCTGTAATGCTCTTTTTTTGGCGGTTAATAATATCAATAAGATGTGTTCTTAGTGTGTATGCCTGAAAATCCTCATCAATATCTACTATGTCTGGTTTGCTAAGAAACTCTTTTAAGTTTAAAGGGTTAGATATCTCAACGCATATTTTTTCAGGTTTCTGCCATAGTGCCAAAAGGCGTTTGAGCTTTCCGGGTTTTTCATTGCTTCCAAGAATGATATCCATCAAACTTGAAGTAGTTCTTATAGGTTTTACACCAAAAACAATCACCTGAGGCACTAAAAATATAGGTTTATCAGTCTGCTGCTGAAATTCAATTAGGTAGCGGAGAGGGTCTGGCTTTGACTCAACAAATCTTCTGTAAAAGCTTTTTCCTTCAACCATATAGAGAAAACCTGCATGACCTTTTAACAGTTCTCGTTCAAAATAGTCTGTTTTGTAGGGATTATTCATTTTAAAATGTCTTAGCATATTGTCTATTTGATATAGAATAATATTGATTATCTTTTTTACCGGCAGCAAAAAGAAGAATCTATATTCAAATGCTATTTCAGGATAGGGCAGAGCAGCCTTTTTAAAGGCAGTGTGATAGTATAGAAATTCAAATAGGCTTTTATATTTGCCTACGTAAATTACGATGCCTTTTTCATTCAGCCTGTTTAATTTTTCGGTTTTTTTGGGATCAAGTTTTATCTTGTCAAAAAAGATATCTGATATATATGGTGGTAGAATTCCTGAGTTGCCCGGGTAGAGACATGCAAAGTGCTCTTTTGTTCCATCTGTTGCTTTATCTATAATATTATTCCAGATATATTTAACTTTTTTAAAAATACCCATTTTAAATGTCCTATTTTAAAATTCTAATTGTTTTTATTGTGTTTTTTTACACATTTGTACATTTATTTTGAACCTGTATATCTGATTTATATTGCCGTTGAAAATTGTCTGAACCTCTATCAAAGGTTTGATTTAATGGCAATAAAATAATTGAAGCCTAAAAATTGGCTTGATTTACTAAGGGGCGTATGTTAAGTGATACCGATTAATTTTACAGAATAGAGCCATGTATTGGGATATATAAATATTGATTTTATAGTCTAATGTGTATGTGCAATTATTAACGTTGTAAGGAGATTATGAATTATGAAAACATTGATTGGCGGAGCTGTTGCAGTTCTTCTCGGTATTATCGGTATTGCTGTGTGGTTTGATGCGTTCTTGCAGATTCTTGCTGGAGCCATTCCACCTGTGTTGCTTCTTGGCGGTGGTCTTGCTCTCTATCTTGGGTTTGATGAACTCAAAGACTCATGGAAAAAAGATGAGGGTGTTGAGCCTGCAGACGGTGATAAATCCAGAATTGCTGAACTTGAAAAAGAGCTTGAGACTTTGAAAAAATAGTATCTTTTTCTATTTTTTAAAACTCTAAATCGTTATTAAAAATTAAAATGGTTCTCTAAAAGGGTTAGTGTCATTATTGATACTAACCCTTTTTTTATTAAAAGTTCTTATATTCTATTTAACCGCTAAAAATAAGAGGCTGAAAACTTTATGTTCATACAAAATCTTTACTCCAATAGCAATAAGCACAACACCTCCGATAATCTCTGCCGCTGCTCCTGTTTTAGTTGATGAGCTTAAAGAGTTTCCTATAACAAGACCGATTGCCGTAAATATTAGTGCAACTACGCCAATTACAATAACCGGCATGATAATAGAGACTTTAAGGGCTGCAAGGCTGAATCCTACAGCTAAAGCGTCAATGCTTGTAGCAACAGAGAGCATCACAAGCCGCCTGCCTCTGGTTGGGTCTATGAACTTTTTCTCATCTTCATCTGCAAGCCCCCCTTTTATCATTCCAAATCCAACCCACAACAGCAGTAAAAACGCTATCCAGTGGTCATACCGCTCTATTATTTTAATCACTGTAATGCCTGAATACCACCCGATAAGAGGCATAACAGCCTGAAATAGACCAAAGTGCCATGACAACCTGAAAAAGTGCCTGATATCCAACTGCTCTATCTGAAATCCTGCGGTTACAGCAACTGCAAACGCATCCATTGCAAGGGCTATGGCTATAAATAAAATTGTTATAAAATCCATATGTTATCCATACTTAGCATATCGGGTATAACTACCTTAAAATATTAACCGTAAAAGTTTCTAAACAAAGTAGAACTAAAATCTTAAAATTTAAAAAAAATCTTTGATGGTGAGTGTAAATCTTAACTTTTTGTAAATATCCTATAGTTTAGGATTGGCGTGTTGTCAAAAATTAATTGACATTAAACTTCAGCTTCTTTATCTCTCAAAGGTTTAAAAGAGAGTTTTTCAAGCATGAATAAGCTCATCAGCAAAATAGCAGCTATTTTTATAGTAAGTTATAAAGGATATTCGACAATGTCTTTAGTGAAAATTAGAAAAACGACCAGACAGGTGAGTGTTGGCAAAGTTAAAGTTGGCGGCGGTGCACCAGTTGCTGTACAGTCTATGACAAATACATATACTCAAGATATTGAAGCAACTGTTAATCAGATTACACGTCTTTATGATGCAGGGTGTGAAATTGTACGGGTTGCTGTTCCTGATATGGAGGCTGCCCAAGCTATCAGAAAAATTAAAGATAGATTGCAACAAGATAGGCAGATAGAGAGAGATTTAACTAAATGGTCGTTTTCAAGCAATAGTAGTGTTGCGATTGATATTCCTATTATTGCAGATATCCATTTTGATTACAGACTTGCCCTTGCAGCAGCAGATGCCGGAGCAGACGGTTTGAGAATTAATCCGGGTAATATTGGAGAGAGATGGAAGATCAAATCTGTAGCAGATTGTGCAAAATCACTCAATATTCCGATAAGAGTCGGTGTAAATTCCGGCTCTTTAGAAAAAGATATTTTGGAAAAAATGGGCAGCACTCCTCAAGCAATGGCAGCAAGTGCTATGAGAAATATTGGGATTCTTGAGAGTTTAGATTTTAGTGATATAAAAGTATCTCTAAAGGCATCTGATGTGGCAAGAACAGTTGAAGCGTACAGGCTTATCTCAACCATGACTGATGTGCCTCTTCATGTCGGAGTTACAGAGGCTGGAGGACTTTATGCAGGCATCACAAAATCTGCAATCGGCATTGGAATGATTTTAGCTGATGGAATCGGCGATACTATTCGAGTATCTTTAACACGCGATCCAGTTGAAGAGGTTAGAGTAGGGTGGGAGATTCTCCGCTCCTTAGAGTTAAGAAAACGGGGACCAGAGATAATATCTTGTCCAACATGCGGCAGGTGCAGAATAAATCTGTTTGATATTGCAGCAAAAGTTGAACAAGAGCTGTTAAAATGTCCGCTTACAATAAAAGTTGCAATTATGGGGTGCGTAGTTAATGGTCCTGGTGAGGCAAAAGAGGCAGATATCGGCATTGCCGGCGGTGACGGCGTTGGAATTTTATTTAAAAAAGGTAAAGTTGTAAAAAAGATTCCGCAGGATAAACTTGTTCAGACACTAATCGAAGAGATAGAGAAATTTACAAATTAAAATTTATAAGGAGAATCGATTGTGCAAAAGTTGTTTTTTGGGGGTTTTATTCTTATTTTGTCTGCTTTTATCTATACTGCTTCAGCAGAAGCTGACAATGCAATTAATTGAACATATAAAATAGAAGATAAACTTGGAGGAAATTTTAATGAGTAATAAGGTACAGACAGCAATCACGCCGACACGAGAGGACGATTACCCAATGTGGTATCAAGAGGTTGTGAAAGCCTCAGAAATGGCTGAAAAATCTTCTGTAAGAGGCTGCATGGTAATCAGACCTTGGGGATATTCACTCTGGGAAAATATCTCATCTCAGTTAGATGAGATGTTCAAGCAGACTGGTGTAAAAAATGCCTATTTCCCGCTGTTCATACCTTTAAGCTATCTTGAAAAAGAGGCAGAGCATGTGGATGGGTTTGCCAAAGAGTGTGCTGTTGTAACGCATCACAAATTGGAAAAAGGGGAGGGGGGGAAGCTTGTCCCTGCCGGAGAACTTGCAGAACCTCTGATTGTACGCCCAACATCAGAGACAATAATTGGTGAGTCAATGTCAAAGTGGGTATCAAGTTACAGAGACCTTCCTGTTCTTATAAACCAGTGGGCAAATGTGGTCAGATGGGAGATGAGAACCCGTATTTTTCTTAGAACCAGCGAGTTTTTGTGGCAGGAGGGGCACACTGCCCACGCAGCAGAGCAGGAGGCAAGAGAGCGTACCCAGATGATGCTTGATGTCTATACACGATTTGTTGAAGATTATCTTGCAATACCGGTTATCAGAGGTGCTAAAACTGAATCTGAGCGTTTTCCCGGAGCTGTGGATACCTTGTGCATTGAGGCTATGATGCAGGATAGAAAAGCTCTTCAGGCTGGAACTTCCCACTTTTTAGGGCAGAATTTTGCAAAGAGTTCTGATATTAGATTTCAAGATGCAGACAAACAAGAGCAGTTTGCATGGACAACCTCATGGGGAGTATCCACAAGAATGATCGGCGGCATGATTATGACTCATGGAGATGATGACGGCGTTATCATGCCTCCAAGAGTTGCTCCTGCCCATATTGTTCTGCTGCCAATATTTAGAAACGATCAAGAGAGAACAACTGTCATGGAATATACAAACTCTCTTGCCAGCGAGTTAAGGCAGGTATCTTACCATAATCGTAAAATCGTTGTGGAGATTGATGAGCGGGAAACAGGCGGAGCAAGAGGCTGGGATTGGATTAAAAAGGGTATTCCTGTAAGAGCTGAAATAGGACCAAAAGATATCCAAAATGACTCTGTATTTGCAGGCAGAAGAGATAGAACTCCAAAAGAGAAAAAGGCTGTTAAACGCTCTGAGCTTGTAAATGGCATTGCTGCTATGCTTGATGAGATACAAAACACCCTCTTTAATAGAGCTTTGGAGTTTAGAAAGGCTAATACAGTTCAGATTGATGATAAACAGGCATTTTATGATTTTTACACATCATCAAGCGAAAATCGTATTCACGGTGGATTTTCTATGTCCCACTGGTGCGGGTCTAAAGAGTGTGAAGCAAATATAAAAGATGATTTATCAGTAACTATTCGCTGTATTCCATTTGACAGCAAAGATGAAAAGGGTAAATGTATATATTGCGGTGGTGATAGTAATAAAAGAGTTCTTTTTGCCAAATCATATTAAAAGTGTTTAACTGGTAGTAGAGAGTCGATAAACAGAACCAACAACAATAAAAAAAGGAGAAGGTGTTAATATGCAGGGGTATAAAGAGATTATTCAATATGCTATAGAGAGTGAAATTGCGGCAGAAAAATTTTATAAAGAGATATCAGCAAAAGTATCTAAACCACTTTTAAAAGAGATATTTTCAGATTTTGCAAAAGAGGAGAACAAGCATCAGCAGCTTTTGCGGGGAGTTCAAGATAACAAAGAGGCAGAGCTTCATTTTAAAACTGGTAATGATTACGGAATCTCACAAACTGTTGAGATGCCTACAAAAATTTCAGATGAGATGACATTGGCAGAAGTTTTTGCCATTGCAATGAAAAACGAAGAAGATGCAATGAAAATGTACAAATCTCTTGCATCAGACAGCTCTTCAGCAGATATTAAAAAACTTTTTGAAGACCTTGCAGCTATGGAAAAAGGTCATAAAGTAAAGATGGAAGAGCTATATACTGACGTTGCTTATGCAGAGTCTTGGTAGTTGATTTTAGTGATGATTGTAAATTGTTTGTGCTGCTTTAAGCTCTATTTTACGTTATATAAGGGGTTCTATTTTTAAATGGTAAGAAGATGGTAAGAAGATGGTAAGAATCAACGATATTTTAGATACTATTGTAGATTATAATGTTGATGCTGACCTGCATTTAGTAGAGAGAGCCTATATCTACTCTGCACAGGTGCATGATGGACAGATGCGTCTTTCTGGAGAGCCGTATCTGTCCCACCCCTTAGCTGTTGCGTTTATTCTTGCTAAAATGAAACTTGATGTTGAGAGCATTGCTGCTGGTCTTTTGCATGATGTAATTGAGGATACGCACGCCACAAAAGATGATATCCAGAGGCTTTTTGGCAGCAATATCTCACGTATTGTTGAGGGTGTAACTAAGCTCTCTAAGCTCAAGTTTTCTGATAATATCTCTCGTCAGGCTGAAAGTTTGAGAAAGATGATTCTTGCAATGGCAGACGATATCCGTGTCGTTCTAATCAAACTTGCAGACAGGCTTCATAATATGCGTACTCTCAATTATCAGAAGCCTGAGCGTCAAAAGGCGATTGCACGCGAAACTCTTGATATTTATGCCCCTATTGCGGCACGTCTTGGTATCTTTTGGCTAAAACAGGAGCTTGAAGATGTTTCATTTTACTACAGTATGCCTGATGAGTACAAAACTATTGATATACTTGTGAACAAAGCCCGTGACGAGAAAGAGGCTTATGTAAAAGAGGTGATGGAAAAACTTCAGTCAAAACTATCTGAGGAGGGCATTCAGGCTGATATTAAGGGGAGATTTAAGCAGCATTACAGCATTTACCACAAGATGCTCTCCCAAAATTTAGAGTTTAATCAAATTTATGATCTGGTTGCATTTAGGATTATTTTAGATAAAAAAGCTCAATGTTATGAGGTGATGGGGATTATCCACGATATGTGGAAACCTATCCACTACAAATTTAAAGATTATATAGGGGTTCCTAAACAAAACGGTTATCAGTCGCTTCACACCACAGTTATTGGTCCGCATGGAGAGCGTGTTGAGATTCAGCTTAGAACCCATGATATGGACGAGGTCGCAGAATCTGGAATAGCTGCCCACTGGAGTTATAAAGAGGGTGCATCTATTGACGAACAGACAGGTAAAACATTTGCATGGCTTAGAAATCTTGTTGATAATCAGAAAGAGTCAAGCGATCCTGACGAGTTTCTTGAGAATGTTCGGATCGATCTATATCCTGACGAAATTTATGTTTTTACCCCTGACGGTGATATTAAAACGCTTCCCAAAGGTGCAACGCCTGTTGATTTTGCATATATGATCCATACAGAAGTTGGTGATCAATGTATTAGTGCAAAGGTTAACGGGAAGATAGTTCCTCTAAACCATAAGTTAGAGACCGGCAACAGCGTAAGCATAATAACTGCAAAAGATCACCACCCTACTCCTGACTGGCTCAACTTTGTTGTAACAGTCAAGGCAAGAAGTAAGATAAAGCACTGGATTAACGCCCAAGAAAAAGAGCGGAGCATATCTCTTGGTAAGGAGATGTGCGAAAAGCTCTTTAGAAAAAAAGGGTACAGTTTCAATGCAATGGTTAAATCAGGGGCACTTGATGCAGTTGCAGAGTCGTTCAGTTTTAGGGAGGTTGACGATCTAATTGCCCATGTTGGATTTGGAAAGATTACCCCGCTTCAGTTGTTCCACAGGGTCGTGCCTGATGCTGAAAAGGAGAATGAAAAAATTGAGGAGAGAGAGGATAAGCTCTCATCAATTTTAGGAAAGCTCATCGGCACTAAAAGAAAGAGACGAAAAAGCAATGAAGGTGTTATTGTTAAAGGTCTTGATGATATTTTGGTAAAATTTTCCAAATGCTGCAACCCTCTTCCGGGAGATGATATTATAGGATACATAACTCAGGGGCAGGGGGTAACAGTACACCGCAAAGGGTGCTTAAACACTCTGCAGATGTCTCCTGAACGTAAGATCGAAGTTGAGTGGGGAGATGACTATAAAGACTCTTATCCGACAAGAATAAGGATTCGTGCTAATGATAGAGCTGGTCTTTTAGCTGATGTTGCAACTACAATCAGCAAAAACAAGGCAAATATCATAAATGCACAGACAGAAACCTCTGATTTTGGTGCTGTTAAAAGTTACTTTACCGTCTCTGTAAGCAGCATTGAACAGCTTCAGAAAGTTATGAGCGAATTAAGAAAACTCAAAAGTATAAATGATGTGAAGAGAATTGACACAATGGAGTAAAATTACCTGCGTTTAAAGTAGAGCATAAGCCCTGCTGCAATAACTGTCCCGCCTAAAATATGATAGAGCTGAATTCTCTCTCCAAGAAAGATAAAGGCAATAAAAGAGGCAAATACAGGTATCAGATATGAGAACATTGAAGCCATATTTGGTCCTGCCCGCTTTACCCCTTCATTCCAACAGAGATAAGATATAATGGAGGGGAATATTCCAAGAAATAGAATTATCGATAGGTTCTTTATATTGATCTCAAATGGACCATACTCGCACAGCTCCCAGATATAAAATGGGAATATAAATAGAAGACCGATAGTAATAATAATCGTCAAAAATGCGATCCTGTCAATATTGAGTCTTATACGTTTTAAAAGCACAGAGTAGATTGACCAGCTTACAACTGCTGCAAATGTAAGCAGATCGCCGATGTTCACAACCAACGATAAAAAGTTGTTTAAGCTCCCTTTAAAAACGATCATCATCATTCCTATAAGCGATATAACCATGCCTGCAATTTTAAAGCAGCTCTCCTTCTGGCGGAGAAAAAGCCATGATAGGATAAAAGTTGTTGCAGGTGTGGCAGCAATTACAAACGACATGTTGGTTGCTGTTGTAAATTGTGCAGAATAGTATATAAGAGAGTTGTAAAGCGAGATACTAAAAACAGAAAGAACTATAATTTTTATCCAATTTTGCTTAACTACTTCTTTTTGTTGAATAACCCTCTTTAAGCCAACGGGCAGAATAAAACATAACGCTGTAAACCATCTGAAAAAAGAGAGAGACATTGGTTTTATCTCATTGATCATCCCTTTTGCTAAGACAGTATTAAGAGACCAGCTAAGAACAGCAATGGTAAGCAGAATAGATGCTATAAATATATCATTACAAATGATCTGTTTAATCTTAACAGCCATCTCTCTTTGCCAACTCCTCTTTTTTCAATGCGTTTAATTCATGTGTAAATGTTTTTAACCCATCATAAAGATTGATAATAAAGATTGATAAGAGCATAAGCAGCTTTGCTCTAATTATGGTTTAATTGAGATTCCTGAATAAAGAATAATAAAAATATAGTGCTCTTTCCTATAACTTATCTGCAATAAAATCAAGGTGTGGTCTTTTATCTTTATCCCGCCTTGTTTTCACCCTCTGCATTATGAGCAGAGAATAACACAACAACAAGAAGGAGAAAAATCAGTGAAAAGACGTGAGTTTATCAAACAAGCAGGTGTAGGTGCATTGGCTGCCGGTGCAGCAATGGGTGCAGTTCCAGCAATGGCTGATAAGCCGGTAATGTGGAAAATGGTCACAACATGGCCCCCTCATTTCCCTATTTTAGGAGAAGGAGCTGATTACATTGGAAAACTTGTTGAGGAGATGAGCGGAGGCAGATTTAAGATTTCTGTTTACGGCGGTGGTGAGTTAGTGCCGCCGATGGGTGTATTTGATGCTGTAAGCCAAGGAACGGTTGAGATGGGACATGGTGCAGCATACTACTGGTCAGGCAAGGTTCCGGCAGCCCAGTTTTTTGCAGCAGTTCCTTTTGGATTTAATGCTCAGTCTCAGAACTCATGGGTTACATCAGGCGGAGGGCTTGAGCTGTGGGAAGAGGTTTATAAACCCTTTAACCTAAAACCCTACCTTGGCGGTAATACTGGTGTTCAGATGGGCGGCTGGTTTAACAAAGAGATCAACAGCGTTGAAGACCTTAAGGGTTTAAAGATGAGAATTCCGGGTCTTGGCGGTCAGGTGCTTGCGAAAGCTGGAGGAAATGCGATTTTAGTTGCTGCCGGCGAAATTTATACAAATCTTGAAAGAGGTGTAATTGATGCAACAGAGTGGGTAGGACCATTCCATGATTTAACAATAGGGCTTCATAAAGTTGCAAAATACTACTACTCCTTAAGGGTTTAAAGATGAGAATTCCGGGTCTTGGCGGTCAGGTGCTTGCGAAAGCTGGAGGAAATGCGATTTTAGTTGCTGCCGGCGAAATTTATACAAATCTTGAAAGAGGTGTAATTGATGCAACAGAGTGGGTAGGACCATTCCATGATTTAACAATAGGGCTTCATAAAGTTGCAAAATACTACTACTATCCAGGGTGGCATGAACCCGGAACAACGCTTGAGGCTATGGTCAATCTCACTGCTTATGAAAAACTCCCTCCTGAATTTAAAGCTATTTTAGATACTGCAATTGCAAGAGCTAACAGCTTGATGCTTTCACAATTTGAGGCAAGAAACAACGATGCTTTAAATGAGCTTATTACAAAGCACAAAGTCCAGCTAAAGAAATTCCCTGACGATGTTTTAAAGCAGCTTAAAAAATACTCTGATGAGGTGCTTGATGATTTGGCTGCAAAAGACCCGCTGTGTAAAAAAGTATATGACTCTTTTAAAAATTTCAGGTCAAAGATTTACGAGTGGAACAAAACAAGCGAAGAGCCTTATCAGCAGTTTAAATATATCTAAATTCTAATATAGCATTTTTTAGTGGAAATAATTATATATCGTGGATTTCGTAGGGGTGCAGCGAGATGCACCCCTACTGCTGCAATTGATATTATTCACAGCATGACCTTGTAGAGACGCACAGCCGTGCGTCTCTACTTATTTATAAACAGATTATTTAAGATGCTTTTTGAGGTGTTTTATGAAAAATCTTAATCAAAAGACCTCTCGAAATATTTCCCGCCGTGATTTTTTAAACATTGCCAAACGATTCGGCATGACTTCAACATTTATGGCAGCCTCAGCTCTTGGCAGTGCGTTTGCCCTTCCTCTGCCTTCATTATTTGGAGGCACTATCAATTCAGCACAGCTTGCACAGGCAGCAGAAGATCAGCAGAAGCTGAGAACATCAAAACAGGCAAGAGTCAATCTTATTTACGGCGTAGGAATTGCGAGTAATTTGGAGCATATTAATCCGACCGGCATCTTACATTTTGTCCGCGATTTAGAAGAGCGTACAGATGGAGAGATACGCATTGAGATCATTGATCAAAGTAGGATATGCTCTCAATTAGACTGCATAAAACGGGCAAAAGAGGGACTTATTGATATATACTGCTCGACAACACAAAATGCTGCTGGTGCTGCCCCTTATTTTAATGTGCTTGATTTTCCTTATATGTTTCCAACCAGAGCCGCACAGCACCACTTTTTTTACCATCACAAAAGCGAACAGCTTTTACGAGAACCTCTGCTTAAACATTACGGCATAAGATTTCTTTTTACCAACTGCCGCCTCCGCCAGATACTGCTTGGAAAAAAATGGCGGGATAGACCTGATATCAGCTCCATAGAAGAGCTTGCAGGTCTCAAGATAAGGGCTACTGCCAGCAGACTTGGAAAAATCGCATTAGAGCTGCTTAACGTCAAGCCGATTCAGATTCCATGGGAAGAGGTTGCTGGTGCTTTAAAACACGGAATGGTTGACGGCATTGAGAGCTATTCATCAGCAGTTGCTGCTGAAATTCCAGGCGGCATAATATTGCCGGAAACTGTTTCGCAGGCTGTAAACTTAAATCTTTTTAGTGCCAATGATCATACTGCAATGAATGAAAAGGTCTTTCAACGGCTGACCCCTGAACTTCAAAATGCTGTTATGGAGTCTTCTTACCAAACCCAGATTTTTACCCAGTTGGCAAGTGAAGTTGCTTTTTTTAATACTATCGGCTCAACAACTCCTCAAAAAAAGGATACTATTTTCGGAAGATATGGTATCAGATTTGTTGAGCTTGATAAAAGCGAACTAAAAAAAGCAGAACAGATATGCTCGCCCAAGTTTAACTCAAAACCGTGGGAAAAATGGCGTGAACAGCTTAATAATATGGCAGGCGGCATTGATGTTTATGCTGAGATATCCAATATTGCACGTGAGATTTATCCTGATACACAAGTTGAGAATATTGCCCCGAGAAGGTGGTGGAAAAAGTAGATAAAAGGAATAGAAGATGAATCCTCGAAAGAGCGTTAAGGTAAAATTGATAGCTGCTTTTATGGCTGTTACAGCATTTGTAATTATATCAACTATACTTGATTTTTATAGCTTTATATTTTTCAAAAAAACTCTTGATGATATAACTACTAAACGGCTGCCGCCTCTTATCCTTGCTAAAAATCTTGCAACGCAGAGCGAACGGATTCTTGCAACTGCTCCTTCTCTTATTGCTTCAATAAATGAAGATGAGAGAAAAATTACCTATGCTCAAATAAATCTTGAAGTGGAGAAACTTTCCCAATCAGTCAAAGAGTTGAGTCAGTTTCCCATAAACATTGAATTGATAAATGAGATTGAATCAAACTTTAAGATATTTATTAATCATATTAATGAGATAGATAGTATTGTCAGAAAAAAACTTCTGCTTATGAAAGAAGAGCAGAAACGTTACAGCCAGCTTCTTAAAATCTACAAAGAGTCAGAAGATATAACAAATCCAGCTATTTCAGTGTTCAAATCGCCGTTTGATGATTGGATTGATTCATACCTTAACGGCGGTCGTAAGCCTGAAATTACCCACCAGACTGTCCAGCAGCTTATATCTCTTGTTGAGATAAGGATAAAGATAAGCTCTCTGACAACTCTCTTTCTTTCAGTAACAACAGAGTCAGATAGTTCACAATTGGAGATTAACCATCTTAAATGCCGCTCTCATCTTGCAGATATTCGAGAGCAGAGCGGACTTCTTATTCCAGAGTTTGCTAAAGCGTATAAAGAGCTTATTGTAAAATTTGAAGCATATTCAGAGCCTCCTGACTCTCTTCACCAGCTTAGAAGAGATGTTATTCAAACTATATCAGAGGCGGGGCAGGTATCGCATAAAAGCCGTTATCTATCAGCAAAGTTAAATAATTCTGTCCATAAATTGGAGTTAGATACAAAAAATGATGTGAATAAAAGTACTGATAAAGTTAAATATGCTCAAAAAATGGTATCTATCGTTTTGCTTGCTGTTGTTGCGTTAAGCGTGCTTTTTTCCATATTTGTCGTATGGGGATATGTTGAACGCCAGGTGATCCGTCCTATTGAAGCTCTTGCAAAAACAGCTAAAGAGATAGAAGCTGGAAATCTTGATCAAAAGGCTTCGGTGCAGAGCGATGATGAGATAGGAAATCTTGCCCAGGCGTTTAACAGCATGGTGGCAAAACGAAATGATGCTGAACTTCTGCTGCGTAAAGCCCATGATGAGCTTGAACAGCGGGTCGAAGAGAGAACGCTTGAGCTTGCAATGAATAATGCAAAGTTAAATCAAGAAATTATTGACCATAAGGCATCAGAAGAGAAAAGAAAAGAGTTAGAGGCACAGCTCCGCCAATCCAGAAAGATGGAGGCTATTGGAACATTATCAGGCGGCATAGCACATGAGTTTAATAATCTATTGGCAATTATTCTTGGTCATGCAGAGCTGGTGATTGATGATATAGAAGATAACTCCCCAACCCGCGATTTTGCCAAAGAGATAATCAATGCATCTCTGCGCGG
The DNA here is from genome assembly GCA_964539635.1 of uncultured Desulfobacterales bacterium. GTDB lineage: Bacteria > Desulfobacterota > Desulfobacteria > Desulfobacterales > Desulfobacteraceae > Desulfamplus. The sequence goes on along the minus strand of CAZIJN010000017.1, from coordinate 12,568 downwards.
CAAAGAGATTGTAAAACAACTGCTCGTTTTCAGCCGTCCTGAAGAGCAGAAACATAAAGTTATTGATCTATCTGATACAGCACGCAGGGCAGTTGATTTTTTAAGAGCCTCCATTCCATCAACTATTCAGTTTAAGGTTGATATCCCTTCAAGTAGCGTGACAGATATTCAATCACAGCCCTCTCTTATTTCTGGAGATGAAACTCAGATCCACCAAATTATGATAAATCTTGCAAATAACGCTTACCATGCTATGGAACAAAACGGCGGAACTCTTGAGATTTCTGTTCAAAGAGTAAATTTCAACCAGCCTGAACACATATTTGATAATGTACTTCCCTCGGGTGATTATATCTGTCTTAAAATTAAGGATAATGGACAAGGCATAAACCCTGAAAATATTGACAGAATATTTGACCCTTTTTATACCACAAAACCTGTAGGAAAAGGGACAGGCATGGGTCTTGCCGTTGTGCATGGATTAATGAAATCTCATGGAGGCGGCATTAAGATTACCAGCAATCAAGGAGATGGAACAGTTGCAAGCTGCTATTTTCCAGCGGTTAAGCTCAAAGAAGATATCATGAATGAATCTATTGATGGTGCTGATGATAACAGAGCCGTTAAGACAGATATAAAGATACATATTCTATGTGTTGATGACGATCCTATGATTTTGAAAATGGGCAGAATAAGATTAGAAAAACTCGGCTATCAGGTTACAGCCACAACAAGTCCGGCTGAGGCATTTGAGTTGTTTAAACAGACCCCTGACCAGTTTGATTTAGTTATCACTGATATGAGCATGCCCGAAATTTCAGGCAGAAAATTGATATCTATGCTCAAAGAGATCAGAGGCTCTATAAAAATTATTATATGTTCTGGTTATAATGAAAAGATGCTCGGCAGTGAATCAGACGACTCATCATCAATAAGCATAGCTCAAGCTGTTGGTGCTGATGCACTGCTTGCAAAACCTAACACTATAGCAGAGTTGTCATCGGTTGTAAAAAAAGTGTTAGAGATGTGAAATTATATAACGCGGCTGATACTATCAATTGCCGCTTAAAAATATTGGAAGCCAAGTAACAGTCTCTGGAAACACAGTGATAATAATAAGACCAATAACCTGTATAATCACAAAAGGAATTATTCCTCTGTATATATCCATTGTTTTTACGCTATCCGGACAAACCCCCTTAAGATAAAAAAGAGAGAATCCAAACGGCGGGGTTAGAAATGATGTTTGCAAGTTCACAGCGATCAAGATACCAAGCCAGAGAGGATCAACGCCTAAATGGATCATTATAGGTGCAAGAACTGGAACATGGATAAAGGTGATCTCAATAAAATCGAGAAAAAATCCAGCAATAAAGATGATGCTCATTACAATAAAGAGGATTCCCCATTTGCCGAATGGAAGTGAAAGTATCAAATTTCTAATAAGAGTATCTCCATCAAGCCCTCTGAATACAAGACCTAATGTTGTTGCTCCTATAAGTATTATAAATACCATGCAGGTTAAATTTGTGGTTGCCGCCATAACATCTTTTAAAACCTGCATGTTAAATCGTTTATGAATCGCAGTTAAAATTGTCGCACCAACTGCACCTACAGATGCAGCCTCAGTTGGAGATGCAATACCCGCAAAAATAGAGCCTAAAACAGCAACCATCAATGTTATCGGCGGGATAAGAGCTTTTATGACTCTCATGTAAAGCTGCTTTGTTGAAATACTGTCAAGCTCCTCTTGAGGAATAGGAGGTGCCCATTCAGGCTTTATCGTGGATATTATGAAAATATAGATCATGTAAAGAACCACTAAAATCATACCCGGAATTACTGCCCCAATAAAAAGATCGCCGATAGGAACTCCCATTATATCGCCTAAAAGGACAAGCACTATACTTGGTGGAATAATCTGCCCTAAAGTGCCTGATGCTGCGATTGTACCAGTTGTAAGAGCTACGTTATAGTTTCTCCTAAGCATAGTGGGAACAGATAAGAGTCCCATTGTAACCACAGTCGCACCTACAATGCCAGTTGATGCTCCCATCAGAGCACCTACGAATACAACTGACATAGCAAGCCCGCCTTTTACCTTTGCAAATACCAATGCCATTGTCTCAAGAAGCTCTTCAGCAAGTCCTGATTTTTCAAGCATAACACCCATATAGATAAAAAGTGGAACAGCAAGCAGGCTGAAATTGGTCATTGTTCCCCATATTCTTATGGGCATTAGATTGAAAAAATCCATACCAAAGCCTAAAAGCCCAAAAAACATGGCAACTCCGCCAATGGTGAAAGCAACAGGATAGCCAAGAAGAAGAAGCCCAAAAACAAATGTAAACATTATAAGCGGCAGATATTCCCAAAAAAGAGCTTCCATTATTTAGTCTCCTTGTCGTGTCCAGTTATGATCAGCAGATTTTTAAAACCTTCAGATACTCCTTGAAGAATTAGAAGAAAGAAACCTAACGGTACCATTGATTTTAGAACATATCTAAACGGCAGTCCTCCTGGATCTGGCGAAAACTCTCTGACTGCCCATGAACCCATAATAAACATTTTAGTTGAATATATAATTACAATGCAAAAAGGTATTAAAAATATAAATGTGCATAAAAAATCTACCCACGCTTTTGTCTTTCTGTCAAATTTTACATATATGATATCGACTCTGACATGACCATCACGTTTAAGCGTAAATGCAGCACCTAACAAAAAAATAACTGAAAATATATGCCATTGAAGCTCTTGAATCGCTATGCTTCCATTTTTGAAAACATAACGCATAATAACATCATAAAATACTGATATTACAAGTGCAGTTGAGAGCCATGATACAAAAACTCCTGTTAGTTCACTAAAGGCATCAATAATTTTGATATAATACTTTATCAGCTTCATAAGCATCTCCATTGTGATACGTTTTAAGTTAGATTTCTGTTTTTTTGTTCTGCAATTAAATTGAAGGATTAAGACTGGTTAGGTAAAAATTTTGTCTGTTTTATTTTGACTTTACCCCCCTCTTAACTTAGAGTCAAGATAGGTTTTAGCCAATTGTTTTATAAATAGACCAATATAGGAAAAAAAGAATGGCAAACAATAGCAAATCGATTTATGTTGATTTAGATGATGTTATATGTAACACAACTGAACGTATCACTGCAATGGCAAGAAAAGAATTTGGAAAGAGCGTATCTTACGAGTCACTTACCTCATTTAATCTTCAGCACTCATTTGAACTAACTGACAGTGAGTACAACCATTTTTTTTCGTTGATCCATGAGCCTCAATTTCTGATGGAGTTTAAGCCGATTGAGAACTCAGTCTCTACATTAAACGAGTGGAAAATTAAAGGCTATCATATTGACATTGTAACTGGCCGCCCCTCATCATCTATGAGCGTCTCTTTTGAGTGGTTAAAAGAGCATAATGTTCCATTTGACTCATTGATTATAGTAGATAAATACAATAGAGAAAAGAGCGGCTCAAAAGAGGCGATATCACTTATTGAACTTGCCCAGAGAAGTTACGATTTGGCTGTAGAAGATTCATGGGATATGGCGATTTTTTTATCTCAAACCATGCTAACGCCGGTTGCACTGCCTGATCGCCCATGGAATCGTATTGAGAGCCAGATCAACAATGTTCATCGTACTCATAGCTGGCATGAGATACAATCTTTTGAAAAAAATCAAATATAGTGCTATACACACGCATCTATTTACTTTTGATATAGGTATAAATTACAATTTTAATAATTTATCAGATTTATTCCACACATCTTAACCAAAAAGAGTGAAATGTGCGGTATTATTAAGGAGATATTAATTTGGTAACAAAAGAAGATATCATAGAGCAAGGAAAAACGTTAGGTTTTGAAGATGTTGGATTTACAACTGCTGAACCGTTTGAAGATCACAAAAAGCTGTTGATAGAGATGAAAGATTACTATGATTGGGCAGAGACCGTTGGACTTGATCTTATGAACGGTACTGACCCTAAATCTATTATGCCTGAGGCAGAATCGATCATTGTGCTTATTGAGCCGTACTTTAGAAAAGGTTATCCACGAGCAATGGAAGCCAATTTTGGACGCTGCTATTTAGATGACGATAGGGTTACAAAAGATGGTCTTGCTATAAGAATTAAGTCATTTCGTCAATTTTTACGATCTCATGGGATAGAGTCAAAAGTGCCATTTAATCTGCCCCACCGCGTAGCTGCTGCCCGTGCAGGTATGGGAACTTTTGGTAAAAACTGTCTGTTCTATTCTAATACAGTTGTACGAGGAGGCTCATGGACGCTTCCGATTGCCGTTGTTATTGATCGCCCGTTTGATCCTAATATCCCGACAATTAAAACCGACTGTCCAGATTGGTGCAAGAATGCCTGTATTGCAGCATGTCCTACACGAGCATTAAAAGGGAACAGCCGTATAGACCCTAAAAAATGTATATCTTATCTATCCTATTTTGGTGAAGGTATTACCCCTATTGAACTGAGAGAGCCTATGGGAATGTTTGTTTATGGCTGTGACAGATGCCAAAATGTATGCCCTCGAAACCAGCCTTGGCTTGCCCAAGAGCTTCCTATGAATGAAAAGGTTGCTGCAAAAGCTCCCTATTTTAATCTTCCCGACCTGCTGCACATGGATAAAAACTATTTTGAGACAAAGATATTTCCTCATATGTTTTATATCGGTTTTGATAATATCTGGAGATGGAAGATGAATGTCGCAAGGGTTATGGGTAACAGTCTTGACATAAAGTATGTTCCTGATCTTATCAGGGCATTTGATGAAAACAGCGATGATCGGGTTAAAGGCATGATAGCTTGGTCGCTTGGGAAAATAGGCGGAAAAGATGCTTTAAAAAAACTTATAGACTCAAAGGGAACCTGCTCTGAAGCTGTAAACATTGAAATAGATTCAGCCCTCGAAAGGTTACGGAAAATATAATATGAAAAATCAAAGAGCGTACAGACGGTTACAAGAGCACCTTAACACTATGCCGGTTGGTTTTCCTGCTGCAAAGCGTGGAGCTGATATTAAATTATTGATGAACATTTTTACACCTCAAGAGGCTGAGATTGCCTCTGCTTTGAGTTATAAACCAGAAACCTTAGAGGCTGTTTTTGAACGAATTGATAAAACTTTAGTCGATTCAGCTCAAACCCTTGCAAAGATTCTTGACAAGATTCAGAAAAAAGGGGGCATTGAGTCAAAGATAAAAGATGGAGTTCGATATTACTGTAATATCCCTCTTGTAGTTGGAATGTACGAAATGCAGGTCAACCGCCTTACACCCAAATTTTTAGAGGATTTCCATGCGTACAGCAGAGATATAAATTTTGGTCTTGAGTTTTTAAGCAGCAAAAAATATCAGATGCGGACTATTCCAATTGAGAAGAGCATCACTTTAACCCACCATGCAAGCCATTTTGATGAGGTTGTAACTCTGTTTAAAAATGCTGAACCTCCTTTTGTTGTTTTAGACTGTATCTGTCGTAAAAAAAGCAGAATGGAGGGCAAAACTTGTAAAGTTACTGATAGACAAGAGACCTGCATAGCAGTTGGAGAGAGTGCTACTACCTGCCTTTTAATGGAGATAGGAAGAGAGATCAGCCAAAGCGAGGCAATAGCTATAATTGAGAAGAACCAAAAAGAGGGGCTTGTGCTTCAACCATCTAATACTGAACGGATTGAATTTATCTGTTCATGCTGCGGTTGCTGCTGCGGAATGCTCGGAGTACACAAAAAGCTGCCTATACCTATGGATTTCTGGACATCAAATTTCTATGCTGTTGTTGATCAAGATGCGTGTAATGGATGCGGGGTGTGCCAAACAAGGTGTCAAGTTGAAGCTGTAAAAATTGTCGAGAAATCTTATGATAATAGAAAATTAATACGGTATGGCAAATCTTACAGCTCTTCAAAAGATGGTTATAAAATAAAGGATAAAGCTAAAGCAGTTATAGATCTGAATGTATGTATCGGCTGCGGTTTGTGTGTAACAACATGCTCTAAAAAAGCTATAACCCTTGTAAAAAAAGAGACAGAGATAAAACCGCCGAAAAATCGTGAAGAGTTAAATGAGGCGATTATGGCACAAAAGCGGGGAAATCTTGGAAAACTTAAAGCAGCCGGACAGCTTATAAAAGGTATGGTTAAAACTCGCAATACTGATATTATTAAAAAACGATGAGTCGTCTAATTGTAGGGGTGCAGCGAGCTGCACCCTTGCTAAAAAAGCTCAATTTATTCCTATCGAGCGTTACACTCTTTTTATAGCTTTGCTCCTGTTATCAAAAAAACGTCAAATTCTCTGATTACGCCGTTTTGATCAGGCTTCGCAACTTTAGCGGCTAAATCGTCTTTTACATTTTTAAATCCAGCATCAACAAAAGTTTGGCGTAACTCGTCTCTATTAAATCCAAAGTGAAACACGCCTGTGTTATTTTCATGAAATCTGCCGTCATCAGGATCAAGATCAGCAATGCAAAGATGTCCGCCCTCTCCTATTATTTGGTAGAACTGCTCTAAAAGAGGTTTTATCTCCTTTATGTGGTGCAGTGTCATGCTGCTTGTTACAAGATTATAACCGCTCGTTTTGCAGCCTCTCTTCTCGCAAACTGCCTTAATAGCGTCTCCTTGGTCAATATCAACAAGCATTGTTTTAACATTGGTCAGATTGAGCTTAGATATTTTGGTATTCAAGATATCAAGCATACCCTTAGAGCTGTCTATTCCAATTATTGAGCGGACAAGCGGCTGCAGATTGTAAATTTCAACTGTGAGAAGACCAGTTCCGCAGCCAAAATCAATAATATCCATATCAGGCTTTAATATAACCGCTTTTGATATCGCATCTGCAATCTCTTTTGCCAATTTTAACCTTGCAGGCTTTTCGTCCCAAACTGCGGCTTCTTTGTCAAAGTCTCGTTTTTCAATACTATTTACACTCATAAATAAACTCTTCTCCTATATGCCGGCTTAAATATTTTCCGGCTATACAATTTCAAAATATTTAAAGCTCATATGGAGTTAGACTTTCCCAACCGGTATCTGTAACTAAAATTGTCTGTTCAAACTGGGCAGACAAAGCACCGTCATTAGTTACAGCAGTCCATTTGTCCTCAAGAATGTGAAGATTTCTGGTGCCAAGGTTGATCATTGGTTCGATTGTAAATACCATGCCCGGAACCAGCATCAACCCTTTTCCTTTTTTGCCAAAATGGAGAATCTGCGGCTGTTCGTGGAAATTAAGACCAACACCGTGCCCTACAAACTCTCGTACAACAGAGCAGCCCTCTTTTTCAGCATAGCTTTGGATTGCCCAGCCGATATCTCCAAGTCTTGCGCCTGGTCTAACAACCTCAATTGCCCGTTTAAGAGATTCTCTTGCAACTGAGACAATCTTCTCTCCTTCAAAGGTTGGAGTTCCTACAAAAAAGGTTTTATTGGCATCAGCATAATAGCCGTCTAAAATCGGCGTAATATCTACATTTACAATATCGCCATCTTTTAAAACTCTATCGCTTGGAATGCCGTGGCAGATAACCTCATTGACTGATACGCATACGCTTTTTGGAAATCCCCGATAATTAAGAGGAGCTGGAACAGCACCTGCTTTTATAGTCTCTTCATGGACAAGGGTATTGATATCATCAGTTTTAAGTCCGGGACGGATAATCTTTTCAACCTTATCCATAATCTCAAGCAGAACGACTCCAGCTTTTCTTATCCCTTCAATTTGATGAGGCTCTTTAAGAACAATATCAAATTTTTTTTTGTACTCCTCTTTTAGAGTCGGTATTTTTGGAGGAATTTTACTGTTGATTTTTCCAGTTATCTTGCTAAACAGGCTTGATGGTGAAACTTGTGGCTGTGAAGTTGTTGAAATGTTGGAATTTTTGTTCATGCAGCAGAATTTATATTTCTTTCCGCTTCCGCATGGACATAAACTATTTCTGCCGATTGTCTCTTTTGATTGCTGTTTCATTATATTTACTCTTTAATATTTTACTTATTGATATTACCCGCATACTATCTCTACAGAGGAGGTGAAAGATCAGCGGGCAACATGAGTTATAACTCTGATTTTTTTCTAATGCTTCCCCACAATGAATGAGGATAAGCCTGCTCTATATAAATGTCAACTATCTGCCCTTGAGCGATATTATCAGCGTAAAAATGGACGATTTTGCCTGACTCGGTACGTCCTGTCATCTGAGCGGCATGAGAATTGTTATCCCCTTCTTCATGGCGGTTTTTAAGGCTCTTTCCCTCAACCAAAACAGGCTGTACAGTGCCGATTAATGCCTGATTTTTCTTTTCAGTATAATGCTCTTGAAGTGCAAGAAGCTCATTGAGCCTTGATAATTTTTCATCTTCATCAAGGTGACCCGAAAATTTTGCTGCCGGAACATTTGGTCGATCTGAATAGCTGAATGCAAACAGCCCGTCAAATTCAACTGTTCTGACAAGATCAAGAGTCTGTTCAAAATCCTCTCTTGTTTCAGATGGAAATCCAACAATCATGTCAGAAGAGAGTCCAATATTTGGGCAGCAGCTTCTTAAAGTATCTATTCTCTCAAGATACCGCTCTCTTGTGTAGCCCCTGTTCATCTTTTTTAAAACAGCGTTTGAACCAGACTGTACAGGCAGGTGGAGCTGGCTGCACACTTTTGGCAAATCTCTGATTGCAAATATAAGCTCATCTGAAATATCTTTTGGGTGAGATGTGGCAAATCTTATCCGTTCAATACCATTAATCTGGTTAATCTTTGCAAGAAGTTCTGGAAATGTACAATTATGTAGAGAATCACTGTGGGCAATCTTTGAAACCGTCCCATAAGAGTTGACATTCTGTCCTAAAAGCGTAACCTCTTTAACTCCTGAATCTGCTAAAATAGTTATCTCTTCGACAATGCTCTCTGGCGATCTGCTTCTCTCTCTGCCTCTGACATAAGGGACAATGCAGTATGTGCAAAAGTTATTACACCCCTGCATTATAGTTACAAACTTTGATACTTTTTCTCTCTCAAGAGTCTCAAAATTCGGCATTGATTCAAATATGGAGCTGCTATCTTCTACGTCTGTGATGTGGGTCTTACTGCTGTTAAGCTCTTTTCTGCTTAATAAAACCTGCTCTATAAGATTTGGAAGTCTTTCAAAAGCCTGAGTTCCCATAACAATATCAAGATGGGAGATTCTCTTAAACACATTAGAACCCTCTTGCTGTGCAACGCAGCCTGCCATAATTGATATCATATTTGGGTTTTTACGTTTTTTGCCGGCAAGAGTTCCAAGAAAGCTGAAAGCCTTTTCTTGAGCCTTTTCTCTTACAGAGCATGTGTTGCAGACAACAATATCAGCTTTTTCCAACTGCTCAGTTTTTTCATATCCAATCTCTGCAAGAATAGCTGATATTTTTTCAGAATCATAGCTGTTCATCTGGCAGCCGATTGTATAAATATATGCGTATCCTCTATTAATCGTCTGATTTATGCTGTTTTTATCGGTCTGATTACTACGATGCTTTTCTACTTTATAACTCATTAATATAAATATCCTTTTTCAAATCATCAAGCACTGCTTTTACCTCTTCCATGCACCCTGGAGCAACTGCAAAACGGACAAGCCCATCTTTTGTGTCAAGAGTTGTTATTACTGCAATACCATCATATGCCTCAAATATAAATTTCAAAAAGCCGATTCTGCTCTTATCTACTCTGAAAAGTTTATAAATTGTTCTCATTAATTTTCCTATTTTGATTTATAGTATTGTCTGCATCATGGGGGTTGGAGTAGTCTTTTGTCCCATCTTTGCTGTTTTTAAGCTCCCAAATCAAACCAGTAACATTGTCTTTTACCATTATTCCATCAATTGTGGTAAAAGAGATTGGGTTTATATTGTAGTTGGCGTCCTGCCCGTAAAAATCTTCTCCATCAATCGGGCAGGGGATTTCTGCGCTGTCGTTGTAGCATTTGGTTTGTCCTGTATCCGGGACTGGTGTGGCAGCAACTGCCATTCCTGATACAAGGAGAAATGTTGCTGTTAGAGTTATTGTTAGTAGTTTCTTGATACAAAGCATAAATTTGGTTTTCTCCTTTGTTTTGTTAAATTGTTGTTAGAATCACGGATTAAGATGTATTATCCTGATTCTGACCATCGTTCTGTAATTTTGCCAAATATAAAAAGCTGAAGATGTTTATCAACATTTTCCATCGTTTCTTTATGAACCACTCCGATAAGTTTTATAAATCTTCTTTTGTCAAAAGAACTGATATGGTTTACTTTCAGCAATGAATCTTTCATAAGCCTGTTTTGAGAATCAGCTTTTATTAAAATGTCAAGTTCTCCATGATTCGCTGTTTGGGAAGAAATAGGAATAACCGTCATCAGGTTACCAGAATCAATATAGTTTTGATGCTGAATAATAAGGGCAGGTCGTATTTTTTGATATTCATGTCCAAAACTTGGTTCAAAATTTACCAGCCATATCTGACCACGTTTAAATGTTTTCATAAATCTTCCAAACCCAAATAATAACTGAGTTCTTCTTCAGAGAGGAAATCAGTTGAATTATCATTGACAGCTGAAAGTTCAATATCATGTTCAGATGCTTCAGCCTGAGTTTCATCAAACAAGACAATGACTTTAAAAATGGCATTCTTTTTTTGAGCAAATTCCTCAGGACAATACAGATGACCATCTGATAATAATCTGGTGCTGAAAGTAGCTTTATTCATATTAGTTTCACCCCATTTTTTCAATGTTTAGGAGTTTTGACCATCTTAGCATTTTGTATGTCCCGTCTGAAACTGGTGAGTGGCAATTACTGCTGCAATTCCAGATATAAAGAGAAACGCGGCTGCATAGAGTTATTGTTAGTAGTTTTTTGATACAAAACATAGTGTTGGTCTTCTCCTTTTTTTTAGTGCTTAGTGTGAGTTATTTTGTTTGTCAGAATCATATTTCTCCAGCTTTCCGCAATATTCGTTGAAATAGTGCTTCAGCAATAAAAAAACCTGATTCATGCCTTAATTTAAGCAATTCATCAAGTAACGAAATGATTTCTCCTTCATCTTTTGCACGAAGAAGAATGCTTAATACGCCTGTTGGTTGTAATCCCATAGTTTTTGCAGCTGCTCTTCCGTCTGCTTCATCAATCAGAATACGTGGGATTCCAAGCTCAATGGCAAGAGCAATAGCCGCAGCTTCGCCGGAATCAAGCTCAAGCATAAGTGACTGCTTCAAATGTTGATTATTTAGATGCTCAATTTTTAACCATTTTTCATCTAAAGCACGTTGAATTTCTACCATTGCAGGATAATCATACCCAACCCGCAATTCAGCCAGAACCTCATCAGGAATAAGCACATCAGAGAATTGTTCATGTATGAGATAAAGTTTTTAATGCTGGCAAGATTCCAAATAAAATATGATCTGGAATTTCTATTGTTAAGCTCATTACACCTCCTTACTGTTTACAATCATTCCTGATATGCAAAATGCGGTTATCAGAATGGTTGCAAGTAATCTTTTCATAAAAAGCATAGGGTTGATTTTGTCCTTGTTTTTGTTAGTGAATTATTTTTATTGATTTAGTTTTGAACAGTTTTCTACTCTTTTTCAATAGAGTCGCAAAAGGTTTTAAGCCGATTATTTAAGATTGTCATGCAGCCATTGCTTCTTGAATTTTTTGAGGAATCTCAATAAATTCAAAGTAGTCAGGAGGATATAGATAATCCTCTCCTGAATCATCAATCAATCTTATCCAGCCCTTATCTGTTTTATCATTCGGTTCAACTACTTGGTATATTTTCCATTTTTGAATATCGTCATATCCGCTGTTATTGATACAAAGAACAAATTGTTTCATAAATAACCTTTCATAAATATTTTTTGATTTTAAATCCTCTTTTGCCAATTCCATGTGCTTCATACCAATGTATTTCTGCTTTTCCTGTGTAATCTTCTCTTTTAACAGCAGCAACGCCTTTTAATTTCCGCCATCTTCCCTTTCCATAAAGTTTATTTAACCTATCCAAGTCATTTATAGAATTTTCAACTGCGATAATTTCTATATTCGTTATTTGTCCTATTATTTCAAATTGCATGGTTTTGCCTTATATTCAACAGCCAACATAAGACCCGCTGCCATTCCTGATATAAAGAAGGAGGTGGCTGCATAGAGTTATTGTTAGTAATTTTTGATACAAAGCATAAAGTTGGTTTTCTCATTTTTTTGTTAGTTAGTTATTTTTGTTGATTTAGTTTTGAACAGTTTTCCACTCTTTTTCAATAGATTCACACAGGGTTTTAAGCTCACTCATTTCCATTGCGATTAGCTCTTCTTCTTCTGAAACAGGTTTTTTAAGGATTTGCTGGAGCAGGCGGAGTCTTCCTATTAATTCTCCTTTTCCTATTCCTTTGGCTTCTCCTTCAGCCCTTCCTTTAGCTATTCCTTCTGCTTTCCATTGTTCTGTCCATTCAGTAATAGTTTCTGCCAACATAGAATCTACCTCCTTTAGTTCTTGAAATTCTGGAATGTT
>CAZIJN010000016.1:0-83151 GCA_964539635.1 uncultured Desulfobacterales bacterium | reverse complement strand
TAACAAACTGTTTAAAATCAAAAGGCTCTTAAATAGAGGAAGTTACTTACGGTCTTGTTTCGGTCAAAGTTATTTTAACCGGTACGCCTAAAAGTTCTGCAATTGTCTCTGAGGTATTTATCATGAGCTTTTCTAAATTTTTTATCTCGTCAGAAAATAGGCAGTCATCAATAACAAGAGCAATCCAAAGAATTTCGCTGCCACCATGACGGACTCTTTTTAAGGTACACTTTGGATCGCTCACCCCAAGCGACTCTTTAAGATATAGTATCACCTGTTCACGTGATATTTTAATGCCGGATACTATCATCATATTATCAGCACGTTCTGAGAGCCACTCCATAGTAACCAGAGAAGAGCCGCATTCGCATGGTTCAGAGATAAAACGTGCCATATCTCCGGTTCTAAAACGTATAAGAGGAAATGCCCTTGCAGAGAGGGTAGTTAATACAAGCTCTCCTTTCTGACCAGTAGGAAGAATCTCTCTTGTTACAGGGTCAATGATTTCGGGCAGAATGTGATCATCATTGATGTGCATTCCGCAGTGGTGAAGGCACTCAAAGGCAATTGCAGGACCTGGAATCTCGCTCAATCCATAGTTCAGCCAGACATCAACATGAAGACGATCTTCAAGATTTTTTATCTGCTCCTTCTCTACAGGTTCACCTACAAGCACTACTCTCTTGAGATTAAACTCATTAGGATTACGCTCGCTTGCAAACATATAATCCATAAGCTGCTCGGCAAAAGCTAATGTTGTAACTAAAGTTGTAGTTTTATAATCTCTAAGCACCATAAGGGTCTTTTGCAAAGATAGAGGAGAATTTGGAATTACACTTGCCCCTAAGTTTTCAGCTCCATCTTTATAGTCTCGTCCCCAGTTTGCAAGACCGGGTGGAAGATTGATCTGAAGAATATCCATTGATGTAACACCTGAAGCCTCAAAAGCTCTGGCAACCAATTTCTGCCAGATCATAAGATCAGCCTTTGTGTAGCCGCTGATCGAAGGATTTGTGCCAATTCCAGGCGCAGTGTGAATCCTGACAATATCTCGTAAAGGCACTGCAAACAACCCATAAGGATAATGTATCCCAAGATGTGAACGATCCATAAAAGGCAGGCGTTTTATGTCTTCTAAAGAGACAACATCTTCAGGCAGAAGATGGCTTTCGGAAAAACGGTTGCGATGAAAAGGGACATTCTTATATGCACGGTTAAGAGTGCTCTGGAGACGCTCCAATTTAAGCTGGTTTTTCTCTTCAATGGTTAATCTGTTCATTATTTAATCTCTCCCATCATAGAAGTTGCCGTAATCTTTGCCAAGGTATGCCCTTTTAACATCATCATCAACTAAAAGCTCTTCTGCACTTCCTTCAAGCACTATCTTTCCTGTCTCAAGCACATAAGCCCTATCTGCAATTTTAAGGGCTGCTCTTGCATTTTGTTCAACAAGAAGGATCGTTACCCCCTCCTGCCTTAACTTTTGAACAGTGGTAAAAATCATCTCAACAATTTTAGGAGCAAGACCCATTGAAGGCTCGTCTAAAACTAAAAGAGTTGGTCTTGCCATAAGTGCTCTTCCGATTGCAAGCATCTGCTGCTCTCCTCCTGACAAAGTGCCTGCAAGCTGCTCTGCTCTCTCTCTCAAAATAGGAAACATATCCATTATCATCTCTAAATCATCTTTAACCTGCTGCTTCAACCCCTTCCGATAGATGGTATATGCGCCCATTCTAAGGTTATCCATAACAGTCAAAGGGGAGAATATCTGTCTTCCTTCAGGCACCATACTGATACCCTGCCGGACAATTGCAGGCGGGGACATTCCCTTAAGGTTCTGCTTTTTAAAAACGATTTCACCGTCCCATGTTGTCAGAAGTCCTGATATGGCAAGCAGAAGCGTGCTTTTACCTGCACCGTTAGCACCAATAATAGAGATAAGCTCACCCTCTCTAACAGAGAGGCTTACCCCTTGTACCGCCATAATGCTTCCATAACTGCATTTTAAATTTTTTATTCTAAGCATAATTAAAACTAACCCTGCCCAAGATAGGCTTCCATAACTGCCTGATCGTTTTGAATCTCCCTTGGTGTACCCTCAGCAAGTTTTCTGCCTCTGTCAAGAACAATGAGTTTATCTGAAATCCCCATTGCAAGGCTCATATCGTGCTCTACAAGCATCATTGTAACACCCTTTTCCTTAACCTTTAAAATAAGCTCTCCTAATGCCTCAGTCTCAACAGCATTCAATCCGGCAGCAGGTTCATCAAGAAGTAGAAGAGTCGGCTCTGATGCCAATGCCCTTGCAATCTCTGCCATCTTCTGCCTTCCGACCGGCAGCTCTCCTGCCAATCTATGGGTATATTCTGTAAGCCCTGTAAATTTCAGCAGAGCTTCGGCTCTCTCTCTCGCTGCCTGCTCCTCTCGTTTTACCCAAGGCATTTTAACGACAGCTCCCCAAAAACCGCTCTTCATTCTTACGTGCATTCCAACAAGAACATTTTCAAGCAGAGTCATGCTTGCGAAAAGCTCAACATGCTGAAAAGTTCTTGCAATTCCAGACTTAACCAACTTATGAACAGGTATCTTTTTTATACTCTTCCCAAGAAAAAATATATCTCCCTCATCAGGCGGATATATGCCGGTTATCATATTAAAAAGAGTTGTTTTGCCCGCACCGTTTGGTCCTATCAATCCGCACACAATACCTCTTTCAATAGAAAAAGAGATATTGTCTTGAGCTTTGACTCCTCCAAACATCTTTGTTAATGATGACACTTTTAATATTTTTTCAGGCGGGTGGGTATTGTTTAGCTCATTTGATTTTATAGTATTACTCAATATTTTTATCCTTAAGATCAAAGCTGGTTTATCAAAATATTAATCAAGAGGAGGAGAGACGCAGTTTGCTTATGATATTTGCGTGGCAATAGTCGTTACACTCATCTAAAAAACTCTCCTCTCTCTTTTTCAGCCAAATCATAATCAACTGTATCGATAGTGCCGCCACAAGAGCAATTAATGTTGTGTCAAAAGCTACAGCAAGTCCTGATGTGATCTGCTGTAAAGATATTTTAAGAGAATCAAGTCCATTACTTTTTACGAGAACTGCTCCAAAGCTGCCGATTGCCTGAGAAAGTCCAAGAACCGTCCCTATAAAACCAAGCACCGGAATTGCCCAGACAAAACCCCTGACTAACCCATAACTTGACTCCATCTGATCCTCATCATTTTGAGCCTGAACGCGAAGCACCTCTGAAACATCTGATATCAATCCGATATTCTTAAGATTTGCAAGCGCACGCTCTATTCTGTTAAGAAGCACAAAGTATTTTGGATCATCTACAAGCCCGTACATTCGAGAGAGAATCGCCTTTGCAGTATCTTTGGTTAATTCAAAATCGTGAGTTTGTGGTACAACCATTAAAGAGAGTGCCTTTTGCTGAAAAACAACTTTACGCCACTTAACCAAAAGAATCGAGATAGACCAGCATGAAAAAAATACAATAAAAAAAGGGGTAATACCCCTCTCAAGAAAAAGAGCCGTTAGATTAACATGGCTGAGAATGGGGAAGATAAGAGAAATTTCTTTGTAGTATAGCTGAGGAATATAGAAAATAAGCGACAGAAATACAGATAGAAAAAAAGTGAATTTGAGATTGACATCTGTATATTTACCGCCGTTTATGCCAACTCTCTCCTCAATGTCCATCTTTTTCCATTGCAGGATTTTTATCAGATCGCCATTACCTAAACTATTCATTTTATAGCTCTTTAATCTATTTCCAAAAAGAGAACTCTATTTTAATATTTTAAATATCTGTTTTTTAAAAATCGTTTTTCATAATTTTCACACTTGCAACTCTGCACGAATGGGCAAAATCTTCTGGATAGTGCCCATTGATCCATCTAAGCTGTGCCTCGCTGAATGCCCCCGGAGACTCAGGCATTTTCGGCATAAAGGCATAGAGCAGACGCTGGTCTTTACTATCAGAATCAAACCGTTTTGAAAACTCAATTGATGTTACCATCTGTGCACCCATCAATTCAAGAGTCTGCAACGCCAAAAGAATAGCAGTATCTAATGATTCTCTCATTTTTAGATCAGCCTCAAGAATGTTGCCGCAAGATTTAAGAGCCATCAGTTGAAGCTCCCACTGTGATGTTTGAGCTTTAGGAACAAATAGAATTATGTTTTGATCTTCATACACTATAAGGCTTGAAGGCAAAGGGGTATTATCATCAATTTTATCAGATGGTTGGATATCAATCCGTTTGTTTGATCTTACAGCTTTTATATAGTTATCAAAAAAGGGTTTTCCAGTGAGCTTTGCATAAGATTCAATAAAATCGGCAACCATATCTCCGCAGGCATAACTTAAAAGATCGCCCTCACCTGATTGGTTGATATTTGGAACTCGTTTGGGAATCATTGCATACTGCTGATGAATCTGCTGGTGAGATGCGTGGAGTCTGTAGCCTGACTGGGCGTATCCAAATCCAAAATTCCAGCCCCATAAAGAGCCGTTAAATCCAAGCTCTCTATTCTTATTCTCTTTTAGATTAGTAACAATATTAATTCGCAGCTCTTCAAGAGTATCTGAACCGAGTGTTTCTGAACTTCGATTAACCCTAAGATTTAACTGCTCTGCTAAACGGATATAGGTTCTCTGATAGTAAAGATGACGCATTCCTCTCATATCAGCCATTGTCAGATCATTCGCACGATACCTAACAGAGTCATCTGCCATATTTGCGGCAAAGTGTCCCCAAGGGATATAGCTGTTGCGTCTGAGATACTCAAACGCATGGCTTTTTTTATCAGCAGGATTTTTACCCGCATCTTGCAAAATAGTTTTAGAGCAGCTCTCATTTTTCTCATTCGCGAGCCACTCTCCAGTTATTTCGCTCTTTCCCTGAATACCGGGTTTTAACACCATCGCCCGCTTATAACTATCTGGAAGATAAGGATTATTTGCTATCAACTCAAATAAGGTGTGATCATTTATATTTAAAACAGCCCGTCCATTTTCAAGTGTTTTAAACATAATCCCTTGCGGGTTGCAATTATTGTCATATACAAATGTACAGCAGAGAGAAAGAAGTGCGATAAGATCATCAGGGTCTGTTGTGCTTTGGGCAAGGGCTATTTTGAGAGGGGTGGGGAGTTTTATTAAGAAATCTTGAAACAATTTGCTATTACTTTCTATTGGTTTAGAACTATTATAACTTTCACATAACCAACTATTAAACATTTTGTTTAGAGAGCAGTCAGGAGAAGTTTGAAGAGTTATCAGTTCTCCCTTGCCAGCCTTTGAGTCTGCCCATGCAGAGTTGATATAGGTTGTTCCACGAAATGGAAATGGATTTGGAATCTCATATATAATGTCTGCTGAACTCTCGTGAACATCTCTATCTGGAAAATTAGCCTCATTTTTTATATCTATGCCATTTGGCAATAGTCCAAGAGATTCAATATACCTGCCCTCTCTTAAAAGTTTCACATCAAAGGCTGGTTTGTGGATACCCACAATAAACTGACCATCTTCAGATACACAAGTTCTTAAAACACTCTGTATGTTTAAAGGCTTATGATAATTATCCATTTGTCTATTTTCCTAAACAATAATCAATCCTATACGTTTTTATACTATTTTTAAATTTAAATCCCAAATAATCGGCAGCAAACAGGCTATATTTTTTAGCCCTTAAGATATTATTTTATTTTATCTACACCAGTTGCAATATTAAAACAGAAATCTCCCATCTTTTCATAGTTTGAAAGAAGAGAAATATATAAAAGACCTGCATCAACCGAACAGCTATCTTGTCTGAGCCTCTCTATATGATCGTTACGCATCTTTTCTCTCATCGAATCAATAAGATTTTCTTGAGCTTCTGCCTTATCAAAAAAATCTTCGGGCTTCTCTTTCATCGCTTTTATAACCATATCGAAAAAGATATCAACCTCTTTTGCGATAGATTCAAGATCATTAAGTGCATCCTCACTAAATTTAACCTCTTGATCGTGAATTTTCTCAATTGTCTTGGAAGCGTTTTCCATTGAATCGCCGATTCTTTCTAAATTGTTTGTGATGCGCATCATCTCAGATATCTCATCTGCTTCGTATCTACTCACTCCGCCTTGATAAATTGTGGTCAGATACTGGGTAATCACAAGCTGCATCTTATCAATGTGCTCTTCGACTGCCTCTCTTTCACCTAACTTATCATCATCTCTAACCTTTATACATTTAGAGAGATTAGAGAGGCGATCTCTTGTAAATTCAGCCATTTTTAACACTTCACCGTGAACTTTGGCAAGAGCACCAATCGGGGAATCAATAAACCTTGTATCAAATATTGGAAGTTTGTAACGCTCTTTTTTTTTCTCTTTAGGAGAGAGCTTGATAGCGGTTCGGGTAAGAATGGGAAGGAAAAGAAGGAAGAAGGAGGCGTTAATTACATTGAAGAGCGTATGACCATTTGCGATATATCTACTGACATTTATGTACTGTCCATTGCTAATTAGTTCAACATTACCAGCTCCCATTGCCGCTGTCATAAATTGAACCAACTTTATAAACAGCGGAAAGATTAGCACCATCATGCCAACCCCTAAGACATTAAAAAGTGTATGGGCACGGGCTGTTCTATGGGCACTAAGACTTGCAGAGCCTATTGTTGCAAGCTCTGCGGTGATTGTTGTCCCGATGTTTTCACCTAAAACAAGAGCCATAGCTGTAGGAAATGTTACCAACCCCTGAGATGCAAGGGTCATGGTCAAACCAACTGTAGCAGATGAAGATTGAACCATTATAGTTACCATTGCTCCAACGCATACGCATAAGAATATACCACCGATCGAATCTGTATTAAATTTTGTAAAAAAAGCTACAAAATCAGGTTCATTTCTTATTGGGGCAAGCCCATCTCCCATGACAGTCATTCCGTAAAAGAGCAAGCCAAAACCTAAAATAATCTCTCCAATATGGCGATAATAGCGGCTTTTCGAGAAAAACTTGATCGGAACGCCGATCGCTATTGCAGGAAGTGCAAGACCAGAGAGTTTAAAGGCGATCATCTGAGCTGTCATTGTTGTACCAACATTTGCACCAAGAATAACCCCGACAGCCTGTTCAAAGGTCATCATGCCAGCTCCTACAAAACCTATGAGCATAACAGTTGTTGCTGATGAAGATTGTATTACTGCTGTAACACCTGCACCAGTTAAACAGCCGATAACCCTGTTTGATGAGATTGCACTTAGAATTTTTTTAATTCTATGACCTGCTGTCATCTCAAGACCCTCAGTCATCATCTTCATACCGAGGATAAACAGACCAAGTCCACCTACTGTCTGTATTAGAATATCAATCAGATTCAATGGCACCTCCTTGTAATATATGCACAGATATGATCTGTACCGAAAAGTGTTAAAAGCCAAAAATAAGAAATATCCCAAAAAATAATAAAAATTAGTATCTTATCAACCTAAAGAAAACCATAAAACGCTAACAATAAATTAACAAAATTCTAACAAAATTCTAACAAAACAGTGGGACTATATTTTATTTTGCCATTTTTTTCAATTCAGAAATCCTTTTTATCTCATGCTCGCTGTTAAGGCAGGGAATCAGGGCATTGTTGGTAAAAAGAGGCTCGGTTTCTAAATCAAATCTTGAATATTTTACTGCATCTTTCCACATAGGGGTATGGGGTATCGGGGTGTAATAGGCAAGAATCGGCACAATACCGATCTGTTTGACAAGAAGGACGGATCTCTCTACATCGTCAAGATTTTGATCCGGCAGCCCGCACAAAAGATAGGCACCGATCTGCTCTCTTTTAAAACCAGCCTGTTTAAGCATTGCAACTGCATGGTAAAACTCATCAGCTTTAACTTTTACATCTGCTTTGCGAAAATTGGAAAAATCGGTTGTCTCAAGACCAAGACGAATAGTTTTAAAATTGGTTTTAAACATCATATCTGCAATCTCACCGGTGATCTGCCTGATATGCAGTGCATTTGGTGTATGAAACTCTAAGGGTGCTGAGGATTTCGCAGAAGAAGAAGATATTTTGCAAGAGTGTTTAAAATCAGAAAAGTATGAAAGAATCTTATCTAACAAAGGAAGAATATATTTTTCAGGATTGATTAAAAGAGCATCATCATAAAAGGCAAAGTTATGTACCGCATATCGTTCATGCCAATATCTTATCTCATCAAAAACAAGTTCAGGCGATCTCTGTCTCAACTTTGGCTCAAGAAAAGATGAGGCGCAATAGGTACAGGAAAATGGACACCCTCTTGAGGTTAAAATAGGAGCATAGGTAAGGTTAGATACAAGATCAAGGGCAGGATATGGAAATAGATTCAAGTCAGACGGGTTGAGTTTTAACTGAGGATTTAAATTGAGTTCAAACCCTGTGCAGCTCTTAATAATATCATAAATCTGCTCCTCTCCACTTCCAGTTACAACCTGATCTGCCATAGAATTTTTTCGTGCGTGTTCAGTGCAGAGAGTAGCATAAATACCGCCAAGCACAACCGGAACATCTGGAAATATCTCCTTTATAACAGAAATTGTCTCTCTTACACCAGATGCCCAGTAGGTCATAAGAGATGTAACTAAAATAAGATCAGGATAACCCATCTCTGTATCTGTTACTCTATGATCAGAATCTAAAGGTTGTGAGGCTTTTTGTTCTGCTCTTTTTTTAATATTCTCTAAATCCTGCCTGAACCAATCTGGTTCAATTCCATAACGAGAGAACGATTTGCCATTAAACAGCTTTTTTTCTGCACTCAACCTTTTTGCTGGCGACAACTCAGCGTTTAGCAGTTCAACCCCTTCAGGAAATGGTATAACCCTTTTTCTAAAAGGACCCCTTCCATCGCTTAATACTTTAATCCCCTTACCACTGTTCAATTCAGATGCCTCTTCGACTGCTTTAGGGTGGAATCTATCAAGGCAGTCTAAAAAGGTTACTCGTGCACCGCCCTCTCTTATGATTGCTGCAAGCTGCAAAAGTCCTATAGGTTTTGCCCAGAAATCAAATGCAGCAAAATCGTGCGTCCAAGGATTTACGCAGAGTATGTGAGGGGAGTTAGAGTAGGACAAGAGAGTTGTTCACACTTTAATCAAAATAGCTCATTGATGTTTTTTTAAGCTCTTTTGTACTGAAAAGAAGCATATAATCTGTAACTCCAACTGCTTCTGATATTTTTGCAGCAATAGCATGACACGTCTCTTCATCTGGACCGTGCACCATAGTGTATAAATTATACTTCCATGTTGGAGCTGGATTTCTTCTGTAACAGTGTGTAACTTCATCAAAAGATGCCATAATTTTTCCCACATCCTGCACTCTGTTTTCATCTACATTCCATGCGACCATAGCATTGGCTTTAAACCCTGAATTTTGATGTTTCAGAGTAGCTCCAAATCGTCTTATAATTCCTCTATCACTTAGGCTTTTAACCACATCAAGATACTCTTTTTCTGATACGCCTATATTTTGTGCAAGTTCTAAAAAAGGTCTTGATGTCACTGGAATATTTCCCTGAAGCGAGGAGATTATCTTTTTTTCAAGTGTTGTGAGCATAGATTATATCTTTAATTTTTTGTATGTTAAAATTGATTCAAGGTATGTTTTAGTAAAATGGGCAACGCCTCTGTTGTTAAAGTGCATATGATCATAAAAGAACTGCCTGTCGTGCATCTGATCAATTAGGTTATAATATCCTACACCCTCTTTACTACTTATACTTTTCAGCTTCTGATCCACCATATCAGCTCCCGGAAAATCCTTCATCAAAATGGGAAGCATAACGTAGGTTATCCTGCTGTTATGTTCTTTTGCCAATTTGTTAATATCATATAGAAACTTACTATAATGTTCAAACTTATCATAATCGTACAAACTAAGATAGTGCTCTCTTGCCTCTTCAAGTTTAACAGGATCAATTGCCTTTAGCGTCAATTTATCCAAACCAGGGGCTGCATATGTGCTGATGCTTTTCCAGTTGTCAACCGCTATCATCTGAATATATGAGATTATCCGCTCAGAAGGAAATCGGTTTAATATAAGATCAAACAAAATAGTGATCTCAAAAGGTTCATCACGCAGAAAAAATGTGTTGTTCTCATTATTGATTGGACAAAAGAAAATCCATGGATCAACAAAATAGATAACATGATCTGCCTTGTTGCCTCTTCGGTAAAAATGGGCAAGATGAACCTTTGCTGGCATAAGACCGCCCCCGCCGCCTTTAGAGAGATTTACCACCTTTTTCCCAAGAATCTTTTCCATTGTAAGATGGTTGGAATCACGCGAAAAAACACGCCCCCTTGAAGTTCCTAAGATTGCAATATCATAATGTTCGTTCTCTCCAGTTACAAGAAGATTAGATTCAGTCTCCCAATTTTTAAAGCTGATATCTCTATTTTGACCAGAAAAGAACCAAAGCAGACCTGCCGTAATAGCAAGATTAAATAGACAGAAAAGTAACAGTTTGAATATAAAATGTTTTGATTGCATTAAAAAAATATCTCTACCAACTTTCAGATAACGCTCTTGATGCGTATTTATTAAATAGTAAAAGCAAACAACTCTTTAAACTTTACAAATTTTAAAACTGAAAGTAGATAAACTCCTGCTTTACACCAAAAATAGTTGAAATAATAATTGCCCACAGCCCGAGAGTATAGATAGACCAGCGTGCACCTGTTGGAAGAGTGGCAATATAATGCTCAATTTTTATGCTCTGCTCTTTAAACTCTACAACAATAAGCAACAGTATAAGAAGCACACTAAGCATAAAAACATGAGGTTCAACCACAGGAACAGATGGATTTTTGCCCCCAAACATGAACATCTTAGCCGTTATCGAGAAGGCATCAGACACAGAGTTTGCTCTGAAAAAAATCCACGCATAATTGACTAAAATCAAAGTTATTGCAACACGGATTCTGTAGTAGAATGAACCGTCTATATTTTTGACATTACTCTTTTTATCTGTCCAAAATTTTCGGAAAAACTCTTCAGCAATATGCTCGATAACCAAATAGATGCCGTGAAGCCCGCCCCATATCACAAATGTCCAGTTTGCACCGTGCCACAAGCCGCTTATTAAAAATGTGATAAACAGATTATAGTAAAACCGCCATTTTACAACCCTGTTGCCGCCAAGAGGAATATAGACGTAATCTCTAAACCATGTGGAGAGCGATATGTGCCATCTCTGCCAAAACTCCCGCAGAGACGATGCAAAGTATGGGTGTCTAAAATTTTCAGTAAGCTCATAACCCATAACCCGGGCTGTTCCAATAGCCATGTCAGAATATCCTGAAAAATCGCAGTAAATCTGAATTGTAAAAAATATAGACGCAACGATCAGAGGAGTGCCTGTATAATCTTGACAGTTATCAAATACCTGATTCACATACAAGGCAAGCTGGTCAGCAATCACGACCTTTTTGACCATTCCCCACATCACTAAACGAAGACCGTCAGTTGCCGTATTATAATCAAACGACATAACTTGTCTAAATTGAGGCATCAATCTGCCTGCCCGTTCAATAGGTCCGGCAACAATTCTGGGCCAAAACGCAACATAAAGAGCAAAAATTCCAAGATGCTTTTCAGGCTCTATTTTATTCTGATAGATATCAATTGTGTAGCTGACTGTCTGAAAGGTGTAAAACGATATTCCAACTGGAAGCATCAGATGGAGTAAAGGGGCATCATGACCTGTAAAAAGATTTAATTTAGCTGATATCTCAAAAAGAGAAGATGTAAAAAAATTAAAATATTTAAAAAAGAGAAGAGCACCAAGATTAGCAGCAAGACTTAAGAGCAAAAATATCTTTTTACCCTTTTTATCCGGCAGTTCAGCAATCTTCAATCCAGCATACCATGTAATCACGGTAGAAGTTACAATAAGAAGAATATAACCCACATTCCAGCACATATAAAAATAGTAGCTTGCTGCAAGCATCAGCATCCATCTAAATCTGTGGGGAATTGTAAAGTGCACAGATGTTAAAACTACAAAAAAAAGGGCAAAAGATAGTGAATTAAAAAGCATGTAAAGGCTCGTATTTAATATAATTTTATATAGATAAAGGATAAATTCCAAAAAATGTTGTTCCGCTCTCTTTTGATGATGTAAAAGAGACGCTTCCCTTTAGATAACGCTCGCTTAAAAGTTTCATGCTGTAAGTGCCAAGACCTCTGCCTGCACCTTTTGTCGAAAATGAGCGTTGAAAAACCTGAAGCTGCACAGATTGCGGCATATAACTTGGGTTATGAACATGAAATTTTATCTTATCATTCTCTTGAGAGCACCCGATAGTTACCGTATCTCCTTGTGCAGATGCTTCTAAAGCATTTTTGGTCATATTTGCAATGACTCTGAACAAGAGAGTCTTATCGCTCTGAAAAGTTATATTTACAGAGTTTGAATCGATCCGAAGATTGCGATCCTTGGCAACTTCATGCCTTTTGTAAATCTCGGCAATCTCTTTAAGAAATTTAATAGATTCAACGGAAACAGGATTAGATTGCAGCTCATTATTTTCTGCTGCTACAAGGTCTTTCTGCATCTTTATCTCATCAACAAGTTTTTCTGAACCGCTGTGGATCATATCTCTAAATTCATCTAACTGCTCCTCTTCGGCAATGGTCAAAAGCTCTGAAAGCCCGCGGACTCCGACTGCTGTATTCATAATGTCATGGAAAAAGATGCGTTCAAGAACTCTTCTTCTTTTCTCGTGGCTTATATCTGAAACAGCTACAACAGTATATTCTTCGTTGTTTATATTAAGCTGAGATGTTCTAATCTTTAAATCAAGTGCATCTCCTGAACCTTTACGGGTAATTCTGCACTCTTGAAGATCAGGCTTTCCATTTTGTGCGGATAAAATAGCATTTACAGCACCGCACTCTTTGCAGAATTTTGTTGTTCCACACCCTCCTTTTGTCTCAAAGGCGTGTGAGCAGTGAAGCACTTCACCTACTCGCATTCCGCATATAGATTCTGATTTCTCTTTTCCAACTACATCAAGAAGGTTGGGGTTAAAAAATACGATCTGCCTCTCCTTATTTAAAATCAAAATTATATCTGAAACAGCAGCATAAAGTTTTTCTAAATGGGAGTCATTAAGTATAGATTGCACCTGATTTTTTATAGTCTCTTCTGATGCTCTTTCTGCCGGAGCAAACTCTGTTTCCAATTTTTCTATTTTCATATCTCTATTTTTCCCCTATCGTCAATCAATCCTCAGATGTTACTCTTTCCAGCTCATCTATTGTGGTAAGACCCATAAGAACTTTTTTCATGCCGTCATAACGCATTGTTTTAAAACCAGATTTTTTGGCAATAGACTCAATGTCAAGAATTGATGCCTCTTTAGCTATCATTGTTCTTATACTATCAGTAAGCAGAAAGATTTCGTGGATAGCCAAACGCCCTGCATATCCTGTATTATTACAATCTGGGCAGCCGCGTCCTCTGTAGAAAAATACCTCTGTCCGACCGTCCCATATAAAATATTTTTCAATCTGATCGCTGCTCAATTTATACTTCTCTTTGCAAGAGTTGCATATTCTTCGGACTAAACGCTGCCCCATTACTCCGATAATAGACGGTGCAACCAAAAAAGGCTCGACTCCAATCTCAACAAGACGTGTAACCGCTTGAAGGGCACTGTTTGTGTGCATGGTTGTTACAACTAAATGCCCTGTCAAAGCTGCCTGAGATGCAATTTTTGCTGTCTCTAAATCTCTGATCTCTCCAATTAAAATAACATCGGGGTCCTGCCTTAAAAACGAACGCAAAGCATTTGCAAAGTCAAAGCCGATAGCTGGATTTACCTGTACCTGATTGATCCTTGGAAGCCTGTACTCTACAGGGTCTTCAGCAGTCATAATGTTTATATCGGGCTTGTTTAATGACTGTAATACCGAAAAAAGCGTTGTCGATTTGCCTGAACCAGTAGGACCAGTAACAAAAAAGACTCCGTTTGGTGCGTTGATGATTCGTTGGATTGTATCATAATTTGATTTTAACAGATCAAGTTCTGACAGATCAGGCACGTTGTCCTTAAGTATCTGTCCTAATGCTCTTAAAACCATTTTTTCGCCATAAATGGTTGGAATTGTTGATACTCTAAAATCAATTGATTTGTTGGTAAGCGAGACTGAAATTCGTCCGTCTTGAGGTTTACGCCTCTCAGTAATATCTAAACTTGCCGTAACTTTTAATCGTGATAATAGAGGCTTAAATAGAGAGGCTTCTAATTTAAGGCGATCGTGTAGAACTCCGTCAATCCTGAACCTTATAAAAGCCATCTCTTCTTGGGGATCAATATGGATATCGCTTGCACGCTCTTTTACAGCAAGCAGCAAAATACTGCGGCTGAACTCTATAATTGATTTATCACCAGCAAGTTTTTCAAGCTGCTCAGAGGTTATCTTGCTTGTTCCTTTAAACATCTCATTATCAGCAATTTTAGTCAGAAGCTGTGATATGCTGTCTCCTGATTGGTATTGAATATCAATCGCATCAATAATCTCATCAGGAAACGAAAAGACAGGACTTACAGGGCACTGAAACAGCTCTTCAGCACGCTCTAAAACATCAGCTTTTTTAGGATAAGCAGTTGCAACCGTTACAACATCTTGAATCTTGTATATGGGAATAATAAGATTTTTTCTGGCAAAACTCTCTGGAAGCTGCAAAACAACCTGCGATTGAAAGAGAGTCTTTTCAAGATCAACATAAGATATGCCAATCGAGTCTCCCCAGAGTTTACCAAAAACAAACTTTTTAGCAGCACCGCCTCTGTATAAGTGAAGCAGAACCTCAAATGCGTCTCCCTGATATTTTTCAGTAAGTTTTATAGAGTCTTCAGCCGTAAGGATAGATTTCTCTACAAGCATATTAAGAAATTTAGGATTGCGTATCATTTTTGCTCTCCTTTCTCTTTTTTAGAAGCAGCTTTTTGATATCCTCTTGAGACATCTTTGTATTCTTCTTTTTTACAACTTGAATGCCAGAATCTTCTTCAATCTCTTTGAGCATCTGGTTAAGATCAAATTTCTCACGCATCAGGTCTCTCCTTGCCCGTAAATATATCAATTGTAAATATACCGACATAGATTATAGATAATTATGTATAACAATCTATGATTATGAATAATAATCTATAATCATGAATAAAACAGCCTCTGGAGTCTGAACATTTTTATATCAGCCGTTGCTGCTTCTGCTTGTTTTATATTCTTTCCACGCCTCTTTTATCATCTCTTTCATCTCTTGAAGAGGAGTATCTTTTAGAATATAACCAGACGCACCACACTCAATGCACTTTTCCACAGTCTCAGCATTTGCAACTGATGTCATCATAATAATAAAAGCATCTGGATACTCTTTTATTATCTCTTGAAGAGCGTCCAAACCCGTCATTACAGGCATATTAATATCAAACAGAGAGATATCAGGCTTTTGATTCTTATAAATTTCTACTGCTTCACTCCCATTTTTTGCCTCTCCAACAACATCAGTATTCATGGATTTCATTATAGTTTTCAGCATCAATCTGATATGAGCCTCATCATCAGCAATAAGAACCGTTAATTTCTTTTTTTCACTCATTATAATCTCCTTGACAGCTCAATAAAACAGTTCACTATTTTATCAATCTATTAAAATGGTACGTGCAGAAAATCTCTCTAAATCTCTATAGTGCTTAGATTAAACACTCTCTTGTGCATACAATTTTTCAGCATCTTCAAGAGAAGAGGCATAACCTTTAAATCCTTCAATATCCTCACACGACACTATTAAATCAGATGCAAAAAAACCTTCAATCATGGTTTTATCTCCATGCTGCATAAGTGCCAAAAAGAGAACCGGTACAATGCTTATTCCGTTTTTACCAATCTGAACCGCATATTTTAACGGCTGTTCAGTGATATACGCTGCAAAAAGCGGAGTTGGAACAGCCATTATCTGGAGAATTTCTGGATTGTCGTGATTGTGGGTATGTTCATGTTCGCTGCAATGGTTGCACATAAAAATATAAATCCTTTTTTGTTTAGATGATTAACTTTTGTTCTAAAATTAGATTGTTAGCTTTTGCTCTAAAAAATGTATTTAAAATCTTTAAACCAGCATCTGTTCAATATCAGACTTTGTAAAATAGTAAAATGTATTACAATGGTGGCATCTAATCTCAACTGGAAATGGACCGTTTTGTGCTATATCTTGAAGGTCTGATGCTGGAAGCCTTGAGATATAACTGCGGATTGTTTTTTCATTACACCTGCAAAAGAACTCAACTCTGTGGTTTCCAAGCAGAAGAGGTCTCATAGCGTCAAATTTTTCCAGCACCAAATAGTCAGGCTCTATATTATCAGCAAGAGCTGCACCAAGCGAAAAGCCTTTATTAGCAGGCGTTAGAAGTCTTATTATATCTTCAGCCTCTGCCAACACACCTGCATCTTGCTTTTCCCCGGGCATTGCCTGAATAAAAAGTCCTCCTGCACCATCAACTCTATCATTATCATCAAAATGGACGCTTAAGCTGAATGCTGAAGGCGTCTGCTCTGATTGGACAAAGTAGTTTGCAAGGTCTTCTGCAATAGAGCCGTATTCAAGTAATATTTTTCCTGAATATGGTGTTTTTGCATCTTCAATATACTTGGTTACTGTCAAAAAACCTGCTCCAAAAAGCGAAGATAGCCCGCTTTCTCTGCCTGAAAGATTGGTAGAAAAGAGGGAATTTTTAAGATATCCTCTTACCTCTCCAAACGCATTTGACTCAACATCAAGACCCTTTACCGCTCCTGAACAGTCAATATGGAGGCTTATTCTATCGCTGCCTTTAAGGTTGGCAGTCAAAAGAGAGGCTGCAATATATGCCTGACCAAGAACAATCGTCTCAAGAACACCAAGCCCATGGTTTGCCTGCATCTCTTTAACCATACGGGTGCAGTTGACAACAGCCCCCCTTAACATGCCATCTGAAAGTATAAACCTGTGAAGCCTATCTTTTGCAGATGACTTTAACTGCTCTTTCAGGTCTCCTTTAAAAATATCTTTTTTAATCATAACAAACCCTTATTGTTCATTTCTGTATTGTATAGCCTCTGCTATGTGCTGCCTGAGAATATCTTTCTGATTATCCAAATCTGCAATGGTTCTTGCTGTTTTAAGAACTCTGCTGTATGCGCGTGCAGATAGACCAAGATTATCTACAGCCATCTGAAGAATAGATGATGCACCGCTCTCAAGCAAACAAAATTTCTTTATGTCGCGGGGACGCATCACAGCATTACAAAAGACATTAGTATCTTTAAATCTATCAATCTGCAACTGCCTTGCTGCAATAACCCGTTCTCTTATCTGTTTTGATGACTCTGGTTTTGCGTTGCCGCTCAACTCCCCGTAAGAGACCGCCGGCACTTCAATGTGAATATCAATTCTATCCATAAGAGGTCCTGAAATCCTGCCTCTGTAACGCTGAATCTGTGCTGCTGTGCAGGTGCATTCCCTCACGCTGTCCCCATAATATCCGCACGGACAAGGATTCATGGCAGCCACAAGCATAAACACTGATGGATAGGCAAACTTTGCACCTGCCCTTGAGATTCTCACCACTCCATCTTCCATAGGCTGGCGGAGCACCTCAAGAACATTTCGCTTAAACTCTGGCAGCTCGTCTAAAAATAGAAGTCCATTGTGTGCAAGACTCACCTCGCCCGGTTCTGGTCGTGCTCCTCCGCCGACAAGACCCGGAGCTGAGATTGTGTGGTGCGGGGCACGAAAAGGTCTCTGAGTTACTAAAGGCATCTGCTCTTTTAAAAGCCCTGCAACTGAATAAACCTGAGTTGTCTCAAGCGACTCTTCAAAAGATAAGGGGGGTAAAATTGAGGCAATTCTCTTTGCAAGCATTGTTTTTCCTGATCCGGGAGGACCTGACATGCACAGATTATGACCTCCGGCAGCAGCAATTTCAAGTGCCCTTTTTGCATGATTTTGACCAGCAACATCACAGTAATCAAGATCAGATGTTCCAAAATTTTCTTGATTTAAAAGCTCATCAAGATTACCGTAAAAAGGCTCTATTTTTCTCATGCCTGTAAAAAAATCTACAACTTGGCGTAATGTTTCTACCGGAAGAATCTGAATATCTGTTACCATTGAAGCCTCTCCTCGATTCTCCATAGGCACAAGAAAACCGCGTGCTCCATTTTTTTTTGCACACAAAACAGCAGGCAGAACTCCATTTACAGGCTTTATTCTGCCGTCAAGAGAGAGTTCTCCCATCATAAAGTAGCCGTTAAAACGCTCTTGAGGCACAATTTCAGATGCAGACAAAATAGCCATTGCAACCGGAAGATCAAAGCAGGTTCCCTCTTTTTTAACATCGGCAGGAGCAAGATTTACTGTGATTCTATCCATTGGAAAGGCGTAACCTGAATTTTTTATTGCAGTTTTGACCCTCTCTCTGCTCTCTTTAACAGCAATTTCAGGCAATCCAACAATATTGAACACAGGAAGCCCTAATGAGACATCAACCTCAACCTCCACAACATAACCTGCTATTCCAGCAACTGCACTGCAATTAATCTTTGCCAGCAAGAGATTATCCTCCCTTTTTGTTTTTATACTCAAAATGGTAATAAATTGAGTTTTTATATTTAAGTAGAGAGTCAAGGCTGTACGTCTCTACGATTGTGCATCTATACATTGTAGGTAAAACTTAATAAAATTATAATTTAAGTAAATAAAATTCTCAATTCTTTTGATTTCATTAATATAATTCGCTATAGATGGATAAAATCAAATAAAATCGGCTTTGTTAAATATGGAGTAATATGAATGGAAAAATATTATCCCCAGCAGACCATTGAACAGGCAGTATCTTGTTCTGGCATCGGTGTCCACTCTGGAAAAAATGCGAGCATTACTATAAAACCTGCTCCTGAAAATCATGGTATAAGATTTAGACGCACCGATCTTCCCGGTACATCTGATATTCCTGCTCTTTTTAATATGGTTGTTGATACAAGCCTTGCAACTGTAATCGGCAGCCAAGGTGCTATTGTATCAACAATCGAGCATCTTATGGCAGCATTTACAGGACTTGCCATTGATAATGCACTTGTAGAGATTGACGGATATGAGATGCCTATTATGGACGGAAGTGCTCGTGAGTTTGCAAAAATATTGAATCAGGCCGGTATAGTGCAGCAGAAGATGCCAAGATGGTTCTTTGTTGTGACAGAACCTATAACCATTCAAGACAGTGATAAATATGTTACTGTAACTCCCTACCCCCGCTTTAAAATCTCCTGCTCAATACAATTTGCAAATCCTGTTATCGGCACACAAGAACTCTCGTTTGATCTTACGCCTGAAAACTTTACAAAAGAGATATGCCGTGCAAGAACATTTGGATTTATCCAAGACCTCCAATATCTTAAAATGTTCAGCCTTGGACGGGGCGGAAGCCTTGATAATGCAATTGTAATAGACAATGATAAGATTTTAAATGCTGAGGGGCTTCGTTACCCTGATGAATTTGTCAGACATAAACTTCTTGACTGCCTTGGTGACTTTTCCCTTCTTGGTATGCCTATTTTAGGGCATGTTAAGACATATAAATCGGGGCATGAGCTGAATCATAAGTTTATAAAGGAATTTTTAGCTCGAAAACAGTCGTGGGAGACAAAACCGGTTGTAATGTAATATACGATATTTAAGGAGCAGAAATTGAGGCTACCAAACAGCCATATTATCAGATATGTCATATTGCTGCTGTTATCTGTAATAGCAATAGAGGCAGCCGTGCCATCAAATGCAGCCGCCAGAAGAAGATGCAATCTTGAAAATATTGTAATCACCAACACAAGAGATGATCTGTTAGCATATTTTACTGTAACTGGTGCATTTACCGAAAAGATGAGTGAGGCTGTTCTAAAAGGAGTTCCCGCGTCATTTGCATTTTTTGTCTCTGTGTATCGTAAAAGAGATGCTTGGTTTGATGAAAAAATTGCTGATATTAATGTTTCATCTACACTTAAATATAACAGCATCAAACAAGATTTTACTGTTGTACGCCCATGGAGAACAGACAAGCCTTTTACCACAACATCTTTTGAACAGGCAAAAGAGATGGCATCTACTGTCTATAACCTTAAAATTCTTGAGCTTAAACAGCTTGAAAAAGGCGAGCAGTATCAGATACGCATCAAAGCAGAGATGAACAAAGCCACCCTTCCTCTATATCTCCACTATGTATTCTTTTTTATTTCGTACTGGGATTTTGAAACTGACTGGTATCCTATCAATATGATTTACTGAAAATCTCTCTTTACCAAAGAGAGTTCCTGTTTAATAAAATCAAGAAAAATACCTACTAATGGAGAGAGCGTCCTTTTTTTGTGCGTTGTTAGAAAAAAGCCCCGTTTAAGATTTAGTCCATTTACCGAAACAGCCTTTATCCTGCCAGAATCAATGTAATCCTGCACAGCAATTATAGATACTATTGAAACACCCGCCCCGTGTAAAACCCCCTGAATAACTGATGCATTGCTTCCAAACCGTACAGATACATTAAGTTCTTGGCTGGTAGTACAATTGATTCTATCTGTGCTCTTCTCTTGATCTATCTTGTGCATTTGATCTCGATTTTCATCTGATATGGTTGAAGCAGACGCCAGCCTTGAGTCAGAGATTGACCTTATAATAGAGTCCCATGTACCTGAACCTTTTTCTCTTCCAATAAACGGCTCTTTTAACAGACTCTCAATATCCACACTTTTTTTATCTGCCCAACGGTGGTTTGATGGAACAATCAGCTTCATCTGATCATCAATCAGCCGCTCTTGTGTTAAAAGAGTGCCCTCTCCTGCCTCCTTAATCCTTGCTCCAACAATGCCAGCCTCTACATCACCTCTGATAATTGCCTCTGCTATCTCAGATGTGTCGCCTGTCATAACAGAGAGAACGATATTCGGATACTTTTTAGTAAACTTGCCGATTATTTTTGGAATGATATATGTTGATGGAATAGAGCTGGCACCAATTGTAAGCTCTCCTTCTGCATTTCCTAAAAAGGCTGCGATACCAGCTTCTGTCTTATCTTTAAGGGATAGAAGTTTTTTAGCATAACTGTATAGAATCTCTCCAGCCTTTGTTGGAGCTGCCTCCCTTCCGAGCCTGTCAATAAGGCGGCATTTAAAATGCTCTTCAAGCTCTTTTATGTGGCTGCTGACCGTTGGCTGAGAAAGAAAAACAGCCTCTCCAGCTTTGGAGAAGCTCTTTTGATCAACCACACTAACAAAAACTTTAAGCTGCCATAAATCCATATAACACTATTTATCCATAAGCAGAGGAAATTTCTCTTTCATTTTACATTTAACCGGGTGGGGTGCCATACCTGAAATATCTCCGCCAAATCTTGCGACCTCTTTGATAATAGAAGAGCTTATAAATATCCACCTCAAACCTGTCATAAGAAATATGGTCTGAACATCACGGCTGAGACGGCGGTTCATCAAAGCCATCTGGAATTCATTCTCAAAATCAGATATTGCCCTCATTCCTCTTATAATTGCAACTGCGTTTTTCATGCGTGCGTAATCAACAAGCAGCCCGTCAAATGAGTCAATAACTATATTTTCCTGATTACTGTGGTTAGCAAAACTTTTCTGAATCATTTCAAGCCTCTCTTCCACAGAAAAGAGTGATTTTTTTGCAGGGTTATAAAGAACAGCGATAATTACCTTATCAAAAATCTTAAGTCCCCTTTCAATTATATCCATATGACCATTTGTAAGAGGATCAAAAGAACCAGGATAAATTGCAATACGCTCTCTCTTCTCTACCATCTTTACTACTCTCCTTACTCCTTAATCGTTTTAGACACTTAAATTGAAATTTCCCATTGAAAAATGACAACAGCCATAAGTTAAACAACATTAACAACCATTTTTCAAACAACATCAGCAATCTTGTTTAAAAATGAAATAAGGGTCTTTCCGTATTGTCTTTGGTCGTGAATGTCAAGTTTTTCAAGGTCATCAGGAATTTTTTCTTTTAAAGAGTGCTCTATAATTAGAAGAGACTCTCCGTTAAGGGATTGTAATAACGCTCTGTTTTTTAATATCTTTTCGACAAATCCCCTTTCATACGGCGGGTCTGCAAATACAAGGTTAAATTTTTGAGCCTCTCTATTGGTTTTAGAGTCTATATCAGGTTGTTTTGACGTTATATCTGACTGTTTTAGTATTATATTTTCTGTAGGATTAAATTTTACTGCATCGTGCTGCAAAACTACAGATTGATTTACAAATCCGCAAAGTTCAATATTCTGCCGTATAACTGAGCATGAAGCTTTTCCAATATCAACAAAAACAGCACTTGCAGCTCCTCTGCTCAGGCATTCAATACCAAAAGCACCTGTGCCGGCAAAAAGATCAAGAACATAAGAGCCTTGAAGCCGCTGCTGTCCAATAATATTGAAAATTGACTCCCTTACTCTGTCTGCTGTAGGTCTGATGCTCATTCCCTTAATAGCTGCTAATTTTCTGCCTCTGCACGTTCCGCTTATTATTCTCATTGCTCTATTTTTTTAATCCGTGCTTAAAAATTTATAATCTTATCAGATTCTTTTACAAGTTCGTATAAATCATCCATCCAAGCAATAGGACATGTGCCTGATCCCACAAGACCGTGGGCTTTCATACAGACACCTCATACATAAAAATCACCTTTAAATTGGTTTACCTGTTCAATTACATTAAACTGCTCTGAACTTGCCTGCTCAAAAAGCACACCGCTGCCCAGCATAAAAACGCTGATTTCATCACCATGTTTTACGCCGGTATTCGCAAGTCTCATTGCATTGTAGATTGTTTCACCTTTGTCTGTGGATATGATAAACAGAATTTTCATACTCTCTCCTTTAGCTATTAAATAGGCTGTTTAAAACTCATTTATAACGTCTAACCATTTTGCCAATTGGTATGATAATAATGCCGCCCGTCTGGAGTATTTAATCTTTTGCCCTTTTTACGCACACAACAGCTATTATAAAAAAAACAGCTCCAGTTATAACAAGTACAAGATAGGAGTAGATCGGCAGAGGGTTGTTTAAAGATGCGGCTCTGATAACTTTAGCAGCATGTGTAATCGGCAGGATATGGATAAGATTCTGCCCCCAGACAGGAAAGTTTTGAAGAGGGAAAAATGTGCCGCCCAAAAATGCCATAGGAGTTATGACAAAACTTGTAAGAAGAACCTGATCTCCATGAGATTTAACAAGCATGGCAAGAGCAACCGCAAGAGATGCAAATACAAAGCTGTTTAAAAACACACCAAGCCAGAACATAAAGCCGCATGATAGAACAACCCCGAACATCAGCCCTAAAATCAAAATTACGCAGGTTGAAAGCATTGCACGGGTGATTCCAGCAAGAACTTCGCCGGCAACATAAGAAAAATCACTCACAGGAGCAGCCTGAATCTCTTCAAATATGTGCCAGTAGAACCTGGCAATATTGATTTCGCTTGCAATTGCAAACGCTTGGGTCATGCTGTTCATAGCAATGAGTCCGGGAATCAGAAATTCCATGTATGAGTGACCATCAATTGCAACGTGTTTTCCCATTGCATAACCAAAAGCTATTAAATATAAAAGCGGAGATACAGACCATGAGGGCACAAGACGTGTTAATCTTCTCCGCATAATCAGCATCTCTCTGTAATATATTGCAACAAGTGAGTGGATCATTTAACCTTTTTTCCTGTTATTGAAAGAAAAGCATCTTCAAGATTGACTCGCCGCAAGGTAAAACTCTCCTTATGTTCTGCAATATAGCGATTTGCCTCCTCTCTGTCGTTAAAGTATATTGTCTCCATTTTATCTTCTATCAGACGATCCAATGCCCATACTCCAAGCCGTGCCATGAGATTTGACGGAGTATCAACAACCAAAATTGTGCCTGTATCAAGAAAAGCCACCCTGTCAGCTAAAAACTCTGCCTCTTCAATGTAGTGGGTGGTTAGAAATATTGTTGTCCCTTTCTGCTGAATCTTTTTTATAAGTGCCCAGATTTTTCGCCTCATGCCTGCATCAAGCCCTACTGTCGGCTCATCAAGAAACAGAACAGAAGGAGAGTGCATCAATGCCCTTGCAATCATAAGCCTTCTTTTCATTCCTCCTGAAAGCTCTTTTACAAGACTCTGCTTTCTGGAACTTAGATCAACGTAATTTAAAAGCTCATCAATCTTATCGTTACGCTCTTTTTTATCCATACGAAACAAAAGCCCGTGAATGGTCATGTTTTCATAAACAGAAAGCTCTTGATCAAGATTGATGGATTGAGGCACAAGACCGCACTGCTGGCGGCTCTTAACACTGCTGTTTTTTAGATCAAAGCCGTTCAAGGTTACTGTGCCTGACGCTGGCTGTGTAAGACCTGTTAAAATCCTGATGGTTGTGCTTTTTCCAGCACCATTAGGACCAAGATATGCAAACAGTTCGCCAGATTTAACATTAAGATTTACATCTTTTAGTGCATGAACTGATTTATAGATTTTATTAAGATTTTGAACTTCTATCATTTTTTATGCCCACAACTCCATTAAATCAACTGCCAAGCCTTTTACAGCAACGCTTTCAAGAATATCCTCTTTGATTAAATATTCTGGTTTTGCATATTTAGAACTATCTTTGTCAAATAGATAACGCATGATATATTCTGCATCAGGGTTGATAATCCAATACTCTTTGACTGCATGTTTTTCATACAGCCTTAATTTTTCAGTCTCATCTTTATAAGCAGTTGCTTTAGAAAGAATCTCAACCACAATATCAGGTGAGCCGAAACAGCCTCGCTGCTGAAGTTTATCCGGATCGCAGACAACGACAATATCAGGCTGCACAACTGTCTTAATCTCACTGTATTTTACACTATGATTTTTTAATCTTGTAAATTGTATATTATGATATTCAACATTATCAGCCTCAAAAGCATTATCTTTTAAATCTGAATCTTCTATAAAAATCACATCAAAAGGGGCGGTAAAAGCTCGGCATCTGCTGTTTTTAAGAAGACGATAAAAAATACCTGATAACCTAAATGATATCTCCTGATGCCTCATGCCCGGAGATGGAGACATGTTATAAGCAATACCATCTATAATTTCCCACCGTTCTTTATCTGACCATTCAATATAGTCGGCATAACTAAATTTTTGATATGGAATTTTATGTGCAAGCATTGTCTGTCCCCTTTAATAAAAAATATCTGTAAGCCCTTTGATAGATATCTGATCAAGCTCTCCTCTTTTTTCTGCAAGTTTTAAGGTGTATTGCCCTATAATGCGGTATAGTGTAGAAAATTCGGGTACCTTCTCATTTATATCAATAAGGTGCTTTTCAACAATTGAAATATCTCCGCGGGCAACTGGACCGGTAAGTGCTGCAACTGCTCCTTTTGTTTTTATGTTGTTCAAAGTTCCCTGAATAAGAGGCTCAAGTATTTCATATCCTTTCTGCTCGTCAATACCAGCCTCTTTTAAAAGCTCAATTGCAAAATTCTCTACGGTTACAAGATAGTTTGATGCAACCACAGCAGCAGCATGATAAAGGGTTTTTGCATTTGTCGGAATTGTGAACTGATTAGCTTCAAGAGCGTTGATAAGCTCTTTTCCAATTGCCAATGCTGTTTGACTGCCCTCAACAGATATATTAATTCCTTTAAATGGAGATTTTTCTCCCTGAGAGTATGGGGCAAAACTTTGCAAAGGGTGGATTGAACCTGTATCTGCACCATTATCAGCAGCAGATGCCAGCACACAAGAAGATAGTGCACCGCTGCAATGAAAAAGAGTCTTACCAGCCATATCCACGCCGATATTAGAACTTAAATCATAACAGACTCTTTCTATAAGATTGTCAGGCGTTGTTATAAAAATAATATCTCCTGCCTTAGCCGCCTCAACCGCAGAGCTGCTGATTTTTAGTTCATTATAATCAGAACTATTTTCTACAACAGAGCGTATAGCGGTTGCAGTTTTTTCAGCAGAAGAGCGTGTTCTGCTTGTAAGAGCTGCAATGTTGTATCCAGCTTTTGACAAAAACACTGCCAAAGCCGTTCCAACGCGTCCACAGCCGATAATGGAGATTTTTTGAGGTGTC
Source organism: uncultured Desulfobacterales bacterium (assembly GCA_964539635.1). Taxonomy (GTDB): domain Bacteria; phylum Desulfobacterota; class Desulfobacteria; order Desulfobacterales; family Desulfobacteraceae; genus Desulfamplus. The sequence continues at coordinate 56,926 of CAZIJN010000016.1, read as the reverse complement.
ATTTTATTTTCCTCATATTTTACAATCAAATTTAGCCTCTATTTATACTCGTACTCTTTTGAGGGAAATGTTCCAGCCCTTACCTCCTCAACATACTGCTTTAAACCCTGCTGTGCTAAAGGATAGATGTCGGCAAACTTTTTTACAAACTTTGGAACTGTTCTATTGCTGATGCCAAGCATATCGTGGATAACAAGAACCTGACCATCACAATCTGCTCCTGCACCTATGCCGATTGTTGGAATATCAAGTGCTTTGGTGATTTTTCCAGCAATATTCGAGGGGATACCTTCAAGCACAACTGAAAATGCTCCTGCTTCCTGAACTTTTAGAGCGTCTGCCATTAGTCTATCTTCATCACGCTGAACTTTAAATCCTCCCATCTGATGCACTGACTGGGGAGTCAAGCCGATATGAGCCTGAACAGGAATTGATGCCTTTGTCATAGCACTTATAACATCACAAACAGCAGCACCGCCTTCAAGTTTTACAGCAGAAGCTCCAGCCTCTTTTAGAAATCTGCCGGCATTATCTACCGCTTTTTCAAGAGATGACTGATATGACATAAATGGCATATCTCCAATTACCATTGAGTATGAACATGCTCTTGATACCATTGAAGTGTGATAGAGCATCTCGTCCATTGTTACAGCAAGAGTGTTCTCTTTGCCCTGAACAGCCATGCCAAGAGAGTCTCCCACAAGAATTATATCAATCCCTGCTGCATCAACCATGCTTGCAAATGGATAGTCATAAGCTGTTAATTCTGTGATTTTTTTTCCTTCTTTCTTCATCTTATAAAGCGAAGTTACTGTTACTCTGTTTTGCATGGCACTCTCCTTTATACTTTAGATTTTTAAATAAGTATCAGCCCATCTGGCTGAATAACTAAATAAGTAAGTATTTTACTTAATCTTTTTAGTTTCTACCATCTATTAAATACATGTTCAACTCAATTATAAGCGATTATAAGCGTATGCTGATAATCTAATTTGTTAAAAATAGAGCCTATCTGACCCAAAGATTTATTGATTGACTCCAAATCACATAACCGAGTATAAAAGAGAGTTATTTTTATTGCTTTTATTAAGCACAAATTGCTATGCAAAAGATTGAAAAGGCAGATTTTATTTTAAAAATAGTGAGGAAAAATGATACAGACCATACGAGGTTTTAGAGATATATTACCAGAAGATACTGCTCTTTGGCAGGCAATTGAAAAGACTGCTTCAAAGCTGTTTGAAGATTTTGGATTTAAAGAGATTCGCATTCCTGTAATTGAGAAGACCGAGCTTTTTGCACGAAGCATTGGAGAGGCAACCGATATTGTAGAAAAGGAGATGTACACCTTTGATGATAGAAAAGGCGATAAACTCACCTTACGACCAGAAGCTACCGCCTCAGTTGTAAGAGCTTATATCCAGCACAGCATGGGAGCGTCTGACGCTGTGCAAAAACTCTATACAATAGGACCTATGTTTAGACGGGAGAGACCGCAAAAGGGCAGATACCGCCAGTTTTATCAGATAAATGCTGAGGTGTTCGGAATTGAATCTCCATACATTGATGCACAGCTTATCTTGATTTTAAACGAGCTTTTCAAACGGCTTGGATTGTCAGAGCTTGAAGCTCATATCAACTCACTCGGCTGCAAAGAGTGCCGTCCTGCTTTTCAAAAAGAGCTTCTAAATTTTCTTAATGGAAAAAAAGAGCATCTGTGCGAAAACTGCTTAAGGCGTATGGATAAAAATCCCTTGCGAACACTTGACTGCAAAGTGCCAGAATGCCGTGCAGCTATGGCTGATGCTCCATCAACGCTTGATCATCTCTGCGATAAGTGCAAAGATCATTTTGAGACTGTTAAAAGCGTGTTGAATGAGCAGCAAGTTGATTTTATTGTGGATAAAACCTTGGTAAGAGGGCTGGATTACTACTCAAGAACCACATTTGAGATTCTCACAACCGCATTAGGTGCTCAAAGTGCTGTTGCAGGAGGCGGCAGATACGATGCTTTGATAAAAGAGCTTGGCGGACATGAAACATATGGAATCGGTTTTGCAATAGGGTTTGACAGGCTTGCAGAGATTGTTGCCCAGATGCTCAATGATCTTAAAATTAGATCAGATAACTCTTCAGATGCAAAAGAGCTTGAAGAGAAAAATCCATATTCTGCTGAATTTTTGAAACTTGTATCTATTAAAACTCCTGATATCTTCATTATTCCTTTAGGAGAGAAAGCAACCCGCCTTGCATATATGTGGACATCAGCCTTAAATATTGCAGGCATCAGAACTGAAACAGACTATAGCGGCAGAAGCCTAAAAAGCCTTATGAAGAGAGCTGATAAATTAAACGCTGATTTTGTTCTGATTGCAGGAGATAAAGAGATTGAAGATAATGCATTGGTTTTGAGAAATATGCGGACAAAAGAGCAGTATTTCATTACAGCAGAGAATCCTGTTGAGCAGCTTGAAACATTTTTAAATAGAGTATAGCAAAGCCCACATTCACAGGGTGAAACTTTAGATGAATTAAATAAAAATATGCAAGAAGTGATTGAGATGCTTCTTGAAGAAAGAATCAATACTATAAAATAAGGAAAAAAACAGGTGGCAGATTTACTTGGAGATATGAGAAGAACCCACACCTGTGGGGAATTGAGAAAGAGCGATGTTGGGCAAGAGGTTGTGCTCATGGGGTGGGTGCAGCGAAGACGTGATCACGGCGGAGTTATTTTTGTTGATTTTAGAGACAGAACAGGATTGACTCAGATTGTCTTTAATCCTGAAATATCAGCCTCTGTCCATGAAAAGGCACAGGTTATCAGAAGCGAGTTTGTGCTTGGAGTCAAGGGCAAGGTTATGGCTCGTCCTGATGACATGATCAATGAGAAGATGGATACAGGAGAGGTTGAGGTTTTTATCACTGAACTCAAAATATTGAGTCATGCCGTAACTCCAGTATTTCAGATTGAAGAGCGTGTTGATGCCTCTGAAATAGTCCGCCTGCAATATAGACATTTAGACCTGCGGCGTCCTAAACTTCAAAGAAACTTAATTGCAAGACACACTGCAGGGCGTGCTGTAAGAGAGTATTTAAATGATAGAGGATTTCTTGATATTGAAACCCCTTTTCTTACCAAAAGCACACCAGAGGGAGCAAGAGATTATCTTGTGCCGAGCCGCGTCAATCATGGCTGTTTTTATGCTCTGCCCCAATCGCCTCAGCTATTTAAGCAGCTTTTGATGATAAGCGGATTTGACAGATACTATCAGATTGTCCGCTGTTTCAGAGATGAAGATTTACGTGCAGACCGCCAGCCTGAATTTACCCAGATTGATATGGAACTCTCGTTTGTTGGTGAAGATGATATCATGGAGATCACTGAAGGGTTGATCAAAGAGGTCTTTAAAAGAGTTCGAGGCATTGATATTGAGACTCCTTTTGAAAGGATAACGTATCAAGAGTCAATGGCAAGATTCGGCATTGATCGTCCAGATATGCGTTTTGGTTTAGAGCTGTGCGAAGTCTCTGATATTGTAAAAAATACAGGTTTTAAAGTATTTGCATCTGCTGTTAAAAACGGCGGCATTGTTAAGGCGATTAATGTAAAAGGAGGCGGGGGCGTAGATGGAAGCAGCGGAATGACCCGCAAAGAGATTGATGAGCTGACAGCATTTGCAGCAATCTACAAGGCTAAAGGGCTTGCGTGGATTAAGGTTAAAGAGAGTGAGTGGCAGTCTCCTATTGCAAAGTTTTTCACAGAAGATGAGAAGGCAGCCTTAAAAGAGTGTCTTAATATGGAAGTTGGAGATCTGATCTTCTTTGTTGCTGACAGCGTAAAGGTTACAAACGAGGCTCTTGGTCAGCTTAGAAATGAGCTTGGAAGAAGGCTCAATCTGATTGATAATAATGTATATCGTTTTGTCTGGGTTACCCATTTTCCTCTGCTTGAGTATGATGAGACAGAAAAACGGTATCAGGCTCTGCACCACCCGTTTACATCGCCTCTTGAAGAGGATATGGACAAATTAGAATCTGATCCGCTGAATGTCCGTTCAAGAGCTTATGATATGGTTCTAAACGGCACAGAGATTGGCGGCGGAAGTATCCGTATCCACTCGACAGAGCTGCAGGAGCGTGTTTTAAATCTGCTGGGTATTGGTAAAGAGGAGGCTCAGGAAAAATTTGGATTTCTGTTAAATGCACTTGCATCTGGAACTCCTCCGCATGGCGGTCTTGCATTTGGTTTTGACAGGCTTGTTATGCTTCTATGCCAAGAAGAGTCGATACGCGATGTTATTGCATTTCCAAAGACACAAAAAGCAACATGCCTTCTTACTGATGCTCCGTCAGTGCCGACAATAGCACAGTTGCAAGAGCTGTCAATCAAGGTATCAAAAATCGAAGAGAGTTAAATATGAATGAAATCTATCTTCAATTAAGAGAAGAGTCGCGAAAAATTGTGGCAACTCTGCCCGTGCCTAAATTTTATCAGCACTTTGCCAAAGAGGTAAACTTATCTCGGCAGACGCTCGACTCTCACCCTGTTCTTGTTAGAATCAAGCAGGAGATAAAACCTCTAATTGAAGATGATTTTGGACATGGAGTGCTTCACTCTGATTTAGTATGCGTTGATGCGGGGGCAATCGTTCAGATTGAGATGCAGCAGGATATAGATGAAAACCTAACCAGCAGGATAGAAAATCAAATCCTGCTGGTTCAGGCAGCAGGGCTTCTGCATGATATTAAAAGAAAAGAGAAAAATCATTCAGCAGCAGGGGCAGAGTTTGCAAGGCAATTTTTATCAAGCCAAATTTATCCGTTTTCGTCAGATGAGATTGATATTGTGTGCAGTGCAATACTTGAACATGAGGCATTTAAAAATAGATGCAAAAATGATGCTGCATCTGATTTGAATATAGAAGAATCTGGTGAGGCTGATATTAGCGGCGGACTTGGTAGTAATAGTAGTAATAATAATGGTAGTAGTAGCGGGCTTATTAGAGGGGGGCTGATAAATAAACCCAAACGCTCTCTTATCTCTAACTCTCTTTATGATGCAGATAAATTTAGATGGGGAACTGATAACTTTACCCACACTGTTTGGGATATGGTAATTTTTGCCAATGTGCCTTTGAGTGAATTTATTAGACGGTATCCTGCTGGAATGGCTACATTAGAGCAGATCAAAAGCACATTCAGAACAGATACCGGCAAAAAGTATGGACCTGACTTTATCGATCTCGGCATTGAAACAGGAAACCGTCTTTTAAAAACAATCAAAACATTAAACATAATTACAAAAAAGTGAGCTGATAGCTGCAAGTTACAAGTTAATTGAGTTTTGCTTTATAAGCAAAATCAACTGTTCGAGGCACTATTATTCAATGCTCTATTCTTCTTTACACACAATATCGGAGTATTAAAGACAAGGGCAGAGAGTTCTCTCTCTCTTTGCACCTCAAGCTGCAAAGATTTTGTATCAATTTCAAAGTATTTTGAAATTACCTCCACAATATCCTTTTGAAGATTTTCTAAAGTCATCTCGTTGATTTCCAGCTTATCATAGACAAGAGCGAACTGTAACCTTTTCTTGGCAGTATCCTTACTGGATTTTTTACCTGAAAATCTTTTTATCAATCCGTTAAGCATGGAATCTATCCTTATTTATTCAAACCTAATTTCTGTATAATCCTGCTCCAAATACCTGTGTTCATTGCTGTTGGTATCTGTATGGGCAGATCTGTCTCTCCATTGATTCTTTTTGCAATCCGCCTGAATGCCTGACCAGCTAACGACTGGTTCTGCATAACTAAAGGCACGCCTGAATTGGTTGAGATTACAACCTGATTATCCATTGGAACAAGCCCTAAAAGATCGATAGAGAGAACATCCATAACATCTTCATGGCTTAACATATCTCCCCTTGCAACCATCTCAGGCATGATTCTGTTGACAATAAGCCGGGGAGTTATAGAGCGGGAATATAAAAGACCAATAACTCTGTCTGCATCTCTTATTGAAGAGACATCAGGAGTACATATCACAATAGCCTCATCTGCTGCTACAACCGAGTTCTCAAAACCCTTTTCAATTCCTGCTGGAGAGTCCATTATAACATAGTCGAATTCACTCTTTAACTGCTTTGCAACCCTCTGAACTCCAAGCTGTGTCAATACATCTTTGTTATCGCTTTGAGATGCTGGAACTAAAAACAGGTTCTCAATTCTTCTATCTCTTATCAAAGCCTGAGATAAATTGCACCTTTTGTTTACAACATCAACAATGTTAAACACTATCCTGTTCTCAAGTCCTAAAACAACATCTAAGTTTCTAAGACCTATATCCATATCTATGACGGCAACCCTGTTTCCTTCAAGAGCAAGGGCAGCACCAATGGAGGCTGTAGCTGTTGTTTTTCCTACACCGCCTTTTCCTGATGTAACTACAATTATTTTGCCTTCCAATTAACACCTCGTTTTGAATTGTCCATATTACTTAAATGATTAAATAAATGACAGCGTAATTAATAGATTATTATAGTATAGTTGGCCACGGAAGTTTTCCAAATGGCTGAATTTTAAGGTAATCATGAAGAATAATTTTACCATCATGCACTGCTGCGAATACTATTTTACCACTGAGTTCACTATTGTGTTCTAAAGATGTTGTACCACCGATTTGGATATTAGGCGTTTTAAAATCAAGTGCTATTACAAAAGCATCTTCATCGTCTGGGTAACCTGCATGAACTTCACCATGAAGAGTACCAATTACAATAACATTTCCTGATGCTCTAAGTTGAGCACCAGGATTGACATTACCTGCTATTATAAGGTGTCCGTTTGTCTCTATCCTCTGACCAGACCTGATTCTGCCTGCAAGCATCAGAGCTTCGCTTCTGTCATTAATAAAACCTTTACTCACCATATTATTAGTATTATTAGCGTTTTTAATGCCAAAGGGGTTCTGTTTGTTAAATTCTGAATGTATAGTTTTGTTTTGAGGCGGCTCAATAACGCTGCCAACATCAAATCTGCTTTTGAGTAATAACCTGATGTTACCTATTAAATTATCATAGCCCTGAACATTCCCGATATCAAGAACAACCTTTGCATTGATTGCAAGATGTTTAAGGCGTTCAAAAAGAGCAGATATCTCTTTATATATAGTCTCTTCAGGTAATTCAGGATTTATAGTTACCCATAATCCATCACCAACCCCTTTTAACTTTACAGCCGGAATTTCGTTGGACACTATATTACATTCCATTTCATGGTGTTGAGTCAAACTGTTTTTATACCTTTTCTGATATACCTCATTAACCCCATTCTAATCGATACTATAAAAAAATTTGATGTTCACTATAAAAAACCGCCGGCATAGTGTCAAGATGTAATATGTGAATGATAGATAGTCAAAATAACTGGAAATCCAAATACAAGACCAGATAAAAATCCAAAAATATGGGCAGATACATCAGTGTCTTTTCCACCGCTCATAATTCCAACAAAAGCTGCTCCGCAACCTAATATAAATATCGGCGAAACTTTTTTATGTTTATTAATTGGCTGCACCGCTCTGTTTCTGTTTATTATCTGAAATGCCACAAGAGAGCCAACCGCACCCATTACAGCAGTAGATGCTCCAATTGAGAGATGGGCACTGCGATACAGCAGAGCGTTGATAAAATTTCCTACTCCGCCAGATAATATTATAAGAGCCATGCCGGTTACGCTTCCAGTGATGCTGCAAAGAGGGACGGCAAGCAGCAATACGCCAGCAACATTAGCAGCAAGATGCTCAACGTCAGAGTGAAGCAGCAGAGCAGATACAACACGGTAATATTCGCCCTGAAGAACATATAGGGCAGATGAGCCGTATTTTAGAATAATTTCGCGGTGGTTATTGTGAAATAGGGAAGCAGCGTGGATTGTGCACAGCAAAAGTGCAAACATAGAGACGGAAAAGAGAGCGGAGCGGGTTACAACAAATTTTTGGACAGGTTGGCAGCTTGAATTGACAGCAGTTTGCAGGGCACTTTTTTCAGCATTGAGTTCATAGTAAAAAGTTGTAATAATCTCTTTAATAGACTCAAGCTCTTTGTCTGTGCGATGAGCAATAATAAGCTCATCACACCCATTATCGTGCATAAGATAGAGGTCAACTCCTTCAGATGCAAGTGTCAGGAGGAGCAAATCTGCTTCCTCCTTTTTATCTATATTCAATCTATAACAATTTGTGTCATAATATATCATTTTTTCTGTTTTGCTTTTTCTTCGTCTCTTAAAGCTCTTCTGAGAACCTTGCCGACATTGGAGACTGGAATTGTATCTCTAAACTCAATGACTCTTGGACGTTTATATCCTGCCATGTTCTCCTTACAGAACTTATCCATCTCTTCGACAGTTACTTGTGAACCTGCTTTTAGTTTTACGTACGCTTTGACCATCTCGCCGCTTCTTGGATCAGGAAGTCCGACAACTGCTACAAGTTCAACAGCAGGATGTTTATAGATTGTATCTTCAACATCTCTTGGATATACATTGAATCCGCTCACAATTATCATATCTTTTTTGCGGTCAGTAATGGTTATATATCCATTTTCATCAATGTGACCTATATCTCCAGTTAGAAAATAGCGGTTTCCGTCAAACTCTCTAAAGACTTCATCATTGGCATCAGGTCGTTTCCAGTAGCCTTTCATAACTTGCGGACCAGATACTGCAATCTCTCCATCTTCGCCTTTAGGCAGTTCAGTTCTGCCTGTGTCAAGATCAACTATCTTAACATCAGTTCCTGGAAGCGGAAAACCTATTGAGCCTATCTTACGAGTCTCTTTTAATGGAGGATTGGCACATACAACAGGTGCAGTCTCTGTAAGTCCGTAGCCTTCAAATATTACTGAACCTGTCTTTGCTTCAAACTGCCTGCAAACCTCTGGAGGCAGAGGTGCACCTCCTGAAAAACATGCCATAATAGAAGAGATATCAAACTTATCTATAAGTTTATGGTTTGTAAACGCAACAAAGATGGTTGGCACTGCATTCATAATAGTTGGTTTGTGTTTTTGAACAATTTTTAATACATCTGTAAATGGAGGATTTCCAGCTCTTGGATCTGCAACGCATATCAGCCGGCTGGCGGTTTTAGCAGCCAAAAACATAGTAACGCATATTCCAAAAACATGATACCAAGGAAGAACGCCGAGAAATGTATGAAATCCTCCGCACCGCATTCTTTCAGGAGCTTTACCAGATTCATGAGAAATTTTAAGATATTCCATTGCTGCTTCCATCTCATAGGTAAAATTGGTATGGGTCAACTCCGCACCCTTTGGAACGCCTGTAGTACCTCCTGTATAGAGCATTAAAGCTGTATCCTTTTCAGGATCAACCTTGATTGACGGCGGAGTTGGAGCTGAGTATGCAACAATATCATCAAACATAAAATGCCCTTTTTCATGTTTGTCAGCTTTTGGGATTTTACCAAGAAGACCGCCCAGCAGACCCTTCAGCTTTGGGAGATAAGATTTGATATTGCAGATAACTACACTTTTTACATCAGTGTCTTTAATTGCCTCAACCGCGCTTTTATAAAATACAGGGTGATCCATACAAAAGACCATTTTAGCACCAGAATCAGATAGCTGGTGGTTTAATTCTGCCGGAGTGTAAACAGGGTTGCAGTTGACAGCTACTGCACCAGCTTTAAGGATTCCAAAGAAGATTTCAGGAAAATGGGGAAGATTGGGAAGAAAAATAGCAACCTTCTCCCCCTGCTTGATGCCCTGTCCCGCAAGAAAATTGGCAATTCTGTCTGCTGTATCTTTAACTTGTGCAAAGGTTCTTTCTGCATCGTTGAATATTGTAAATACCTTATCTGGATATTTACGTGCAGCATCATCAAGAATATCTGTCAATGGATAGTTATAACCAGATACATCGTGTGCTACCCCTTGAGGCCAAAAAGGTGTTTCCCAATTCTTAAAACTCATTATTCGCTTCTCCTTAAATTGTTGGTTTGTATTTTAAACAATCTTTAAAATAGCCTTTGGATTAATAAAGAACCCTCTTAAATATGGCAGCAATCGCATCACTTTCATCTTTAAACAATTTTAAAGATATTATCTTCTCCCTCTCCTGTAGATTAAGGTGATGAACCATCTGCCTCAGCTTTAGATAACCGCTTTTAAGCAGTTTAACCTCTTTGTGTGTCAAAATGTTTTCATTTGCAAGAGACTCAAGAAGTCTGACATTATCTGTCCATCGAGTCAATGCAGGATGTTCACAGGCATTTTCGAGCACAAGATATTGAACTAAAAATTCAATATCTACAATTGCCCCCCTTCCATGCTTTAGATCAAACAGGTTAGGCGGACATACTGCATGTTCTCTGCGCATCTTCTCCCTCATATCCCTAACCTCTTTTTTTAATACAGCAGGGTCTCGCTCTATGCAAAGAACTTTTTCTCTTATCTCATTAAATCTCTTCTGAAGAGCAGGATCGCCCCCAATTGGTCTTGCTCTGATAATCGCCTGATGCTCCCATGTCCATGCCTCATTTTTAATGTAGTCATGAAATGAGTCAATATGGCTTACAATCATACCAGACTGCCCGTTTGGTCTCAGACGCATATCAGCTTCATATAATTTACCAGCCTGAGTGGTCAATGTTAAGGCATTTATAATTCTTTGACCTAAAAAGGTATAAAAACGTATATTTTCAATACTCCTTGGACCGCCCTCTGTATAACCATCATTTCCAGAGTAGATAAATACCATATCAAGATCAGATTTATAGCCAAGTTCAATGCCTCCAAGTTTACCATAGGCAATTGCTGCAAATCCTGGAGATAGAAATTGAGACGAAGATGGTGCAGAGTAGGATGTGGCAAATGGCGTAGATACAGAAGGCTGTTCAACAGAAATAGAAGAGGGGGCTGATCGAATCGAGCTGATAGAGACTCCTGAGGGCAGACCATATTTTTGAACTGTATGGTGCCATGCTATCTCAATTACCTTGTTCATAACAGTTTCTGCAATTTCTGTAAGACGATCGCTCACCTTCATAAGAGGATAGTTGCCGCTCAAATCAGCAGCCGCAACCCTCAAGGTCATAACCTGCTTGAAAATACAAATCTCTTCAAGTTTAAATTCAAAGTCATCTACTGGAATATATGCAAGTCGCCGGGCAATATCTTTTTCCATCTCTGCTCTATCTGGCGGAGTGTATAATGTTGAAGGGGCGAGAAGCTCATCTAACAGAGCAGGATGCAGAGCTAAAAAAGAGATTACCCAGGGGCTTCTGGCAGCAAGGCTGACAAGGCTGTCGATTGCCTGAGATTTTTCAATCAAAAGCGAGAGGTAACAGGTGCGCCTTTCAATAGTAATTACAAGATCAACAAGCCTTTTAAGAACAGTTTCTGGATTTGATGAGATACACTCTCCTCCATCATATCCCCCGTTTGTAGGGCAAAATGACTCTTTTTCCTGCCCTATTCTGTGAACTAACAGATATATAAGGCGATCTAAGCGTCTTCTGCCGGTTGTAGTAAGTTTTTTTGTATTAGGGTGATCTGAAAGAGTTCGTAAAATATCTGAAAAACGGGCAGAATCTTCAAAGCCTGCGATTTTGTATCCTGAAGAGTCAAATTGAGGATCATTTATATTCTGCCATATATACTTTATCACATCATCTTCATCTTCTGCTCTATCCATACTCTCAGTTTCAAATAGATTCCGAAAATGGGCATGGACTTTTTCTATGTGATAATACAGAACCTTATTAAAGGCTTCAATAGTCTGCTCGTCAGAAACCTCTTGAAATCCCATTGAGATAGCAAGTCTCAACTGTTCATCTTTCCGTTCAGGCAGATCATGGGTTTGGCGATCATTGTGCTGCTGCAATCTGTTTTCAACTTTACGAAGAAAATAGTAGGCATCAGTAAGCTCTTCTCCTACATTTGGAGCAATACAGTTACGCTCCACAAGAAGATCAAGAACCTTTAGGATTTTGCGTTCCTGAAATTCAGGTTCAACTCCTCCTCTTATCAATTGAAATACCTGACCAAAAAACTCAATTTCACGTATGCCGCCCGCACCGAGTTTGATGTTATTCTTAAATCGTTTATCCCTTACCTGAAGAGATATCCTCTTTTTCATATCTCTTAATGAGTCAAATGAACCATAATCAAAATATCTTCTGTAGATAAAAGGATTTAGTGTTTTAAGAAGGGTGTATCCGGCAGCGATATCACCGGCAATAGGACGTGCTTTTATAAGTGCATAACGCTCCCAGTCACGCCCCTGTGTCTGGTAATAGTCTTCCATTGTATAAAAGCTCATGGCAATAGGACCGTTTGCCCCAAATGGACGCAATCTTGTATCTACACGAAAAAGCATAGTGGAAGAGCTGCCATTTGAGCTGACCATAGATGAATCAAAAACCTTTAAGAAGTTTTTGCACATTTTTGTGAAAAATTCCCCTGTGGTATTGAATTTCCCTTCAAAAGGAGCATCATCTGGATATACAAAAATAAGATCAATATCAGAGGAAAAATTCAATTCGCCGGCACCGAGTTTCCCCATGCCAAGAACAATAAGTTGTTGAACATTGCCGTTTTTATCGAGAGGTGTTCCGTATATGGAACACAGTTTATCATAAATAAAGGTGATTGCTTTGTCAACACATGCCTCTGCAAGATCTGACAAATCTTTCAGCGTCTGCTCCAAAGAGACTTTGCCGGTGATATCCTGCCATGCAATCCTCACCATTTCACGCTCTCTTATCTTACCAAGCTGCTCTTTTAAAAATATGTCCTCAACAGCCGAATTATCAGATACAGATACAGTGCTGCTATTTTTAACAGAGCTTAAATCTTTTATGCTCTTAATCTGCTGTTCTATTTTGAGCTTATACCCGCCGTCACAGTATGAGCGTTCAAGATCACCAGATTTGATAAGATCAATAAGAAGGCTGGGGTTTCTTATAAAGGTTCGTGATACAAATTCGCTGCTTATAATAACCTGCCTAAGCTGGTGCATTATCTGATTATTTTTTGTTATAATCGAGCAATCTTCAGGCAGGCTGAGACTATTTTTTTGAAGAGATTTTATAATCTCATCTAATCTGTTTTCTACATGGTCTTTTATATTTTCCGGCAGTTTCGTAATATCCATTCTATTTCCACGATCGTCAAATGACAGCTTATTTCTAAGGTATATTTAAGTATAAAATTACAAAAAGGTTATAAAATCTATTTTAATACTGCATCTTAACAAATAACACTATTTAAAAAGATATTGAAAAAGTTTGCTTTTCTGCATATATTAACCAGCTTTATATATGATAAACAGCTATATATTCAATATATATTAAACTGTTATATATTTGCTTATATATTGCTCAATCAATTGAAAATAACAAGGAGAAAAGAAGAATGTGCCGTCTGTTTGCACTTACAAGCAAAGACCCTGTATCTCCAATGGAAGCCATAAAAGCTCTTGATGTTATGAAAGAGGGGCATGATGGTTCTGGAGTAGGTATTCTGCTTCGTGATTTAGGTGGTCCCTTTGAAGAGATGAAGGATGCCCCTATCCTTTCAGGAATTTTCAGTGAGGAGGGAATAAGGAAACTCGATTTTTTCATGATGGAACAGGGGTTCATGACTAAATACAAGATGAGCATCAAAGTTCCCAAGACTAAAATGGAGGGTGTTCCGAAAAGAGGACTCTATCTGTTGCGTGCATATGAATATCCTGAATCATGGGAGCATCTTGATCCAGACGAGCTTGCCACCAGGTTGATGATGACCAGACTGAAAATACGTGAAATGGGCGAAGAGAAAGAGGATATGATAGTCTTCTCCTTCTGGCCCGACACAATTATGATTAAAGAGCTTGGCGACCCGCTTGAGATTGCCCGCTATCTCGGGCTTGACAGAAAAGATTTGACTGCAAGAACAATAATGGTTCAGGGAAGGCAAAATACAAATTATGCCATAAATCTTTATGCGTGCCACCCGTTCTTTATCAAAGGTTATTCAACTATGACAAATGGTGAGAATACGGCATTTATCCCAATTAAGGATTTCTTATCCTCCAGAGGGTTTCCCGGTTATACCGGATATCAGTCTGATTCTGAAGTATTTGCCCATATTCTACACTACACCATGTCAGGGCTTGGTCTTGGACTCGACTCTTACAAGCACGTTATTACACCTCTTCAAGACAAAGGTATTGACAACCACCCTGATTCTGTTTTTCTAAACCATCTTAAAAAATCATGCAGGCAGTTGACAATAGACGGACCCAACTGCGTAATCGGTGTCCTTCCTGACAACACAATGTTTATGGCTCAAGATAGAAAGAAACTCAGACCCGGCGTAGTTGGAGGAAGACCCGGAATGTTTGCCTTCTCCTCTGAGATATGCGGACTTGATGCTGTTATCCCAGATAGAGATAAAAGTAAAGATATTCAACCAATGCACCTTGACACAGCCATTGTAGGACCAGATCGACAGGAGGTAAAAATATGTCGTCAAACAGAACCATTAAACCTTCCTCTTTAAGTTTGAGCGATCTGCCATGGCAGATTCACTGGAAAAAAGAGAGGTGTACTTTATGCGGACAGTGTACTGCTGTCTGCCCGGTTCAAGCTATCTCACTTTCTGTTTTTAGAAAGAGAAATATTGCAGCTATAAATCCATCAAATCTGCTCAACTCTTCTTCTGGTCGGGCAGGGGCAAAAAATAGCAGCTCAATTAATCAAAGCGAATCATCTGATATATCAGATCAACCACCATCATCTAACCAATTTGATGCAGCACAAAGAGCTTTAGCTCCTTTTGAGACCTACTACGGAATCAGGCAGAAGACCGCTATAGAAGATGCGTGTATCGGCTGTGCAATGTGTTCAATGGTGTGCCCAAATGATGCTATTGAACCCCGTAGAAATAATGAGATCGACAGATACCGTTTCCACATAAATCAAGATGGAGAACCAAGAAAACGCGGCGGCAGAAGAAACTCTACAAATTCACTGCTTGATAGAATCAAATTTATAAGAATCTCAATGCTTACAGACCCAGCTCTTGATGCTGGTCGTCATGAATTTGAGCTGAGAACCCTGCTGGGAAGAATTCTGCCTCCAAAAGAGAATATGGAGAGGCTTAGAAACAGAGGCTGGATTCCGCCTGTTCGTGAGATTTATCCGCTGATTATCGGCGGCATGTCGTTTGGAGCACTCTCTCCAACAATGTGGGAAGGGCTTCAGATGGGTGTTGCATATCTTAACGAGCAGCTTGGAATGCCTGTGAGAATCTCAACTGGTGAAGGCGGCTGCCCGCCAAGGCTTTTACGCAGCAGATTTCTAAAGTATGTAATCTTGCAGATCGCAAGCGGATACTTTGGCTGGGACGAGATTATCCACGCAATTCCCCACATGAAAGAGGACCCGTGTGCTATTGAGATCAAGTATGGTCAGGGTGCAAAACCAGGAGACGGCGGTCTTTTGATGTGGCATAAGGTAAATAAACTTATTGCAGCGATCAGAGGCGTGCCTCAAGGCGTGAGCCTTCCAAGTCCTCCTACCCACCAGACTCAATACTCAATTGAAGAGTCTGTAGCAAAGATGATTATCTCAATGTCAATGGCTTGGGGTTTTAGGGTTCCTGTCTATCCAAAGATATCAGCATCTTCAACATCGCTTGCGGTGCTAAATAACCTTACAAGAAACGATTACGCCTCTGGACTTGCCATTGATGGCGAAGATGGCGGAACAGGTGCTGCATATTCAGTCTCTATGGATCACATGGGACACCCGATAGCATCTTGTATCAGAGACAGCTACCTAAACCTTGTACGGCTTGGCAAGCAGAATGAGATTCCAATATTTGCGGGCGGCGGTATTGGTAAGAACGGTAATCTTGCAGCCAATGCAGCAGCACTAATAATGCTTGGTGCAAGCGGCGTGCAGATCGGTAAATATGTTATGCAGGCAGCAGCCGGCTGTATTGGTACTGAGAGCGACAGATGCAATATGTGCAACACTGGTGTCTGCCCAAAAGGGATTACCTCTCAAGACCCGAGGCTTTATAGAAGACTTGATCCAGAAGATGTTGCTCAAAGAATTGTTGATCTCTTTGTCTCATTTGATATTGAGCTTAAAAAAATTGTTGCCCCATTAGGACGTTCCACATCTCTTCCCATTGGTATGTCTGATGCTCTTGGTATTGATGATTATCAGGTGGCACAGCGTCTTAATATCAAATATGTGGTTTAGGAGAAATTGTTAATGAATACAAATACATTTTATGTGAATATTCACGGAAAACAGGGTGACAAAAGAGTATCTTCTCGTGTTCTTGAAGAGATGATTCAAAACGCTGTGGATCAGGGACACAGAGCTATTGAGGTTCATGCTTATGGTCAGCATGGTATTGGCGGAAGGCTTTGGAAATCTGGAAATGATCAGATACGAGTCCGTATTCAGGGGCAGTCTGGTCAGAGAGCAGGCTCACTTGGGTGCCCAAATACTCAAATTGAGATAATAGGACCTGCTTCTGATGATATTGGCTGGCTCAATGCTGGTGCTGAAATAGTGGTTCATGGCAATGCTTCCAATGGTGCAATGAACGGCGGAGCACAAGGTAGGGTCTATATTGGCGGCAATATAGGTGCACGAGGCATGACCATGACCAAACACAATCCACGCTTTGAACCGCCCGAACTTTGGGTTCTTGGTTCTGCCGGCGACTATTTTGGAGAGTTCATGGCTGGCGGAGTTGCTGTTGTGTGCGGATATAATTCTAATCTTAACGAGAGTGTTTTAGGTTATCGCCCGTTGGTCGGAATGGTCGGCGGCAAGGTCTTCTGCCGCGGAGAGGTAAATGGTTTTAGCCAAAATGATGCAAGAGTCATACCTTTAACAGATGTTGACTGGGATTGGCTCTGTATAAATCTTAGAACTTTTTTGGATAAAATTAATAAGCAGTATCTATTTGATTCGCTATCTAAACGTTCTGAATGGACGCTTATAAGGGCAAAAAGCCCTCAGGAGAAACTTATTGGCAAAGGTCGGCTTTCAATGCAGGCATTTCGTCAAGATGTTTGGGACAGAGAGCTTGGCAAAGGCGGGCTTATAGGTGATCTTCAAGAGGTGGAGAGAGGAAATATTCCGCTTATCACCAAAGATGAGTGGAGACGAATGGTGCCTGTATGGGAACATGCAAAATATAAAGCTCCTTGTGAGGCAAATTGTCCGACTGGTATTCCTGTTCAAGAGAGATGGCATCTTATCCGCCAAGGTCTTGCTGATGAGGCAACAGCTATGGGACTTAAATATACACCGTTTCCAGCTACAGTTTGCGGCTATCTCTGCCCAAATCCATGTATGGCATCATGTACAAAAAATCTTCAGTACATGACACCGGTAAATGTAAAACTTCTCGGGCGTGCAGGTGAAGATGCAAAACCGCCGACTCCTGCCCAAAAGAGCGGAAAAAGAGTTGCAGTTATTGGTGCAGGACCTGGTGGAATCTCTGCTGCATGGCATCTTACTTTAAAAGGGCATGAGGCGGTTCTGTTTGACGAGTCTAAGCAGATCGGCGGTAAAATCTCCTCTATAATTCCAGATTCAAGGATACCTCAGCAGACCCTTAGTAAAGAGTTGGAGAGGGTAAAACAACTTGTTACAGATATACGGCTTGAACAGAAAATTACACCTAAAAATTTTCAAAAGATTAAAAAAGAGTTTGATTATGTAATAGTTGCTGCTGGTGCAAGAAAACCTCGAATGCTTCCAGTTCCGGGCGTTGAATTTGCAACCTCTGCTAATGATTTTTTGGCAAAAGCAAAGGAATATCAACCAAATCAAACCCAACATATTGAAAATCAGACAAAACCTTTTAAAAAGGTAGTTATAATAGGTGCCGGAAACGTAGGCTGTGATGTTGCAACAGAGGCTCATCGTTTAGGTGCTGAAACTATCACTCTGATTGATGTTCAAAAACCAGCAGCATTTGGCAAAGAAAAAGAAGATGCCGAAGCTGTTGGAGCAACATTTCATTATCCTTGTTTTACACGGGAGATTACCCCAAACGGCGTAACGCTTGATGATGGTGAAATGATTGAAGCTGATACTGTAGTCATCTCAATTGGAGATTCGCCTGATACTGAGTTTCTTGGAAAAGATATAGCTACTCGAAACGGTTTTGTCTCTGTCAATGAGTTTAATCAGACATCTGATTCCACAGTGTTTGCAATTGGAGATATTGTGGGACCAGGTCTTTTAACTCATGCAATCGGTGCTGGCAGACGAACTGCTGAAGCTATTGACAACATAATTAATGGAAAAGAGCCTAAGCCTGTTGATACCCGCAAAGAGATTGATAAATCACGCATATCTCTTGAATACTTCAACCCCATGATTAAAAGCTACAACTCGCTTCAAGAGTGCGGCTCAGAGTGTGCTTCATGCGGTCGCTGCCGTGATTGCAGTATCTGCGTTCATGTCTGCCCTGAAGGTGCAATAGAGAGGTTTGAATCAGAAGACGGCTCTTATGAATACAGAGCTGATCCTAAAAAGTGCATTGGCTGCGGATTCTGTCAAGGAGCGTGTCCGTGCGGTATTTGGAATCTTGTTCCAAATACCCCTATGTGAAATAAATTTTAAGTTGTATTGATTTAAAAAAGGGCAATCGTTGAGGTTGCCCTTTTCTTTGGAATATAAACCAATGAATATTTTAGCTGAAATAGAGGGCATTCAATATAAAATAAAAATGTGATATAACTTGAAAAAATAAACATTAACGTAAGATAATAAAAAATTGAACAAGCTGACGAAGCTAAATTGAAAAATATTTTAAAACAAGTTGTTAAAGAAAATCCTGAAATTAAGAGCGTTCTGGAAAGATACCTTTAGACTTAACAAAATTTGGAGGTAATTATGAAAACTATCAATATATATGATATTAATAAAAATTTTTTTGATTATGTTGAAAGGATTGAAAGCGGAGAAAATTTTATAGTAACGCGTGATAATATTCCTCTATTTGAAATAAAAACCTTGAAAAACAATAAAAAATCACGTCCTTTCGGGCTATGTAAAGGAGAATTTGTCGTTCCAGATGATTTTGATATGCCTTTACCCGAAGATATTATTGATAGTTTTGAAGGGAACTCTAAATAATGAGAATATTATTAGACACTTGTATCTTTCTTTTTTTTATAAATGGAGATAATCGCCTGCCTGACTATATCATTAATGCTATTTGTTCTTCTGACAACCAAATTTTACTAAGCGTTATTTCAGAATGGGAAATCATGGTTAAATATCAAATTGGTAAGCTCCATTTGCCAGAATCTCCGAGTATTTATATCCCCACACAGCGTAATAGACATGATATAGCTTCCCTACCGTTAGATGAAGAGAGTGTTATTCAACTACATAAGTTACCATTTATTCATAGAGACCCATTTGATAGAATGTTAATTTGTCAGGCTATACAACATAATTTAGTTATTGCAACTGTAGATAATGTAATAATTTCTTATCCTGAATTAAAAACGCTTTGAAACCAACAACTAAATAATACCTAAAGAATACGATGATAAAAACATTATTGATAGATTTCATGTATTTATTGAAGGCTGATATTGGAAGTGTTAGAAACACAGTTATCATTAATGGATAGTGAATATAAAGAAGAACTACCTGATATAACTATTAAATAATTAATCAATAAATACTCACGAGTAATTAAATTATAAAATAACAACATATTGGATATAAAAAATGAAAGCACTATTAGCACTTGAAGACGGCAGAACATTTTCCTGCAAAAGTTTCACAGGAGCGGGAGAGGCAATGGGAGAGGTGGTATTTAACACCAGCATGACAGGTTATCAGGAAATCTTAACAGACCCGTCATATTATGGACAGATGGTTACTATGACTTATCCAATGATGGGCAATTACGGAGTCTGCCCTGAAGATGTGGAATCTAACAAAATTCAGGCAGCAGCCTTGATTGTAAGGGAATATGTTGATTTTCCAAGCAATTGGCGTTCTACAGGCACTCTTGCCGATTATCTGAAAAAAGAGGGGATTTTAGGTGTTGAAGATTTAGACACCAGAGCTTTGACTCGGCATATCAGAGAAGCAGGTGCTATGAGAGCTGTAATCTCAACATCAGACCTTGACCCTGCTTCGCTTGTGAAAAAGGCAAAACAGATACCGCTAATGGAAGGGTGTAATCTTGCAGAAAAAGTAACCACTGAGACACCATATTTTTGGAAAAACAACCGTCCTGAATTTATAAAGTTGGATTTTATAAGCGGGTGTAATTTGTCTGATGTGTCAATCTGGAGGCACAAAGGGGAAAAGCACTCTGTTGTGGCGTTGGATTTTGGCATAAAATACAATATTATCAGATGTCTTGAAAGTGCAGGATGTGAAGTGTTGGTTGTTCCAGCTTCTACTACTGCTGATGCAATTAAACGTCTTGAACCAGATGGAATTTTTCTATCAAACGGACCTGGCGACCCTGAGCCTCTCCATCAGGCTGTTGAAACAATAAAGGCTCTTTTAGGCTGCAAGCCAATATTTGGAATCTGCCTTGGAATGCAGCTTTTAGGGCTTGCAATGGGTGCAAAAACCTACAAGATAAAGTTTGGACACAGAGGCGGAAATCAGCCTGTTAAAAACTTTTCAACTAATAAAGTTGAGATAACTTCACAAAATCACGGCTTTGCAGTTGATATTAAATCATTGAAGTGTTCAGCAGCCAATGCAGCCATGACCCACATCAACTTAAATGAAGAGTCATTAGAGGGCATTAAAGATGAATCATTAAAGGTGTTTGCTGTGCAGTATCACCCAGAGGCATCGCCGGGTCCCCATGATGCAGCGTATCTTTTTCAGCAGTTTGCGGATATGATGAGTAAATAAAAGAAGAATTGCCAAATATAAATAAGTCTTAACTAATGGATATATATGAATATTTTTGCTGAAATAGAAGGCATTGATTATAAAATCAAACTCTCAAATGATTTGAAAGAATTTGAGTTCAAAGATTTTAATATAAACATGATGCCTGCTTCCTGCTTGGTAAAAAGCAGGCATTATCATTTTGCAATTTCCAAATGGGTCTCACCTAAACGGACACGCTCTTACCCATTTGAGAGAGTCTATAATACTCTATCCATTTCAAAAAAAATCACTGTAATTCCAGTAGTTAAAGATGAAGGGGAAAAAGGAGATAGAGATTTCTTGCAGTGGGATACTGTCTCTTTAATGAGTTTGTTAGATGTTTACGTGATTTTTGCATATTACAATAAAGCAGAAAATCATAAGACAAGAAAAGATAAAATTACCAATCAAGAGTTTGATAATGAGTATGTTATTTCAAAAATAGATGAGATTGGAAATTATCACAGCTCTGCACTCCATTGGAATCTCAAAGAGACTAAAGATACCCTTCCTAATCTGATAGAGAGTGTTAAAACATGCTATTTTGAAATTGGAAATCAGCTTGATGTTAAATTTCATACTCAAAGCGGTATTGATAGATTTAAAAAGCAGTTTGAAAATGGTGTAAAAATATTCATGGAAACCTCAAGAGAAAAGGCAAAACAGGCTCAACATCGAGAACAATCAACAGTACAGCCAAAAGAGATTCTTCAAACAGCAACCAAATCTACAATAACCATAAAAAACTATTTAGGAGGTTTGTACTATTTAACAACTGACGAGATTCAAATCAAAGGAGATAATCTATACTTAATTGAAGGGAAACACTCAAAAAATGCAAAACTTCCAAGTATAAGCGATATTAAAGATGGTTTAGTTAAAATGATACTTTACACCAATTTGATAAATGTAAGTATTAACAATAAAATTTTTAAAGCAATTCCCACATTAAAGCTCACATCGTCAAAACTGACAGATAAATTTGATACCTCATTTTCAGAAACTGAAACAAACAACTTCTTTGCAATTAACCAACTCAATTCTAAGCAGATTCAGCTAATTAATAATTTAGTATCAGAAAGTCGGGCAAACGGTTTTGAGCTGATAATTCAAGGGCTGTAAAGAGTAAATAGATATGGTAAAAAGCCCATTAAGATACCCTGGAGGAAAAAGCCGAGCTGTTGAACTTATATCAAAATTAGTTCCTCAATTTGATGAATTTAGAGAGCCGTTTCTTGGCGGCGGGTCTCTATTTGTCTATTTAAAGCAGAAATTTCCTCAAAAACAATTCTGGATAAATGATATTTATACCAATCTTTTTCATTTTTGGAATGAGTGTCAAAACAATGGGGAAGAGCTTATAAATCAGATAGTTGAATGGAGAGATAAATATATTGATGGGAAAGAGCTTCATAGATATTTAAATGATAATATTAATAATTTCAATCCATTAGAAAAAGCAGCCGCTTTTTTTGTCTTTAATCGCATAACTTTTTCTGGAACAACTGAAAGCGGCGGATTTTCAAATGCTGCATTTAAAAGCAGGTTTACTATTTCAAGTATAGAACGTGTCAGACTGCTGCAAAAAGTGCTGCCCAAAACCATAATAACAAACAAAGATTATAAGGAAGTTGTAGAAGCAGATGGAGAAAATGTTTTTATTTTCCTTGATCCTCCATACTATTCAGCCACAAAATCAGCATTATATGGTAAAAACGGGTCATTACATAAAACATTTGACCATAAACGGCTTGCAGACATTCTAAAAAATATAAATCATAAGTGGTTAATGACCTATGATGACAGCGATTATATTAGAAAAATTTTCTCTTTTGCCAATATAACAGGCTGGAACTTAACTTATGGCATGAGAAATGTTAATAAAGAGTCAAACCAGATAGGCAGAGAAATTTTTATTTCAAATTTTGTTTGTGGGTTACCCAAACAAAATATTGAACAGGATATTTTTGAAGTCTATAAAAATTAAGGAGGGAAATATCCCCCTGTGTCAGGATAGATGACGCATCAGTCGATTGAGAAAATATTAAAAGCATATTACGTAAAGATTCATAATGAAACAGCACCATTTTCTCATAACCTTTCGTATCTTGCAAAAAAAGCAGGTCTATATGAAGAATTCACCGAAGACCAAAAAGCGTTTATTGATATTTTAGAACCCATGAATATTGAATGCCGATACCCCGCTTATAAAGATAGGTTGTTTCAAAGTTTGACTGACGAACGATGTAAAGAAATCTTAAAAAATACAAAGGAACTTCAGGAATGGATCAAGCAGAGATTATAAAAATACTCAAGCAATATAAACAACTTATACAAAAACAGATACCTCTTGATAAAATGATACTTTTCGGTTCTTATGCAAAAGGCAGGCAGCATAAAGACAGTGATTTTGATGTGGCAATTGTTGTTGATGAGTTAGCTGGCGACTATTTATTGACAAGATCATTGTTGTGGAAAATAAGACGGGAAATTGACGATAGAATTGAGCCTTTTGTAATAGAGACAAAATACGATAAAAGCGGTTTTTTAGATGAAATTATGAAAGAGGGTATTTTAATATAAATTAACAGAAGAAAAAATGATGATTATATTGAGTGGAAAGCCTATATAAAAATGAGTGAAGAACTTACACTAAAAATAAGCAGGGGATAAGACAACAACATGCCAAAACGTACAGATATAAAAAAGATTCTAATTATTGGAGCAGGTCCGATTATCATAAGTCAGGCTTGCGAATTTGACTACTCAGGCACTCAGGCGTGCAAGGCTTTAAAAGAGGAGGGGTATGAGGTTGTTCTTATAAACTCAAACCCTGCCACAATTATGACTGACCCTGATACAGCAGACAGAGTATATATAGAACCAATAACCCCTGAAACAGTTGAGAAGGTTATTGCAAAAGAGAGACCTGATGCACTCCTGCCCACACTCGGCGGTCAGACAGGCTTGAATACTGCGGTTGAAGTTGCAAAACGCGGGATTCTTGAAAAGTATAATGTTGAGATGATTGGAGCATCAGTTGAAGCTATCAAAAAAGCAGAAGATAGAGAGCTTTTCCGCGATGCCATGAATCGGATAAATCTGCGTATCCCCAAAAGCGGATTTGCAACCAACATGTTTGAGGTAGAAAAGATTGCTGAAGAGATCGGATTTCCAATAATTGTCCGCCCGAGTTTTACACTTGGCGGAACAGGCGGCGGCGTTGCCTATAATCCTGAAGAGCTTGCCCTTCTTGCAAAAAAAGGTCTTGATGCAAGTTTTATCGGGCAGGTTATGCTTGAACAGTCTGTTCTTGGCTGGAAAGAGTATGAGCTTGAGGTTATGCGTGATAATGCTGGAAATGTTGTTATAATCTGCTCTATTGAGAACATTGATGCAATGGGCGTTCACACAGGCGACAGCATCACAGTTGCACCTGCTCAAACTTTATCTGATAAAGAGTATCAGATGCTCAGAGATGCCTCAATTGCAATCATGCAGGAAATTGGCGTAGATACAGGAGGCTCAAATGTTCAGTTTGCCATAAATCCTGTTGACGGAGAGATGATTATTGTTGAGATGAACCCGAGAGTATCAAGAAGCTCTGCACTTGCATCTAAAGCTACTGGTTTTCCAATTGCAAAGATTGCAGCTAAACTTGCTGTCGGCTTTACTCTTGATGAGATAAAAAACGACATCACAGGTGAAACTCTTGCATGTTTTGAGCCGTCCATTGATTACTGCGTAGTAAAAATCCCACGCTGGACATTTGAAAAATTCCCTGAAACTGATGATATTCTGACCACTGCCATGAAATCGGTTGGTGAAACTATGTCAATCGGCAGGACATTTAAAGAGGCTCTGCAAAAGGGCTTACGTTCGCTTGAGATCGGCAGGTTTGGATTTGGTGCAGACGGCAAAGACCCTCTGTCTGGCAGCGTATCAAAAACAGAGCTTGAATATAGACTTGCAACTCCAAACTCACAGAGAATTTTTTATATCAAATATGCTCTTGAACACGGCATGACTATTGACCATATAAACGAGCTTACAGCCATTGATCCTTGGTTTTTATATCAGATGAAGCAGCTTGTGGAGTTTCAAAAAACCGTAGAGACGCACAGAGGAGGTTCTCTGCAATCTACAATCTCTTATGAGACCATGGAAAAGGCAAAACGGTGGGGATTTTCAGACAGGCAGCTTGCACATCTTACAGGTTTTTCAGAAGAGCAGATTGAAAACTACAGAAAAAAACTCGGCATCGTGCCTGTGTATAAACTTGTTGATACTTGTGCAGCAGAGTTTAGGGCATCTACCCCATATTACTACTCAACTTATGAAAAAGAGTGCGAGGCAAGGGTTTCAACTCGCAAAAAGGTTATGATCTTAGGCGGCGGACCAAACAGAATCGGACAGGGAATTGAGTTTGATTATTGCTGTGTTCAGGCATCTTTTGCCTTAAGAGAAGAGGGTGTTGAGAGCATAATGGTCAACAGCAATCCTGAAACTGTCAGCACAGATTACGATACATCAGATAAACTCTACTTTGAGCCTCTTACCCGTGAAGATGTTCTGCATATTATAGAAAAAGAGAGACCAGACGGCGTAATTGTCCAGTTTGGCGGACAGACTCCGTTAAATCTTGCGGCTGCCTTAAAAAAAGCAGGTGCCCCGATTATCGGCACAAGCCCTGAAAGCATTGATATGGCTGAAAATAGAGACCTGTTTCAGGCGATGCTAAGAAAACTTGATATTGCACAGCCTGCAAATGGAATTGCCACAAATTTTCCAGATGCCCAGAGAGTTGCACGAGAGATCGGCTATCCAGTTATGGTAAGACCTTCGTTTGTGCTTGGCGGACGTGCAATGAAGATAGTTTATGAGCCAAAAGAGCTTGAAGAGTATTTTAATCTTGCAATATCAGCCTCCCCTGACCACCCTGTTTTGATTGACCAATTTTTAGAAGATGCTTTTGAGCTTGATGTTGATGCAATATCTGACGGCAGACGGACCGTAATCGGCGGAATGATGGAGCATATTGAAGAGGCTGGCATCCACTCTGGAGATTCTGCCTGCGTTCTGCCTCCTTACAGCATTCCAGCCGAGCTTATTCAAGAAATGGCTGATGCAACACGAGCTTTGGCAAAAGAGCTTAAAGTTATAGGGCTTATGAATATCCAGTTTGCAATTATGAACAATAAAGTCTATGTGCTTGAGGTAAATCCCCGTGCTTCAAGAACAGTTCCGTTTGTAAGCAAAGCCACAGGCGTTCCTCTTGCTAAACTTGCCACAAAGGTTATGCTTGGAAAAACGCTTGATGAGCTTGGATTTACAAAAGAGGTTGTGCCTGCCCACTATTCAGTTAAAGAGGCTGTCATGCCGTTTGACAGGTTTGATAAGGTTGACCCTGTGCTTGGTCCTGAGATGAAGTCAACCGGCGAGGTTATGGGAATTGATATGGACTTAGGAGCTGCTGTTGCAAAAGCTCAATTTGGTGCTGGTCAAAATCTTCCAACCTCAGGAACTGTCTTTATAAGCGTTCAAGACAGCGATAAAAAGGCAGCTCTGCCTGTTGCAAGAGATTTTTATGAGATGGGATTTAAGCTGCTTGCAACAAGAGGAACAGCAACTTTTCTTAAAGACAATGCAATTCCAGCAAAGGTTGTGGAAAAGGTATCAACTGGCAGACCTCATGTTGTTGATGCTGTTAAAAACAATGAGATTCAGCTCATTTTAAACACAGGAGCAAGCAGCCAGACAAAGATGGACGGCTATGAGATTAGACGTGCTGCAATAAGATATAAAATCCCCTACGCAACAACAACTGACGGTGCAAAGGCGATCTGCAGGGCAATCAAGGCACTGAAAAAAGAGCCTCTGATTGTAAAGTCGATTCAGGAGTATCATGCTTCTGTTTAATTCAAATGTGGGTTAAACTAATTTGAGATATATAATGAAATCAACCGAAGTAACATCACAGTTAACCACTACGGACAAAGCCAGCGAATGGGCTACACATTATTTAGGTAAAAATGTTACAATATCAAACATATCATATTTAATTCAATATGGTAGAATAAAAAAATATGAAAATAATGGAAGAACATTAGTTAATTTATCTGAGTTAAAAGAGTATTATCAAACACAGGTTCATCCAAAGGAAAAAGAGTGGAAGCAAAATCTTGGTAATGACCTTAATTGGATTCTATCTTTTGACCAATATAAAGAATCTGAACGAACCAAGCATGTTCATAGACTCCACCCGTACAAAGGTAAATTTATTCCTCAGTTGGTGGAGTATTTTATTGATGATCATGTTGATGAGTTCAAACAAGATGTGTTTTTTCGTAAAGGAGATATTATACTTGATCCATTTTGTGGCAGCGGCACAACTCTTGTGCAGGCAAATGAACTTGGTATAAATGGGATTGGTATTGATATTTCAGCTTTTAATTCATTTATCAGCAACTCAAAACTTCTAAAATATGATCTTGTAGAGCTTACACGGACATTATCTTCTATTACTGTTAAGCTAAAAGAGTTTCAAAAAGAGTTCAGTAGTATTAAATTTGATCAACATATTTTAGAAGAGTTGAAAAAGTTCAACGATAAATATTTTCCATCTCCAGATTATAGAAGATGGGTAAGGCTTAAACAGATTGATGAGAAAGTCTATGGAGATGAAAAAGAGCGGATATTTAAAGATATCTACTATCAACTGTTAGATAAATATCAATTAACTGTAAAACAAGATAACGGTATCTCTTTTATTGATACATGGTTTTTAGCCCCTGTTAGAAAAGAGATTGATTTTGTCTTTGAGCAGGTGAAACAGATCCAATCTGTGCCCATCAGAAAGATAGCCGGAATTATATTGAGCAGAACTATCCGCTCATGCAGGGCAACAACACATGCTGACCTTGCAACTCTTATATCTCCGGTTACCGAAACATATTATTGCAAAAAACATGGAAAAATCTGTAAACCTATTTTTTCAATTCTTAGCTGGTGGCAAAGATATAGCAATGATACTATTAAACGTCTCAAAGAATTCGATAGATTAAGAACAGACGCATATCAGTTTTGTTTAACAGGAGATAGCAGAAACATTGATATTTTAGCCCAATTAAAAGCTAAATATAAAATCTTAGCAAATCTTGTAGAAAATAAAAAAATTCAAGGTATTTTTTCAAGTCCTCCTTATGTTGGTTTAATTAATTACCACGAACAACACGCATACGCCTATGATCTATTTGAATTTGAAAGAAACGATGATTCAGAGATAGGTAATCTGTATAAAGGACAGGGAAAAGATGCACGAAACTCTTATGTTGAAGGGGTTTCTCAAGTTTTAAATAACTGTAAGAATTATTTGGTTGATGATTATAATATTTTTCTTGTGGCAAATGATAAATGGAATCTTTATCCTAAAATTGCTGAAAAATCTGATATGATAATTGTAAATCAATATAAAAGACCTGTTTTGAATAGAGTAGAAAAAGGGCAGTCTGCCTATTCTGAAATCATATTTCATCTAAAATCTAAAAATTAAGAATATAAAATAATGGCTCTATCAATAAACCAAAAAGATAAGATTATAAATCTCTTATCAAAAAAGATTACAAGCAAGTTATCTTCATATGGACGAGAGACAACATCAATGCCTTTTCTTGCCCGCCTTATACAAGATAACGAGAAAATTGCTGCTTACTCGTTCATCCACTCAATGGCTACAACATTAGGAATGTCTATTTATGAAGATGTATCTGTTATTATTGCCTCTGAAACTTCAGATGAATGTTTTAGAAATTATGGTGTTGGAGGCGTTATTTCAAAAGAGCAAAAATCTGTAATTGATCGTATTGTCTCTGAACTAAGAAACGGCTCAAGAACTGCAAATATTGATACGGAAATAGACGAGGTATTAAAGGCTTCTGCTTATAATGGAGAATTTCAAAAATCGGGTAATATCTCAGATTTCTATATGAAAAGAGATGGCAGAGAACATTATTTTGAAATAAAAACGGTTAAGCCAAGTATTGATGTATTTGAGAAAAGTAAAACAAAACTTCTCGAATGGGTTGCAAGAAAGAGAACCGCTGTTAATGTTTTTCTTGCATTCCCATATAACCCATACCATCCTAAACCATATTATAGATTTACTGAAGTTGGTATGATGAATCCTCCAAATGATTTTTTAGTTGGTGATGAATATTGGGATTTTATTGGTGGTAAAAACACTTTTATAGAGTTACTGGACGTTTTTAACCAAGTTGGTCAGGAATTTAAAGAGAAACTTGATAAAAAATTCAAAGATATAGCAAAAGAAAAACTTGATTCATACTAAACCTGATACCTTTTTTAAGTTGAGTATGGCTAAAATGGAAAATACAATGATTGATAACAACATACCTAAAGAAGAGTGCGGTGTTTTTGGAATATACAGACACCCAGAGGCTGCCCAGTTGACATATTTTGGGCTTTATGCACTTCAGCACAG
This sequence comes from uncultured Desulfobacterales bacterium, assembly GCA_964539635.1. Classification (GTDB taxonomy): domain Bacteria; phylum Desulfobacterota; class Desulfobacteria; order Desulfobacterales; family Desulfobacteraceae; genus Desulfamplus. The sequence continues at coordinate 27,450 of CAZIJN010000016.1, read as the reverse complement.
AGGGCAGGAGAGTGCTGGGATTTCAGTTGCAAGAGATAAGGATAAAATCTTCTCCCACAAAGGAATGGGGCTTGTCCATGACATATTTGAGATGGACGATTTAAAAAAGATAGAAGGAGGCGGAGGCAGTGCAATTGGTCATGTCCGCTACTCTACAACTGGAGATTCAACCCTTACCAATGCACAGCCGTTTGTGGTGCAACACAGGGGCAGAGCTTATGCAGTTGCACACAACGGCAATTTAGTTAATGCCCATATTTTAAAAAACGAGCTTGAAGAGACTGGCTCAATCTTCCAGACCACAATGGACAGCGAGGTGTTTTTACATCTGTTTATTAAAAATTTAAAGCAGGGAAATGTAATCCAAGCTATTCAAAAGGCTGTTGCAAAGATTGAAGGTGCTTACTCGTTTGTTATTCTAACCTGCAAAGGCGAGGTGATTGGGGTAAAAGACCCGCATGGATTCCGTCCGCTGGCTTTAGGCAAACTTAACGGGCACTATGTGCTTGCATCAGAAACTTGTGCATTTGATTTGGTTCAGGCTGAGTTTGTTCGTGAGCTTGATCCCGGCGAGATTGTTATAATAAATGAAGATGGTGCTCAAAGCATTAAGCCTGACAATCCTCCTGAAAAAAAATCGCTTTGCATATTTGAATATATATACTTTGCAAGACCAGACAGCACTATATGTGGAACAAATGTCTATCAGATGAGAAAGGCACTTGGTCGCCAGCTTGCACGAGAGGCTCATGTAGATGCTGATTTTGTCATGCCGTTTCCAGATTCAGGCAACTACTCTGCTATTGGATATGCTGAAGAGTCCGGCATTCCGTTTGAGATGGCAATGATTAGAAACCACTATGTAGGCAGAAGTTTTATCCAGCCGACCCAGCACATGAGAGATTTTGCAGTAAGAGTAAAGCTCAATCCAGTAAGAGAGCTTATAAAAAACAGAGAGATTATAATTATTGAAGATTCGATAATTCGCGGTACCACTGCACGAACCAGAGTTCAGGCTTTACGTGATCTTGGGGCAAAAAAGGTGCACATGAGGATAAGCTGTCCGCCCCACCGTTTCCCCTGCTATTACGGCATTGATTTTTCTACAAAAGGAGAGCTTGTAGCTGCAACAAAAACAGAAGAGGAGCTTACCCATTTCTTAGGATTAGATACTCTTCACTATCTTTCAATTGAAGGAATGCTTGAGGCAAGCGGTGTTGAAAACCCTGCAAATAACTTTTGCAAGGCGTGCTTTGACGGATCATATCCAGTTGCATTTGACCCAAATCTTTCAAAAAAGTGTATGGGGTAAAATAGTAGAATGCAAAAAAATACAGTCGCATTTTCAAAAAATTCATCAAATCTATTTTTTCACATTTTGACAAAGTGCAACTTATCCTGCCGCCACTGCTATATCAATCCAGAGCAGCATGGAACAAATACCTTGAGTATTGAAACAATAAGAGAGTGGCTATATCTGTTTGCTCAATTTTCTAAAAAATCTCAAGAGATTAATGTGATATTTTTGGGGGGTGAGCCGACATTGCACCCTGATCTATCTTCTGCTGTAAAAGAGGCAAGAAGGCTTGGATTCAAATCAATAACCATTGATACAAACGGCTATCTTTTCCACAACATACTTGAAAAAATCACTCCTGATGATGTTGATTTTATCAGTTTTTCCTTAGATGGAGCAACTGAGCGGACTAACGATTTTATTCGAGGAAAAGGCAGTTATCAAACTGTGCTTGCAGGAATCAAAAAGGCTGTGGATTTAGGATTTTCCACCTCAATGATCTATACGGTAAGTGCTGATAATCTGCATGAGCTTGAACTTATGCCGGATTTACTCAAATCTCTTTTAGGCAGAGGTGCTGGAATAGAGCGGTTTTTTATACAGGTTATTGGTATCCGCGGCTCATCAGCAGATAAAAGCAAAATTATCACAGACCAATTTGAAAAAACTAAGGCACGAGATAAAAAGATAGAGAATATCAATCGTCAGGTATCAAAAGAGTCTTGGCTTGAAATAGTCCCGAAAGTTGCTCAAAAAGCGGCAGAATTAGGGATTACAGTTACATATCCTAAGGTGTTTCTTGAAGATGGGGAAAAATTTGAGTGTGCAGGTGTTGTTGCTGACAACTACTTTATATTTCCTAACGGCAGAGTGTATCGCTGTCCTTTGTGTGAAGATTATCCAATGCACAGTATGCAGATAGGATTTCATGGTCAAGAGCAGACTCAGGCTATTATCTCAACTCCAAAAATTAATGAGAGCGATCTTTTTGAGCTGACCGTTCCTGAAGGGTGTATGATGAATAAACTTATCCAGCCCGGAAATTTGGAGTATAATAGCGATGGAACTCCATGCTATAAGATTGCATGCTGTATGTTAAAAGAGGAGATATCTAATAATTAGATTAGGTTATCTCTTTGCGGCTCAATAATTTTAATTATCCCAATTTAGGATAACTTCCTATATACCCAAGCATATTTGATAAAGAGCAGCCTTTTAAGGTGAGCTTTTCTAAGATTTTTTGGAACTCTTTTTTTGAGTTTTCATCCGGCGACATTGTAACATTGATTCCGGCAACAACACTGCCTTTTGCATTTAAAACAGGTACAGCTACAGCAAACAGATCCATTGAAAGTTCCCGGTCAGAGACGCAGAAACCTTTTTGTCGAGCATCTAAAATATCTTTATAAAGCTGCTCTTTATCAGTAATTGTATTGCTTGTTATTGGTTTTAACTCCATTCTTCCAATACGCTCTTTTAACTCCTCATCACTCAATCCGGCTAACAGAATCTTTCCTAAAGAGGTGCAGTAGGCAGGCAGCAGCGAGCCGTCATACAGCTCATGTTTCAAGTATCTCATCACCTCTTTTCGGTACAGATAGACCATGTTAATGTCGTACAAGATACCGAGATTAACAGTTCTATCTATCTCTTCGGACAGCTCATCAACAAACTGTTTGCCGACTGACCGTAAGCTGGAGGCGTTCAGATATCCATAACCTAAAGTCATAACCTTTGGTGACAACAGATATCGTTTGTTCTCATTACGGATTAAATAGCCCAACTTTGTTAATGTATATAAAAATCTATTAGTTGCAGTCTTACTGAGCATACAGGTATTTGCTATTTCTGTCAGTCCAAACTCAGTATTCGGCTGGCAAAAGGCTTCTAATATTTTAAATGCCTTTTCAATAGATAGAATATAATTTCGGTCACTTTGCTCATTCATATAGATTTGCTTTTAGTTTTAAATTGGTTTTATACAAAAGTAGAGACCCACCGCAATCATGAGTCTCTACAGATTTTTTATTGTTCGGCGATGCTGAAATTTTTATCTTTTCATCAAGGCATTGGCAATCATCTGTTTTTGAACAAGCTCGGTTCCATCAAATAGATTGTTGAGCTTTGCATCTCTGAAAAAGCGTTCAACTTCATACTCTTCAATATAGCCGTAACCACCAAAAAGCTGGATTGCCTCGTCACATACATTTACAGATGCTCTTGATGCAAAATATTTAGCCATTGCACAGAGTTTTCTATCTCCCTGCCCCTTTTTCAATGTCAAGGCTGCCTGATATGCCATTGTGCGTGCTGCTGTGATTTGGGTTGCCATATCAGCAATTTTCTGCTGGGTTACCTGAAACTCAGAGAGCTTTTGTGAAAACTGCTCTCTTTGCTTTACATGAGCAAAAGCACGATCAAAAGCACCTTGTGCAATTCCAACAGATTGAGCTGCTGATAAAACCATTATCTCGTCCATGCCTGCTGAAACTTGGGCAAAACCCTGATTCATTTTACCAATCAGATTTTCTAACGGAACCTGTACATTATTGAACTTTACAGTGCCGATAGAGAGAAGCCGTCCGCCAATCCGTTTTCCCATATCACTAACTTCAATACCATCTCTGTCAGCCTCTACAAGAATTGTGCTGGCGGCTGCCCTGCCTGATTTATTGTCAGCAGTGGTAGTACGGCACAGCACCGCATAGTAACCTGCAAGCTCTCCGGCATTGACAACATAATTTTTTGTGCCGTTAATTATCCAACTGCTTTCAGTTTTATCTGCTGTTGTGTTAATGTCAAGCGAATCATAGGGAACATTACTCTCTTGGTATGCTCTACATGCAAGTTTTTGACCTGTTGCAATTTTAGGAAGCCAAGTTTTTTTTTGCTCGTCAGTTCCATAATTTAGAATAATTTCAGCACCAAAAGAGGCTCTGACTAAACAGCCGCCTACTGAAGAGTCCGCACGGCAAAGCTCTTCAGCAATTAACACCTTTTCAAAGATTCCTAACCCTTCGCCTTCGTACTCTTCAGGGAAATCGATACCTATAAATCCCAACTCAGCAGATGCTTTCCAAAGAGCGGTTGGAAAACTATTTTTTTCGGTCAGCTCCTGAATAACCTCTTTTTTGAATTCACCCTTCACAAAATCCTTGACAGCTTTCTGTATCTGTTTTTGTGATTTGTCTATTTCAAAGTCCACGTTAATCCCCCAATATCATCACATTTATTTCTATAAAATAGCCGTGCGGTTCACCGCCCGGTTATAAAAATTATCATAAGACAATTTCCAAATTTAAAATTGCTCTAATCTATCTTATCTTAACAGCTCTCTTGATATTATAATTCTCTGTATTTCGCTTGTTCCTTCATAAATTCGGTAGAGCCTGACATCACGCAAGAACATCTCTATCATGTTGCTTGTAAGGCAGCCATCTTCTTCAAAAATTTCCAAAGCCTTGTCTGCTATGCGGCTTGCCATCTCTGTACAGAAAACCTTAACCATAGATGCTTCTTTGGTAACGTTGTTGCCTTGATCTTTTAACCATGCAGTTTTATAGAGCATCTCCTGAGCTGCAAAAATTTGGATATTCATATCAGCTAAGGCAAACATCTCAGACTGTAATGCAGCTTTAGGCGTTCCAGATGCAAGTTTCTGTTTTACACGTGCAATGCTCATCTGCATAATTTTTTTAGAAGCACCCAAAGCACAAGCACCCATTGAAAGCCGTCCTTTATCAAGAACTCTCATGGCTGTCTTAAAGCCCTGCCCTACATTAGCCATGCCTCCGATCACATTCTCTTTTGGTATTTTACAATCTTTAAATATTACCTCATTAGTGTGAGAGCCTTTTAGACCCATCTTTAAATCTGCACTACCAATAATAAGACCAGGAGAGGTGCGTTCTACCACAAAAGCTGTAACTCCGCCGCTTGCTCTCTTTTTCTCATCTGTCAGTGCTATGGTTGTAAAGAGATTGGCAGTATCAGCATTGGTTATAAACTGCTTAGAGCCGTTGAGCACCCAATAATCGTTGTCCAAAACAGCGGTTGTGCTTATATTTGCAGCATCAGAGCCGGCATTGGGTTCAGTCAATGCAAATGCAGCAGTCCACTTGCCTGAGGCAATTTGCGATAGATATTTTTGCTTCTGCTCTTCAGTACCGTCATATAGTACACCCATTGAACCGATACCATTGCTTGTGCCTATGCGGGAGCGGTAACATGCGTTGGTTTTTGTAATCTCCTCATATGTTATTACCTCCTCAAGAGTTGAGAGACCAAGCCCTCCATACTGCTTGGGTATTGAGAGACCAAAAAGACCGAGTTCTCTCATTCTTTGCACAATCGGTTCTGGAATAGCAGCACTCTTTTCAACTTCTTCCGATATTGGAGCAAGTTCAACTTCAACAAAATTTACAACCTTAGAACGGAACTCTTTAAATTCATCTGATAAATAAATTTCCATTATTATCCTCATAAAATCTGGTTATTCTGATTTTGCTACAACACATTAGGGCAATATCTTGGCATTAATAACGGACTCTCTATTTCTACTTTGTTAGCTATAACGCTATAATGTTATAATTTTATATACTGTAATAGATGTTTTGAAATGGTTATTCTACTTTTAAAGTCCGCATATCGTACCAATATTGCGATATGCGGAACATAAATTATTTTATGCTATTCGATTTGTCAATATTTTTTTGCTGTTTTTTATATGAAAGTCTCTTAACCCCAGTCTCATTTTTCGTTGTGTAAGTCATTGCATGGGAGTTATAAAAGAAGAGAGTTGCTGTTCTATATCTTGAGAAAGTTTGCTCGTTGATTGTCTGTGCTATTGCATGATATAAATATAAGGATACACAGACCACTTATAAACGGCGGGGCTGGACGCAAAATGGTATCCCGACTGTTGAGACTGTCAAACGTCTTGGGATAGATTTTCCTGATGTGATAGAGCTTCTAAAATCAAATGGAGTGTTTTGATTCTGAATACAAACTACAATACAATCATTATAGAGAACCAAGCATCAGAAAAGAGCCGGCGGAAAAAAGAGGGTGTACTGATAGTCGTTATTCTGCTTATTGTCAGCCTTCTTACATTTGCTGAAATGAAGATAACCGGTCTTGGTGATGCAATTCCTGTATCCAATGCTGTGTTGATGTTTATTCTTATCAACACTAATCTGCTGCTGCTTCTTACCCTTATTATTTTAGTTTTCAGGAATTTGGCAAAACTCTACTATGAAAAAAAGAGCAAAATACTTGGTACAAAGTTTAAGACAAAATTGGTTGCAGCATTTATTACACTCTCACTTGTTCCTACAAGCGTTCTCTTTTTTTTCTCTATCCATTTTATCTCTACAAGCCTTGCATTCTGGTTCAATGCTCCGGTTGAACAGGCACTGCAAAACTCTATTTCAGTTGGTCGCCTGCTGTACAAACATTTGGAAGAGAAAAATCTCTATTTTGCAAGACAAGCTGTAAAGCAGATAGATATAGACAATCTTCTTTCGCCTGATAAAAAACAATCGCTGACTCTTTATGCTGATATGCTGCGCAACACATTTGATCTACACGATATTGAAATATATAGAAAAGATGGAAAGAGAATAGTTTTTTCATCTTCTTCTGATATTGGCACACTTGAGCCTATGACTACTGATAATCTTATGCAGATTGATCCTGTAAATGGAATAGGAGTATTTTCCGAGCATATTTCCACAGGAGGAGAGAGAATGAAAACGATTATCACAATTCCATCAGGCTCAAATGTTGAAAAGGCTCGTGCATTTCTTGTTACATCAGTCATTATATCTCCAGAACTCTCCTCTCATCTTGCCACTATCTCCAAAGGTGTTGAGGAGTATCAGCAGTTAAGCATGATAAAAAAACCAGTACAAATATCAAATTATATTGCACTTTCAATAGTTGCACTTTTGGTTATTTTTTGTGCAGTATGGTTTGGTTTTTATTTAGCAAAATCAATTACCATTCCAATCATGAAATTTGCAGAAGGCACACAGCGGGTAACACAAGGAGATTTAAGCTATACAATAGATTTTGAGGGTGATGATGAAATTGCAACCCTTATCGACTCGTTCAACTCAATGACAAGAGAGCTTGCAAGCGGTCGGGAAAAACTTGCAGCATCAAAAAAAATGGTTGAACAGCAGAATGAAGAGATCGAGAAGAGCAGGCAGTACATGGAGATTGTGCTGAGAAACATCTCCGCAGGTGTAATTTCAGTTGACAGAGATGGAATCGTTACAACCATAAATAAATCTGCTGAAAAGATGCTCAACATAATTGGTGGAAATATCCTCAACCGCCACTATCGAGAAACCTTAAAAGGCGAGCTTCTGCAGTTGGCTGAAAAGATTTATCAAGAGATTCCATCTTCATCAAATCATGTTCAATCGCCTTTGACACTTACAGTAAATGGATCACCAAGATACTTTCTCGCACATTTTACAGCTTTAAGGGCAGAAGGGGTGGATAAACACCAATCCAATAACTTAGAAACATCAGGAAATAGTTTGGAGGTTATGGGAATTGTAATGGTGTTTGATGATGTAACTGAACTTGAAAAAGCACAGAGAATGGTTGCGTGGCGTGAAGTTGCCCGGCGTATTGCCCATGAGGTAAAAAATCCGCTTACCCCCATAAAGCTATCTGCCCAGAGATTGAAGCGTAAATACTCGAAAAATATTCAAGAAGAGGTTTTTGATCAATGTACAGACACAATTGTAGAGCATGTTGATCTTATCAGAAATCTTGTAAATGAATTTTCAACATTTGCAAAGTTTCCAGATACACAGATGTCTCCAGCAAGAATAGAAAATATTGTTCATGAGACAATAGCCCTTTACAAAGAGGGTCTTGAGAATGTTGATATAAACTTTTCTTATCCTCCTGATCTGCCTGATTTGCAGCTTGACCGCCAGCAGATGAAACAGGCATTTATAAATCTTTTTGACAATGCTGTTGCCGCACTGAATAAAAGAGGAAAGATCAACATTGATATTACGTATGACCAAATACTAAAATTTGTGCGGATCGAGATGGCTGACAATGGAAAAGGAATTTCAGATCATGAAAAAACAAGGCTGTTTGAACCATACTTTTCAACAAAAAAATCTGGAATGGGTTTAGGTCTTGCTATTGTAAGCTCAATAATTACTGATCATAAGGGAATGATAAGAGTTCAAGATAACGAACCAGCAGGGGCAAAGTTTATTATTGAGCTGCCGGTGTAGCAGATAAGATTATGGATTATTATGGGCAATAAACCATAAACAATAAGAATTACAACTTGCGATTAATTCAAAATATAGGGTGATTTCATGTTTCCAGCAGTGCTTATAGTTGATGATAATGAATCTATTATAGAATCTCTTGAAGGGATTTTATCTGATGATGGTTTTGAGGTTTTTCAGGCATTTAACGGATATGATGCGTTAAAAAAGATAGAGACACTCTCTCCTGATATTGTGCTTCTTGATATCTGGATGCCCGGCATGGACGGAATTGAGACTTTAAAAGAGATTAAAAAAGAGTATCCAAATCTTCCAGTCATTATGATAACAGGGCATGGAACAATTGAGTCTGCGGTAGATGCAACAAAGTCAGGTGCATTTGATTTTCTTGAAAAGCCTCTCTCGATTGACAGGGTAATTGTAACTATCAACAATGCTCTAAATTTTCGCAAACTTGAAGAGGAGAACCGCTATTTACGAAAAAAGACAATCGAAAAGCACTCAATTAACGGGCATAGCAAGGCTGTTCAAGAGCTTAATCTAAAAATTTTGAGTGCAGCTCCGTCTGATGCACCAATTCTTATAATTGGCGAGAACGGAACGGGCAAAGAGCTTGTGGCAAAAAATATCCATCAGTTGAGCAAAAGACCAGAAGAGCCTTTTATTATCGTCAACTGTGCAGCAATTCCGGAAGAGCATATTGACAATGAGCTGTTTGGATATGAAAAAGGGGCTTTTCCAGAGGCAAAAGCAAAAAATAAAGGCAAGTTTGAACTTGCTTCAGGCGGAACTATTTTTTTAGATGAAATAGGTGACATGAACCTGAAAACACAGGCAAAAATATTAAGGGCAATTGAGTCTAAAACCTTTCAGCGTGTAGGCGGAGGGCGTACATTGCATGTTGATGTAAGGGTTATTGCTGCCACAAATAAAGACCTTTCTAATGAGATAAGTCTTGGAAATTTTAGAGAAGACCTATTTTACAGGCTTAATGTGATACCAGTAGCTGTACCGCCGTTAAGAGAGCGGAAAGAGGATATCCCTCAGCTTGTAAATATCTTTCTTGCATCATCTGCCTCAAGCGGTGGAAAACGCAACCCTAAACAGATTCAACCAGATGCACTTCAAATCTTAATGGAGTATAACTGGCCCGGCAATGTCAGAGAACTGAAAAATTTGGTTGAACGTCTCTCTATAATGGTTAAATCAGATATAATCACGGTAAATGATATTCCTGCTCCATACAACAAAGAGTTTAATCTACACGGCAGCCAAAATTTACATATCAGCGATATGCCGGCTTCAGCAGATGTTAAAAGAGAAGATTCAGACAGACTAGATCGTGCAAACCTTACAGAATACAAAAATCTGCTTTCAATAAAGACTCTTGACGAGGCTAAAAAAGAGTTTGAAAAAGAGTTTTTACGGCATAAAGTTAAGCAGGCGGCGGGCAACATTGAACTTGCTGCAAGACAGACAGGTGTGGCACCATTTTATATTTCTGGGTTGATTGGTCACACATAATTAGGTCATGGCATGTAGTAATATAAGTAAATTAAAATTTTCAACCATAGGATTATAATTTCATGATAAATAGTAAACAGATGATTAACGTTAAGCCCAAACTGCTTGTGATTGATAACTACGACTCCTTCACATACAACTTGGTGCAGATGTTCACACCTTTTAATCTTGAAATTATAGTCAAACGTGCTGATAAGATAACCGTGCAAGAGGCATCTGACATTAATCCAGACTATCTTCTGATAAGTCCCGGACCAAAAGACCCTGCACATGCTGGTATTTCAAAAGAGGCAATCCGATATTTTTACGATAAGATTCCAATTCTTGGTGTCTGTTTGGGAATGCAGTGTTTAAATGAGGTGTTTGGAGGAGTAACAAAAAGGGCACCGGTTCCAGTTCATGGAAAGACAGATATGATTTATCACAAGGCAGATGGCATTTTCAGACAAGTGCCATCGCCTTTTGCAGCAGCACGCTACCACTCTCTTGTAATTGAACCTTGCTCTTCTAACCATTCTGAACGACAAATTATAACTACTGCATGGAATCGGCAAGGTCTTATTATGGGAGTTGAGCTTGCAGGTTTTCCTGTTTATGGTGTTCAGTTCCACCCTGAGAGCTTTATGACAGACTATGGTGAAATGCTCGTACGCAATTTTCTTTGTTCAATTTCCAATCTCTGTTCAACTCCCAATCATCGATCAGCTCCAATTTAAAATAACCTTGCCAGCCATTCCGCTGTTCATCACATCAAAACCTTTAAGATAATCATCAACAGCAAATCTGTGTGTAATTACAGGTGTAATATCAAGTCCTGATTGCAGAAGGCTTACCATCTTATACCAAGTTTCAAACACCTCTCTTCCGTAAATTCCTTGTAATGTAAGGCTCTTAAAGATAACAAGATCAGTATTTAAAACGGGTTTTTCAGAAAAAATACCAAGCATGGCAATTTTACCGCCATGAGTGATATGTTCAAGTATCTGATTAAATGCTGACGGCACGCCTGACATCTCCATTCCAACATCAAACCCCTCTTTCATGCCGAGTGAGGCTTTAACATCATTTAGGTTTTCACGGCTTACATTAACAGCTTTGGTTGCTCCAAGTTTTCGTGCAAGATCAAGCCGGTAATCATTGATATCTGTAATCACAACATGCCTTGCTCCAACTCGTTTGGCAATAGCAACTGCCATTATTCCAATCGGTCCAGCTCCGGTAATCAGAACATCTTCACCAACTAAATCAAAAGAGAGGGCTGTGTGTGCAGCATTGCCAAATGGATCAAGAATTGCTGCAACCTCATCTTCAAGATCATCAGGAATAGGATAGACATTAATAGAGGGAATCACTAAAAGTTCGGTAAAGCAGCCGATACGGTTTACACCGACTCCATATGTGTTTCTGCAAAGATGACGTTTTCCAGCCCTGCAATTTCTGCATGTTCCGCATGTTAAATGACCCTCTCCTGAGACTCTTTGACCGGGCAGAAAATTTTTAACATTTTCCCCTACTGCCACAATATCCCCAACAAACTCATGACCAATAACCATTGGTGTTTTAATCGTTTTTTGAGACCATGCGTCCCAGTTAAATATATGCAGATCAGTGCCGCATATTGCTGTTTTTCTAATTTTAATCAGAACCTCATCAGTACCGTATGTAGGTTCAGGGACATCTTGCAACCAGAGTCCTGGTTCGGGTTTGGCTTTAACAAGTGCTCTCATTTTGGTCAATCCTCCTTTTGTTTTAATAAAATTGTAAGGATTATTGTAACTACTCAGGCATTTAACACCTTGTTATATCACACCCAACTTTTTTCCCACCCGTTCAAAAGCAGAAACCGCAATATCAAGATGCTCTTGTTCATGAGCTGCTGACATCTGGGTTCTGATACGTGCCTGACCTTTAGGAACAACAGGAAATGAGAAACCTACAACATAAACTCCCTCATCAAGCATAAGAGCTGCCATTTTAGAGGCAAGAGAGGCATCACCAAGCATAACCGGTATTATCGGGTGATCTCCTTGAACCAAAGAGAATCCAAGTTTTGTCATCTGGCTTCTGAAATACCGGCTGTTATCTTTTAATTTTGCTCTTAAATTGTCACTTTGTTTAAGAATATCAAGAACTTTAATCGAAGCCGCAGCAATTGAAGGTGCAAGGGTGTTGGAAAATAGATATGGGCGAGATCGCTGGCGAAGCCACTCTATGATCTGATATCTTCCGCTTGTATATCCTCCTGACGCTCCGCCAAGAGCTTTACCAAGCGTACCTGTCAATATATCAACCCGTCCTTGTACACCGCAGTACTCAGGAGTTCCAGCACCTTTGTCTCCAATAAATCCAACTGCATGAGAGTCATCAACCATCACAAGAGCACCATATTTATCAGCAAGATCGCAGATAGCTCTTAGATTGGCAATAATTCCGTCCATTGAAAACACGCCGTCTGTAGCAATCAGCTTGAATCGACAACCTTTAGATTGAGCTGCTTTCAACTGAGTTTCAAGGTCGTTCATATCATTGTTATTATAACGAAACCGTTGTGCTTTAGAGAGTCTCACACCGTCAATAATGCTTGCATGGTTAAGTGAATCGCTGATAATCGCATCTTGCTCATCAAAAAGAGTCTCAAACAGTCCCCCGTTTGCATCAAAACATGATGAGTAGAGAATTGTATCTTCGGTTTTAAGAAAATCGCTTAACTTATGTTCAAGATTTTTATGAGTATCTTGAGTACCACAGATAAATCTAACTGATGCCATTCCAAAGCCGTGCTTATCAAGACCATCTTTTGCTGCCTGTATAAGCTCTCTGTTGTTAGCAAGTCCAAGATAGTTGTTTGCACAGAAATTTATCACCTCTCTTCCATCAGCAACTGTAATTAGAGCCTGCTGCTGAGATGTGATTATCCGCTCTTCCTTATACAAACCATCTTGATGAAGCTGTTGTGTCTGTTGAGCAAGATGTTCAAGAAAATTATGATTCATCTTATACGCTCCTTTTCTAAGTTATCTTTTTTATCTAAATCATAGACTCTATTTTAAGAGCATCATATTTTTATGGTACTTTTTAACTGTTTATAAAAAGCTCTCTTAACTCTTCAAATGATATTTTCAGAACAGTGCAGTCTCCAATTTTGTTGAGAAATACAAAGCTGATCTTATCGTTATCCTTTTTTTTGTCTTTGGTCATTGCATTTAAAATCTGATCAATGGCAGCATCAAAATTGTCAAAAGTTACAGGTAGATTTAAAGATTCAAGAACCTTTTTAACTCTTTGGAACTCTTTTTCAGTAAGCAGCCCTTTTTTTACAGAAAAAGATGACGCTGCAACCATTCCAATGCTGACCGCCTTTCCGTGCCCGATTGGTTTGAGTTTTTCAAGAGCGTGTGCAAGAGAGTGCCCAAAATTGAGTTTTTTCCGCTCTCCAGCCTCTTTTTCATCACGCTGCACAACTGATGCTTTAAGTTTTACTGAATCTTCAACCAACCGTTCAATAACAGCAGCGTCAAGATCAAGGGATCGTTTGATATTTGATTCAATATAGTCAAGCATTGATGCATCAGCAATAAGTGCATGTTTTACAATCTCTGCAAAGCCATTGGAAATCTCCTCAGAAGGAAGAGTTTTTAAAAGAGATATATCGCAGATTACAAACTTGGGCTGACAGAAGACTCCAACCATGTTTTTATATGAATCAAAGTTGACTCCGTTTTTTCCGCCGACACTTGCATCAACTTGAGATAAAAGTGTGGTTGAGACAAAACCAAACTCAACGCCTCTCATGTAGATAGAGGCTGCAAATCCGGTAATGTCGCACACAATTCCGCCGCCAATGCCGAGGATAAATGTGGAGCGATCTGCACCAAGGGCAATCAATTTACCAAATATCATCTCAATAGTGGCAAGTGTTTTTATCTCTTCGCCAGTGGATATTGTTATAACAGGAATCTCCATCATAGATGAATCCTTTGGAAACTCCCGCCCATAATATTTTTGTACATTTATATCAGTGATAATTACGCATTTTTTCTCTTTTGGCAGATATTTACCAACATTTTTTAAAGACTCTCCAACATGGATATATGATGTGCCTTGACTGGCTTTAACTTCAACGGTCTTCACAATACTCTTTTCTCCGGTACTCTATGTTAATTTTTAGATATATAGTTGTTGATATATAGGGCAAACGATTAGAGAGTCATATCTTTTGTAATAGCATGGATTTTATTTACCATTGTCATAAGTTTTTCAAACTGCTCAGGATATAGAGATTGAGCACCATCACTCATAGCCTCTTCAGGTTTGTGATGAACCTCAACCATCAATCCATCTGACCCGACAGCTACAGATGCACAAGCTAAAGGAATAACCAAATCTCTCACTCCTGCTGCATGGCTTGGATCAAGTATTATCGGCAGATGGCTCTCCTTTTTAACTGCCGGTACAACCGAAAGATCAAGAGTGTTTCTGCTGTGCCGCACAAAGGTTCTTACACCTCGTTCACAAAGGATAACCTGACTGTTCCCCTCTTCCATAATATACTCTGCTGCCATTAACCACTCTTGAAGCATGGCAGACATACCCCGTTTAAGAATTACAGGTCTTTTTGATCTTCCAGCACGTTTAAGAAGGCTGAAATTTTGCATATTTCTTGTCCCGATTTGAACAACATCTGCATACTCTTCAACAAGATCAAAATTTTCAACGTCCATAACCTCAGTTGCAACAGGAAGCCCTGTCTCTTCTCTGACCTTTGCAAGAATCTCAAGACCTTTTTTTCCAAGCCCTTGAAAATCATACGGTGATGTTCTCGGCTTAAATGCTCCGCCTCTAAACATAACAGCACCAGCCTTTTTTACAGCCTTTGCAATAGTCAGTGCCTGCTCTTCGCTCTCAATTGCACACGGACCTGCAAGAACCGGCATTGAACCGGCACCAAACTTAACATTTCCAACAGTTACAACCGTATTTTCACTCTTAAACTCACGACTTACCAGTTTATAGGGTTTTGTCACAGAAATTATCTCTTTAACCCCCTCAAGCCCTAAAAAACGCCCTGCATCTACAGAGCCTTTGTTGTATAAAATTCCTATAGAGACTCTATCGCCTCCTGGAATTGGTCTGGCAGTATATCCACGTTTTTCAGCAGCTTCAACAACACGCTGAACACTCTCGTCAGTTGCACCTTTTTTCATCACGATAAGCATTATTATCTCTCCATAAACTTATAAACACATTAACAAAACATCTTTTAATTTTGTAAATAGACAATCTGCTTTCCTTTGTCACTGTACATTAGCAGATCATCATAACTATCTCCATTGTAATCATAAATCTGCCACGCAACGCCGCTGATATCTCTATTTGCTTTAAACCACTCAAGTTCAGCAGGAGAAAATGGCTCTGTCAAATAGGCAGATTTAAAACTTTTTTCTAAAACAGTGAACGCACCGCTTGATCTATGAAAATTATAATTGTTTGTATCAATACTGTGAAGCATCTGCACCAACGGCTCAAAAGAAGAGACTATTGGAGATATTTTCTGAGTTGAGCCATCTTTATATTCTACTACTAACGAATATTTTGAACTTGCAGGATCAGTTCCAGTAAGTTTAAAATTAAGCCCTTTTGTATCTGATATATCTTCATCTAAATTGATATTTTGGTCTAAATTCATCTCTTCATTTAGATCGATATTTGCATCTAAATTAATATCTTCTGCTTTTGACACACCATACTCCCAAACGCCTGAAAATATAGCTCCATCACTAAATTTAATATTCAAAACTCCTAAACTGCTTATATTAATCTGATCAATCTCTCTTTTTGTGCTGCCAAAAACCGCACCAATTTTTAATAAATTATCAGCAGACAAAAGAGTATCTAAAGAGTTTAACGGGGCTGGTGCTATAGTTGCCGCAATACCGCTGCTGATCAAAACAAAAGTTCCTTCCGGCATCAGATAAAGCCCATGGGGAATAAGCTCTGAGACTATATGAGCATCTTGAATATAAACAGGAATATTTAATCCAATTGATTGGTTTTTCAGCATAACGGCAAGCTGAATCTGATTTTCAAAAGCTGCATAAACCTCTGTATCAGGCAGAAGAGCTTGAATCTCTGATCTTAAAATATCAACAAGAGAGAGTTCTGTTTTACCAGATTTGATAATATATTGATTAAAAGAGGGCAGCTCGGGCAGACCATTTGACAGCAGCTCTCTCTCTTTTATGGCTAAAGATTGGTTATTTGCAAGGATAGAAGCATTATCCTCTTTGGTTATAAGAAGCCCTGAAGTCAAACGAATAGATGCAATATCTATAATCTGACTAATCTGACTAATCTGACTAATCTGACTAATCTGACTAATCTGACTAATCTGATTGATCAGAAAATCATGATAGTTAGGATAGTCAGAAGAGCTGTTTATAAAATTTTCAATATCACTTAGGCTGTAAAGATAACCATAAATATTAGTGCTTAATCTCTGCATCTTACCAATAATTTCAGACGAAAATGACCGTTTATTTTTAATAATATGAGCCGTTAAATTAGAGATGCTATCAACGAACAATTTTAAATCATTTAAAAATTTGAAATTATCATCTAACACTTTTAAATCATTTGTACGGATCAACTGTTTTTCAATATTTAAGTTAATCTGATCAACTATCTGACCCAATTCAATCTCAAGCTGCTCTAATACATTGCTGATAACTGACTGAGCTCTACTATTTTCCTTTACAACATTTATAACATGCTCAAAAATCGATGATGTGCTGTTAATTATTCTACAGCTATTAGATAGGGTTATTATAGTATCTGTACTGCTGCTCAACGCTCTGCTTGCAGCTTCGCCTATAGAGTCAACCATCTTTGACGGGGTAGTCTCTCCATCTTCTCCCCCTGCTATTGCTGCAATCAGACCAGCACCTGTAAGATTTCCAAAAGAGTTGAGCATATTAACAACATCGTCTGTTGTATCACCAGATGAGACCATATCAGGAATGGTATCAAGCATGTTGTTGATATGATATGCAACAGCCTGCATCTGCTCTTTGGTATGCTCCTTAAAATCGGAATCTTCTATCTGAGCATATATCCAATCTCTCATTTTTGAAACGCGGGTATATACGCCGTAAGAATTTGGCTGTGCACACCCATTTCCCCAGCTTACAATACCCACAAGATTATATCCGCTGTTCTGATTTAGAACGACAAGAGGTCCGCCGCTGTCTCCTGAACAGGCATCTTTTTTGCCTTCAACAAATCCTGCACAGAGCATATTTTCTGTTATTTCACCATCTTGAAAATAGATAGAGCACAGTTCGTTAGATACAAGAGGCACACTAACTTCCTGCAATTTAGAAGGGTAGTTTGATCTTTGAGCCTGCATATCACCCCAGCCCATAACTGTTGCCATAATCGGAGTATCTGATGAAAAAGATAAGTTTAATGACGGGTCGCTCTCTGTAGATGCTATGGAATCTATTGCAGGTTGATTAGATGGACTCTTAAGTTTAAGCAGGGCGATATCGTTATCAGTCATAAAAGAGTCATAATCAGGGTGGACAATAACTTCAGCAACCTCAATACGTTCGTAAGCGTCAGGTTCTGCATTTAAATCTACTGTACCAAGAACCACATTGATCTCATACGCTCTTGTAATATCATACGGTGAATCACATACGCAGTGGGCTGCCGTAACTACCCATTCAGGATTGATAAGCGTGCCTCCGCAGAACTGAGCAGTGTTAATATCTTCTATATCGCTATAAACTATAGCGGCTATCCATGGATATTTTGATGGATCAGTAACTGTTTCTCCTCCAACTATACGTTCCTGATGCGAAAAAAGAGAAGATGGCAAGCACCATAAAAAGAGTAAAAAGAGATGCGAGATTATAAATGAGGAAAACAGCCTTTTCACATTTTTAGCCCCTTGAATTAAACCCTTAAACAAAATCTCCAGAAAATATTTAATAGTGGAGTCTGTAGGAAACCAGTAATTCTAAATTCGGAAATTGTCTTATGATAATTTTTATAACCGAGCGATAAATCGCACGGCTAAAGTGTAAAAAAATTAGAATTGGTGGCTGCAAACAGACTCCAAGAAAAAATAACTTATTTGATCTTTTTTATTAGAAACTCGGCAGCCTGATCACACGTTATGCCATTTTTCCCGCCATTTGGAACAAGATTTTCACGGGTAAGATCATCAACAGCAGCAAAAACGCTATCTTTAAGGTTTGGATAGCCGATAAACTCAAGAAGCTCGCCAGTAGCTTTTACAACTGCCACTGGTGAGGCAAAATGACCTCTGTTTTCAAGCATCATTCTTGTGCCTGTTCCGCCTCCAGCCTCAAACATTCCCTGTGAAAAGGATATATTTGCAGAACCTACGCCGCCAATTCCGCCAACATACATTCCAGCCTCGTCACCAGCCATATCACCAACAATATTATTGCAAACGATTGTGGTTAATTTAAACTCCCTGCCTGTTTTCTCTCCTCTCATTGATTTAAGTTTTTCAGGCTGGGTAACTGTGTATGAGAAATCATCAGGTTTAACAGACAGATAGTCAATTTCTGGAAAATGTCTGTCAATATACTCTTTTGCCCAATTTAAAGAGGCTGCATCAGGCTTTATTACATTATCTTTAAAGTTGAGCACCACTGCATCTGATTTGTTGGCTTTTGCATGAAGGCAGGCAAGGTGTGTGAGTCTTTCAATATCAATTCTTGCCTGAGGCCAGAAGCAGAGAGCATACTCTTCTTGACCATTTAAAAAAGATACTCCAGCAGACTTTGCATCTTGATAAGGTGTGCCAAGATTGCATCTAAAAACTGTAAAGTCGATTCCTAACTCTTCATTTCTGATTCTTCTCTGGCAGGCAAACAGATCCATATACTGCCTCATCCATACGTTTGCACTCGGAACATTAGGATATTTTGAGCTGTCAGGAGTCTCAAGAGGCATCTTTAATATAACATCGCACTTATCTATAACATCAATTGAGGTTTGAGGAGCAACAACATCAAGCTCTAATCTCTTCTCTATAGTCAGATCAGGAATTTCAACCACTTTGATATCACCGGTTGCAATCTCTTTAGCAAGAAGCGTCTCAAGAACTGTACGGGCTGCATTTGCAACAATAGGACCAATTCCGTCTCCCGGGGCAAATCCGATTGTTAAAGGACGCTTTTTGCTTAAATCTACAGGATTAAAATTTCCGCGTGTTTTAATTGCCTTTTCAACACGCTCTTTTTCATTTTTTAAAAGAACTGATAACGCTTCAAATGGGTTATAATTTCCTTCAAAAATATTTACATATGTACTCATTAATTCTCCTTTTTATAACACTTTACTAAAAAGTTATTACAATTAATAGTTATGCCAAGTTATAATTTATCTGTTCTTTATATACTTGAGAAATGGATAAAGGTGCAAGTATATCTATTATAAGTCAAGAATTTTTGGTATTCTACATATATTCTATAGGGAGCTAAACTATTTTTGGTTAAATCTGATAATGATAAATGTTGAATCTGATAGTGATAAAAAAGCTGCTAAACATTAACATAGCAGCAACAAAGGCTTATCTGCATGACAAATCTTGATAAAATATCTGATCTTTATACAAAATATCTTCTTCTTGAAAAGGGAGTTGCTGCCAACACTCTTGAATCATACACCCGCGATATTGCAGGATTTGTAGATTTTATGGTCAAAAACGGCATTGAGCTTATTGAATCTGTAGATATAACAGCGATCCTTGCATGGTTGATACATCTTAAAAAAGAGGGGTTGTCTGCCAGATCACGGGCAAGACATCTTGTAGCTATCAGAGGTCTATTTAAGTTTTTGCTGCAAGAGGAGATGATTAACAGCGATCCTGTCAAAACTGTAGATATTCCCAAAACAGGCTTTTATCTGCCAGAGGTTATGACTGTAGAGGAGATCGAAAAGCTGCTTGCCGTGCCTGATATAACACTACCGCGTGAGCTTAGAAACGCTGCAATGCTTGAGATAATTTACGGTGCAGGTCTTAGGGTATCAGAACTTATCAACATGAAGGTTCAAGATATCAATTTTGATGCTGGATTTGTAAGGGTATTTGGGAAAGGATCAAGCGAACGTATTGTGCCGATCGGCTCTCATGCAAAACAGATGACTCTTGAATGGATTAAAACTGGACGACCGCAGCTTCTACAAAATATCACAAGCAGATATCTTTTTGTAGCAAGAGCAGGAAAACCAATGACGCGTCAGGGATTTTGGAAAATCATAAAACTATACAGCCTGAAATCAGGAATAAGGCGGAATATCACCCCGCATACATTCCGCCACTCGTTTGCTACACATCTTATTGAAGGTGGAGCAGACTTACGATCTGTCCAGACAATGTTAGGTCACGCAGATATTGCAACTACACAGATATACACCCATGTTTCAAAGGCTCATCTGCTTGAAATGCACAAGAAATTTCATCCAAGAGGATAAATTCAAATTCTTAAATATTGCAGCTCCACGCATAATTCTTAGACTGAATAAAAGAATATAAAAATCCCGCTTAATTTTCGATCTTCTGCATCTCATTTACAATCATTCCTAAATCAGGACGGACATTTATGTCACCTACATGAATAAACTGCAAAATCCCCTTTTTATCGATTAGAAATATTCCACGCTCTGCAACTCCATCTCCTCTTAAGATTCCATAACTGTCTGCAACTTTGCCGTGGGGCCAGAAATCTGAAAGAACCTCAAACCACAAAGCACCCATCTGCTGAGTCCATGCAAATAGTGTAGGCAGATTGTCTATGCTGATTCCAAGAATAACAGTATCGTACGATTCAAAGAGCTGCTTTGCAATGTTGTATCCGGGCCACTGATCAGAACAAACTGGTGTCCATGCTGCTGGAATAAAGGTGAGCATAACATTTTTTTTATCTCTAAACTGGCTTAACGTAATGGTCTTGCTATAGATAGATTTAAGTGTGAAATCAGGTGCACTATCTCCAACTTTAACCTTAAGCCGGCTGTCAATCGGCTTAAGGGAACCGGTGTTATAGATTTTATCTTCATAAACATCAGATAGGGCATAAATATTTGATGATATTATCATAATATTAAACATCGTAACTATAATGGTAAAAATCAACGCTTTGATCAAATTAGGCATAGTATTTATTCCTCCGTTCTAATGCTAATATTTTAATCGATTTATTGTAACTGAGCCTGTTTTATAATCTGGTTCAAAAATTGTTCTGGTTCTCTATCTCCACCAGCTTCTGATAGAAATACTTTGTTAGAACCATCTTTAAGACGCTTAATTCCAATAAAATATGGAGTACGGACTTCACCTAAAAGTTTGTGTATTTTAAAATCTTGATCAGAAAAAAGAGGAAATTCAACGGAATAAGTTTTGCGGAAAAAATCGACCTCAAACAAAGAGTTGCCAACACCAATGCCAATAAGTTTAATCTTATCTTTGTATATTTCGCTATTGCGGATCATATTAAAAAAGATGTTCATGTTGGGAGCATCTTTCTGGCAGTGGGGGCAGTACATGCTGAAAATCTGAACTAAAACAACATCAGATTTGATATCAGATATATTAAATTTTTTGCTGCTTATGTTTAAGTAAGTTTGATACGAGCTGCCATCAGGAAATTCAAGCTCTGCTGCCAAAAGCTCTGCCCCTTTAAGCTCCGGGCTGTTCGCTGCTTTAGGCATATTTTGATTTTGTTGGGCAGACACATTCACAAATAGAGAAGATGTGAATATAATTGTGGTTACTACAGTTACAATCAATCCGGTATAACGCATCAAATCCCCCTTTCTTAAATATTGTTTCTATTATTAATTTAAGAGTTAAGCTATCACATATTGAACAATAGATATGTTCAAATTATTTTGATTCTGAAATCTCGTTTGGTACCACACTTGTATATCCATGACCCATTGCCTGCATATCAAGATGAATAGTGCAAAGCATCTCAAGCGGCGCATAGAAAGCTCGCGACAGCTCTCTTACATCAACTACTTTAATATACTGTCCGCAGTTATCGCACAGATCAACCCTGTACTCTTTCTCCTCTTCATTGAAAAAGTAGTGCTGTTTATCTTTCTCTTTGTTCTGGCAGAGAGAACAGCCCATTCTTGAGGCTTTCCAGTTATGCATACAAAAAGAGCAGATAAGATGTTTTTCACCACTTTGATTTAAAAATGCCATTTGTGGATAGTTTCCGCAGATAGGACAGTAGCCTCTGTTCCAGACAAATTGTTCATCTAAAGATGCAGCATCGCTCTCTGATTGAAGATAGTGGGCTAATTGAGCAGCACATGTTTCAACTGACGGAAGCATGGATTGACATATAAAAAAAACAAGAACATCTTCATTTAAATTTAGATTCTGTGCAATATTTTTAAATGTTTCTCTGTCATTTTGGAGTAATGAATTAAAGAGTTCTCTTACGTTCAAGCTCTTGTTTGAGAGTGACTCAACAATCTTTTCTGCTGAACCTCTCAGCTCTACAGCTCTTTTTTGTGCAATATCACAAATTTTTACAAGAAGCTCTTCTGCCTGATTTAGATCAACAATAAATGCAGATGTATCAGTTAAGGAGTTGCCGCTATCTATTTTAAGTTTTACGTTCTTAGGTTCAAGAATAAGCGGTTCAAGATCAAGATATTTTTTGCTCTCTTCTTGTGCAATAAACATCTCGCTATGAAAATCGATCAACGGCTCATATGCTGCTCTTGTCTTTTTTAGCTGCGAGGCAATTGTTTTTATCTGTTCTGGTGTAATTACGCTCTCTTTTGTATTCATAAAATCTCCCGATTAATTGTGTGCCCTTCTTAATTGTGCGATCAATGAGGTAGCTTAACATAAAAAAATAAGGGCACTATATAACGTGCCCTTATTTTTTGAAACTTAAACTTTAATTCTGCACTGTTTTAAATAAGATAAACTTAAATGGGATAAACATTATTTCAACCTCTGTTTGACTCCTATTTAAAAAAGATAATCTTATACCCTCATCAATGAAGCAAAAGGTCCGAGCATACGTTTTAAAGCAACTTTACGGCTTATTCCCCTCTCCACTTTGTTATTTGAAGCAACAGCATACTCATAGTATAGCTTTGGATCATGGGCAACAAGATAGATTACATTTACATCATCAGGATCAAGAAGAGTGGCATTGGGAAATTTTGCCTTAACTTCTGCAAGCCTTTTATTTGCCATATCCAGCATCTCCTGACGATCTCCAAACTGCATTGTGCCGGTTGGGCAGGCAGTTACACATGCTGGTTTTAAGCCGTTATGCACGCGGTCATTACACATATCACATTTTGCAAGAGTTCCATCTTCTCTTTTTCTTGGTATGTTGTAAGGACAAGATTCAATAATTGCATCAGCATCAAGATCAGATGTCTTTGCAGTATAGAGAATTGCACCAGTCTCAGCATCTTTGTAAATTGCTTTTGGATTTTCAGCAATCTGCAGACATGGAGCTTCAATGCAGTGGCGGCACTGCTCTGGAAAAAAGAGCCAGTTGAATTTATTTTCAATAACCTCTTCTCTCATCCTGACCAATTTGTAGGTCATAAAAGAGAGATCAGGAGGATTCTGGAATGTTCCTAAATTTTTAGTGCTCTCAGCAGGCAGATCGTGCCACTGTTTACACGCTATCTGGCAGCCTTTGCATCCTGTACAGATGGTTGTATCAATAAAAAACGATTTTTCCATGCCGATCACCTCCTTTATAGTTTGGTCACATTGACCATAAATGCTTTGGTTTCAGGAATACGAGTATTGGGATCACCCGCAGACGGGGTCAAAAGGTTCGCACTCTCTTCAGCACCGGTTGAGGGCCATCTCCAGCCAAAATGCCATGGAACACCAACCTGATGAACAACACCATTGCCAATCTTGAACGGTTTAAAGCGTTTAGTAACCATAGCTGTACACTCAACAGAACCTCTTGCACTACTAACTTTTACACGCTCTCCATTCTTTATACCACGAAGTGCAGCAAGCTCTTCGCTCATCTCAACAAACATCTGGGGCTGAAGCTCCATCAGCCAAGACTGAGGACGTGTCATAAGACCTGTCTGCCAATGTTCGCATACACGGTAAGTTGTGCCGACAAACGGGAATCTTGGATCGCATGTTGCGTGTGAATCTTCAGATGTAGAATATACAACCGCTGTTGGGTTGGTCATCTGCGGGCTTAATAGGTTCTTCTCAACAGGACATTCTAACGGCTCATAGTGTTCAGGGAACGGACCATCAGCAAGTCCTGGTCCGTATATCTGACCATATCCATCTTTTTGCATGATAAAAGGATTTTTTCCATCTTCACGCTTTGTTCCATCAGGATTCTCAAGCGGGAATGCTGGACCATCTGGAATATCTCCTTCCCATTTAATAGTTGTCCATTTACCATCTTTTTGCTCGCCTGCAAACTTGACAACCCATTTATCCTTATTCCAAGGTTCGCCTTTTGGGTTCATTGATGCACGGTTGTAGAGGATACGGCGGTTTACTGGCCAAGCCCATGCAAATTTTGGATAGAGTCCAATATTGTTTGGAGCATCTTGAGTATCTCTTCTGGCTGACATATTGCCATCTTCTGTATAGCTGCCGCAGTAAATCCAGTTCCCAGAAGATGTTGAGCCGTCAGCTTGCAGCATAGTAAAGTTAGGAACCAATGTGCCTTTTTTATACTGTTTATCTTTTATTGTAACATCTTTTAAGAAATAGCCGTTTATCTCTTTTGCTGCCTTATGAGGATCATACGCTCCGTTTGTCTCATAATCCCACTTAAGATTTAAAATTGGGTCAGGGAATACTCCGCCTTTATTTCCTTTGCCTTTTTTGCCTTTTTTGCCGCCTTGAGCATTTTTCTGATACAGCTCTCTTATTTTATGGAAAAGCTCCATAATAATATCACCATCAGGACGGCTGTCACCCATTGGTTTTGGACCTTGATAACGCCACTGCATCCAGCGACCTGAATTTATGATACTGCCCTCTTTTTCAACTGAAACTGACGCTGGCAGCATGAAAACCTCAGTCTTTACCTTTTTGGGATCAACTCCAGGACCGTGCCAGAAAGAGCCTGTCTCATTATCAAACAGGTTGACATTGACCATCCACTCAAGTTTTTCAAGTGCTTTTCTTGTCTTGCCTGAGTTAGAACCAGAGCAGGCTGGATTCTGTCCCCATGCAAAAAAACCCTTAACCTTCTCTTTGTACATTGCATCAAAAATATCAAACCATGAGTAACTTCCTGTGTCATCTGCTTTTGGAAGCCAAGAATATCCAAAGCCATTCTCTTTAGTTGCCTTATCTCCAAAAAAGGATTTAAGCAGGCTTACAGTGTATTTGGGATAGTTCTGCCACCAGTTGACAGATAGAGGGTCTGTGCTTTTGGGTGTCCATTTAGTGTTATAGGCTGTAAGAGAGTCATTTGATGCTTTAGGTGATTTAAGATAACCGGGCCACAGATGCCACAATAAAGCGTGGTCTGTTGAACCTTGAACATTGGACTCACCGCGAAGAGCATTTACACCGCCGCCTGCAACACCCATGTTGCCAAGCAGAAGCTGAATCATACACATTGTGCGGATCATCTGAGTGCCGACTGTGTGCTGAGTCCAACCCATTGCATACATGATAGTACCAGCTTTTCCTGTCTCACCAGTAGCAGCGTATGTTTTATAAACAGTCAAAAGGTCTTCTTGCGATGTGCCTGTTATTGATGATACAATATCTGGTGTGTAACGCTCATAATGTTTTTTCATAAGCTGGAATACACATCTTGGGTCTTGAAGCGTCTTGTCCATCTTTGGAACACCCTTTTCATCAACTTCAAACGTCCACTTAGATTTATCGTAACTTCCAGCAGATGGTCCCTCTTTTCCTTTAGTGTAGCCTGAAAAAAAGCCGTCTTTAAATGTAAAATCTTTTCCAACAATAAAAGATGCGTTTGTGTATTCAGCAGTATAATCTTTATTATAGAGGTTGTTATCCAAAATATACTTAATCATACCGCCGAGAAACGCTATATCAGTTCCAGAACGTAAAGAGGCATAAATATCTGCTTTTGCTGATGTTTTTGTAAAACGTGGATCAACGCTTATAAGTTTTCCACCATTTCGCATTGCCTCTGTGACATATTTAAATGAAATAGGATGGTTTTCTGCAGCATTACTTCCCATGATAAGAATGCAGTCACTATTTTTAAGATCAATCCAGTGGTTGGTCATTGCACCGCGTCCAAACGACTCTGCCAGAGCCGCTACAGTTGCGCTGTGTCAGATACGAGCCTGATGTTCAACATACACAAGCCCTAAGGCACGCAGCATTGCCTGATATGTCCAGCACTCCTCATTATCCATTGCAGCAGAACCAACAGATGCAATGGCAGTAGTACGATTTACAACTTGACCTTTAGAGTTTTTAGTTTGAAAAGAAGCATCTCTTGTAGCTTTAACTCTATGGGCAATATTTTCTAATGCCCAATCCCATGATACAGTCTGCCATTTGTCTGAAAACGGTGCTCGATACATAGGTTTCAGCAATCTGTTCTCATTCTCAACCAACTGCTTGAGCGAGCCTCCTTTAGGACACAGAGAACCCCGGTTGATTACATGATCAGGGTCTCCTTCAATATTGATGACTCGCCCATCTCCTCTGTTGCTTGTGTGGACAATCGCACCGCACCCAACTGCACAGTAGCAGCAGATTGTTGTTGTCTCTTTGGCATATTTAGTCTTTAGCATCTGGGCATGTGCTTTAACCGGCATCAGGTCAAACCCCAGACCGCTGACCGCAAGACCCGCAGCAGTGGCACTGGTGACCTGTATAAACTCTCTCCTGTTTAAATCCATTGATTTTCTCCTTTTCCAATGAGTATTAACATGCTGAACTGATTAATTTTATAGCTCTGGTTAATCACGCTTATTAGCAATTATTATTGGATAATCTGTGCAATATCTTCATAATATTTTATGATTTTTAAAACCTTCTGAAACTATTATCTCATACCACAGCAGCAGTTACAGAAAGGTTACAGCACGCTCATGATTTTTTATTTTATGATGATTTGAAAAGGCAGAAAGAATCAAAAGTTTAAAAGAATGGAAAAAGGAGGCAAATACAAAAGAGACAAATAACAAGATTAAAATAATGAGCTGCTTAAACAACAAAAGATAAAAAGAGACAAAAAAAGCCAAACGGGTTAGGTATAAAGATAATTATATCTAATCTGTTTGGCTTTTTGTGTATTGAGTTTTTTATAAAAATATAAGGTAAGATAATCCGGCGGAGACCTACTC
>CAZIJN010000015.1:0-84838 GCA_964539635.1 uncultured Desulfobacterales bacterium | reverse complement strand
AGCGTCAATACACATATAATCAGTTTCGGGAGTTATTAAATTCTTATTCCTAAGTCAGGGTAAGCATTAGCAATGCTGAATAGGTTAAGCGAAAATTTCCTGAGCTTTGATTGTTATAACATCGGGAAGAAATGGAACAGCATTAAAACCGGATAATCGGTCTTTGAGATAATCCCAAAAAGAGATATTGAGCTTGCGGCAAGTTTTTTTCAAACTTGTGAAAGTGTCTCTGCATTGTCGTCCTAAGCCGCTTCTGGTTGAACCGCTGATCTTCCTGCGTTTGACATATTCCCGTATGTCATTTTCACTGAGATTATTGTGGAGAGGCAGTTCCGGAAAATCCAGAACTCTGAGTAATTCAGGCTTATTTCGATGAATTCGTTTCAATACGTTGTTTAGTGAGGCAAAACATGTCTCCTTTGTGAAAATTTCATCGAATCGAGCCTCGATGCCGGCTTTTTTTTGCTGCTCTGGGTTCTCTTTGAACTTTTTGAGAGAGGCATACAAGTCCCATAGCTCTGACTGGATGGATTTTACAGCCTGTTTTTGGTCATCAGTGAGACCAATCAGCTTATTGATGAGACGTTCGGCATGAATCCAGCAAAGGGCATGAATTAGAACATTGAACTGCCCGGCATCATCACTTAAAATGACCATATTGGTGTTGAAACCATTTTCAACAAGACTTCCAATAAGTGCCCCTTCTGTGATAATCCGAATGTGTTGTTCTTTTTCAATACCAAGTGATTTGAGGGACTCATTCCATGAGTCTTCGTTTTCGAACACTGTCAATAGTTGAGTGGTTATGCGGGAAAGTGGTTCTTGTGCAAGTCCCTGAGACATCATATATGACAGAGCACTTGCGTTAATTACATAATCCGTATGACCAGCTCGCAGGATTTTGAGAAAATTTATCCTGTTTTTGCTGTCCGTACTATGAAAGGTTGCAAAAAGTTCGTTGCCGATATGGGTGCAATAGCCGTTTTTTCCTTCGTGGCGGGCGTTGGTATCATCTACATTGATGTATGGGCAGACCGAAAGCCCTGCTTTGAGGATTGCATCCTTTTCTTCATGAAATGAATCATGTCCTTCAATTATAATGTTGTTGAGCTGACCTGAGGAAATTTCTATACCTATATCATGCAGCTGCTCAAGCAGTATCGGCTCAGTAACATGGGCATGATAATATTGATAAAGGATAAAACTCCTCAGTTCTGGACTGAAATGGCTTCCGTTCAGCTCTGCAGGAAGTCTGCCGATGAACGATTGACCATCAGGGGATTCCCATCTTTCTAAACGGTATCGTACATTGAATGGTTTGATGTGAAGACCCTGAACTACAAAGTCATTATAACCTTTAAAGGTACTTCCTGAAGGAAGATTCTCCGGCTTGACTTTCACAGTTTCATGTATTTCAAGGTTTCTGGTTTTATCTCGTTTTGCAGAACCGGGGCGTTTAGTTAAGGATTTACTCTCTTTTTTAGAACGGGGCTCAAGCACTGAGGGTTTTATGCTCGGCTTTGGTTTTTCACCTTTAAGGCGGGCAATCTCATCTCGAAGAAGCTGATTTTCCTCATACAGTGCATTCAATAACTCCAGAAGCATTAACACCAATGGAGTTTGCTCTTCAAACGGGATATCAGCAATTTTTGGAATTTCTACAACCATAAAACTCTCCAAAGTTTCTATAAAGGTCTTCAATTGTTCAACTCAAATAAATATGGTATAAAATTAGTAGTCAGAACTCTTTTTGCAAGGGCTTTCAACTTGTTTTTTTTAAATTTTTTCCGAAGTTCCTAAACATTAACCCTGACTTATTGAGAACTTACGTTTTATCCAACATTTAAAGCATATTTGCACAAAGCAAAGATTGGTCATCAGATTTATTAAAGGTGACAACATTGTTTAATTCAGCAATGCTTCTAACCGGGGTAAAGTTATTTAATGCACCAAGTCCGTTTAATGCACCCACAACATGAGGCTTATCTGACAATAGCTGCTGGTTTAAAAGCTCCTCAAGTTGATAGATATTTGTATGATAAACATGATCAGCACTCTTTTTTGCCATGCTTTTAAGGGTGGCTAAACACTTGCTTATCTCTTCAGTTAGATAGATACGGGGACGATTTGCAGGAATTTCCAACATCACAATACTCACTGATAGCAGATCAAATTTTCTAATTTTTCCATCTCTGTCAGTAGAAACTGTAAAGCCGTTGCTGATAGCTTCACTGTCGTAGAAACTTTCAACATCTTTTTTGAATTTTTGAGCCAGTTGAAGCATCTCTGCATAAACATCTGAAAAATTTTCATTGTGGATACCCATGAAAAAATCGTCCCCTCCGATATGACCTGAAAAACGGGTTGGGGCATTAGCGTAACCTCTTAAAATATCAGCAAAATATAAGATAACCCGATCCCCGTTTCTAAAACCGTATTTATCATTATAGGGCTTGAAGTGGTCAAAATCGAAATAGATCAAGATATACTTATTATCTCTATTTTTAAGGGATTGTGAAATATACTCATATATACGGGTATTTCCGGGAAGTTTGGTCAGCGGATTTTGATCTCTTGCTGCTGAAAGATTTTTTTCATTCAAGATTTTCAATAAAGAGGGGGCACTTAAGAATCCAGCATATTTCATATCTTCAACAATTATGATTCCCTCTATTGCATTGGAATATTGGGAATAAATTTCAAGAATTTTTTCAACTGGAATATGTACATCTGCAACAGGAAATTTGGTTACAAACCTGCTTAAATCCTTTCCAAATGCAGGATTTCTCAGAAGCTCTCTTCCAAATTGAGAATATGTGTAATCTTTAAAGCTGTTTTCTCTGATAATGCCTATTGGTTCTTGATTTGAATTTACTACTGGAAAGAAGGTACTGTTCTTTTTTTCTCTGAATTTTTCACATACAGCAAGAGCATGGCTCTCTTGAGAAACAGCTTCGATATACTCCATCTCTGCACTTATAAGCCACTGATCTTTTGATACTTTTCTTCTATCACGCCTGTTTAGAAGATGAATATGCTCGTAGTATAATGTAAGATTTTCAATAGCTGTCTGCGGTCTTTGTACTAAGTATCCTTGAACTAAATCGCATCCAAGCTCACGGCATATAAAATATTCGTTTTCAGTCTCAACACCCTCTGCAATAACAACAACGCCAAGCAGATGGGCAATATTGACGATATTGGATACAAAAAGTCTTTTTTTAGTATCTCTTTCAATATCTTGAATAAAAAAACGGTCGATTTTTATAAATTCTGGCTCTGCATAGTAGAGCATCTGAAATCCTGAAAAACCGACTCCATAGTCGTCCATTGCAATATTAAAACCTTGAGAGCGGTATGTTTTAAGAACTTTTGCCACCTCTCTTGGATTTACAAACTCATACTTTTCAGAAAGCTCAAAACAAATTGTATCTTTAGGTAAGTTATGTTCGTGTAAAATTTTTGAAGTATTGCCGAACTCATAGTCTCCAGATTCTAAAATACGGCTGTCAAGATTAAAGAAAAGTTTTACCGGCTGTTCATTTGATAATAATGAGAATTTATGAATTGCTTTTCTGCGAAGAGCCATATCAATGTTATGCAGCATCTTGTTAGAGTACGCTTGGTTAAAAAAGCTGTCTATAGTCTCAAATCCAGCCTCTTTATAATTGCGTAAAAGTGCCTCATATCCATAACAGACACCGGTATGAACATTAACAATAGGCTGAAATGCAAAATCAACCTTGGAAATTCTATCTAACCATATATTATTGTTTAATACCATGATCTCTCCTGTTGTCAGATTGTCTTAAGAGTCCCAATCTTTAATTTACTAACTTTAGATTCACGACTCTAAACCACAAACATTAGGAGAGCATTAGATTCATGTTAGATTTAAGTTAAAATAAAAATGCCCTGAACAAAATAGTTTGTTTGTTCCGGGCATTTTATTTAGTTGTGGTGCTATATTTTTTTTATGACTATACTTAAATATAAAAAGCTCAAGCTATTACCGCTTGAGTATATTTTTAAGAATTACTGATTATAACGAAGTTTACGCTCCTCTTTAATCAGCTTCATTGTCTCTTCATTTCCACCTGTCTTAATCCAGATATGTTCAGGTTTTGCAAGCAGGTCTGTTATATATTTCTTATATTTTTCACCCTGCCCTGCATGGTCTGCAAGCTCTTGAACTTCCGGTAAAAATTCGTGGTAAAAATTTCGTGATACCTCGTACAGTCCGTGCCAGTGTGTATAATCAGGTGCCTGCATTGCAGCAGCCATTCTTGCCCTTCTACCTTCATGATGCCAAACCTCAAACCAAGTATAGCCGAGTTTATGCTGCAATCCGCTGTTTTTGAGAATGCCATCTTTAGTAAGCATATCAATAAGCTCAGTTCCGGGTTTTGCAAATTTAACATTGTAAAGCGTTACAAGCTCATCAAACTGGCTGTAGAAGTCATTAATATGGTTGATTCCATGACAAGATTTACAAACCTCCTGCATTTTAGCACGTCTCTCCTGCCAAGATACTACGCTTTCAATGGTCTTTTCTGCCATTACCTTAACCAGTTGATCGCCTTCTCTTACGTAAGATTTTGCAGTCAGCTTCTGACCAGCCCTTGGGGGAATATCTCCTGTTACATCAGTTACGCTACCGTCAGTAAAGGTTATACGATTCAATTTTGAAGATATTGGTGCTCTTAAATTCCATGAAATTCTATCGCCCACATTGTGGCTGTTTTTAGCAACAGCACCGTTGAGTTTTACGTAAGAACCCATGTGGCATGTTGAACAGGTCGGAGCTGCGTTGTAATCTTCTCCAAGAATCCAATGCCCGTCTTTCATTATGTTCATGCCCTCAGGTCCTGCATTTTTATCTGATGTGGCATATGCAATA
Organism: uncultured Desulfobacterales bacterium; assembly: GCA_964539635.1. GTDB lineage: Bacteria > Desulfobacterota > Desulfobacteria > Desulfobacterales > Desulfobacteraceae > Desulfamplus. The sequence goes on along the minus strand of CAZIJN010000015.1, from coordinate 79,938 downwards.
CCATGTTTTGACTCTTCATAAATCTCTTTTTGCGGATGATCTGGTCCAAGATGGCATTTTCCGCAGTTTTCAGGCTGTCTTCCAGCACTTGCCCTGAATGAGTGTTTAGGATGGCAGGCATTGCAGGAGCCTTTTGAGCCGTCAGGGTTAATACGCCCGATTCCTGAGTTTGGAAAAGTATTATGATCCATCTGAGGTGCGTCTGTCTTTGATCTCAAAGTTTTGCCATCTTTATCACGCTTCAATGTGACGATAGAGCCGTGGCACTGCCAGCAGCCGCTGTGCATATTGGCTTTATTATCCGGCATTCCGCCGATAGTCTCTGCAAGCATATTATCAAGAGATGCCATTATTTCACCAGCAGTTGCATGGTGGGAAATACCCATCTCTTTTGCTTCCGGCTCATGGCATTTTGAGCAGTCATTCGGCGAAAGTATTGCTTTAATAAACGCTCCTTCGTGCATATAACCGGTCTCATCTCCTTGTTCTGCTGCATGGCAGTTGTAACAGCCGACCTGCCCCTCTTTTGCTGCTGCATGGGCAGAGGCTTCCCACTGTTTGACTAATGATTTATTCTCTTTTAGATGGCAGGTAATACATTTTTTATTCATCTCCTGAACCTTTGGATTTTTAACATCAAAAGATTCTTGTGTTAATCCAAAGGCTGTTCCAGATGCCATGAGACTCACGGCTGAAAAAATGGTAAACGCTTTTTTAAACATCATTCTAATTCCCTCCTGTTTGTGATTGTTATTATTACAACATGCTTGCCATGCTGATGTGTTAAATCCTCTGCCAATCCATGATTAAGACTATATTTTCACGCTGCCATACTTACCACTTCAAACTGTCTGTTGTTTTTTTCAGCACTTACAATATAGCCTTCCAGCTCTTCGGCTATATTATCCATAATCCATGTTTCTCCGCACTGCTGGCAAATATGAGCAGGCACACCGCGCACAACTACAAGAACACTCTTTTTATCTACTGTAAAAGTAGTTGTACCGTCTTCAATCATTCCGCCGCAATATGGACAGCCTTTTGAAAAAGTCATTTTGTCCCCTTTTTTCTTGTGTTACCGTTCTTTTCAAAATGAATATCATCAGGAATATAACTTGTTATTACATAAGCAAAATCACTTCCACTATCCCAACTGACAACAACATGAATTGAGATTTCTTCATCAGCGTAAGCAATCAGTAATCCTGGATAGGGTTTGCTTTCTGGATAAGATTCTATGAAATTTCCAGCCTTGGAGGGCTGTTTAAATATCAAGGATATAAACTCTGATGCACAGGATTAAAATTGTTATCTTGTTCTTGTTTCATCAACTCAATCTTTTGTTCTCCTCTGCCCAGAACGGAAAAATCTTTCCAAGCACGTAAAGTATTGCAAACGGTATAAGCATTATTACAATTACAGCTAAAATTCCCTCTTTATCAAACCACTCTGGATGAAATACAGTATATCCTCTTGCACTTTTTGACATAAGCTGCCCGCCGATAACAATATTCCAACGCATGATAAAAACCTGAAGCAGCAAAATTGCAGACACAACTCCTGAAATTAATAAGTATATTGAGTCTTTCATTCTGACAAAAGCCATAACTCCTAAAAGTATCAGCGGTATTCCAGAGCATATCTTTACCTGCCAGAGCCAGAATGAGCCTGCAAGCGGACCGTTCAAAAGCCCTTCAACCATGTGGTGGTATCCTGTTTTCAGGTATGAGTGGGAAAAGACCTCAAGCATCTCAAACGAGAACGCAAGGATAAAAAATCCTGTTAAAGTTTTGATGCAGGTTTTGATGCAATCAGTATCAATTGAAAGACCGCCTATTTTTCTTATCACAATATATGCAAGAACAATTGCAGAAATACCAGACACACAGGCAGAAAATAGAAAAATTACAGGCATAAGCGGGGTTGACCATGTTGGATTTGCCTTAACTCCTCCAAATATAAATCCAACATAACCGTGAAGAACCGCTGCAACCGGTATTCCAAGCCCGACAAGAAAACGGATGATTTTTCCGTCAAGTTTAAGAGCTTTTTCAGAGAGATCATCACTGTCAAACGTTAAGGCACGATATAAGAGTTTCATGTAACCTTTGGCGTTTTGCCCCCGTTCAACCAAATCAGGACGATAGACAAAAAGGACGATAAACGAGAGAACACCCATTGAAACAGCGTAAATATAGCCGAAGCCAGCCATTGCAGAGCTTGGGCTTGGAGTCAGAAGCATATTAAAATTTCTCTCTGGTCTTCCAAGGTGGAGAAGAAGCGGCAAAGTGGCACAGCAGAGAAATGCAAATGCAAAAAGAAGAGAAAACCTTGCAACGGGCTTTAGGCTTTTAACATCAAACAGATAATAGAGTGCAGCAATGATAAAAGCTCCATCAACAAGCCCTGTAATATATGGGTATAGAACAATCATCATGCTCCAGTGGACATGCAGATCGTTTGGAAAGACATAATTTGAAAGCAGCATTGATGCCCCGTGGGAGAGATTATTAGAAGCTTCATAAAGAGCAGGATTCATCAGACCACCTCCAGACGCTGTCCCATATAGTAGAGAGCAGGAAGCGTTCCCATTGACTGTTTTAAGACTGTTAATACACCCGGACCTTTTAGTATTTTATAGACTTCAGAATTTTCATCATTTAAGCTGCCAAATTTTCTTGCACCAGTCGGGCAGACTTCAACACAGACCGGCAGCAGCCCTTTTCTGATGCGGTGATAACACCATGTGCATTTTTCAACAGTTTTGTGGACAGGATGCAAAAATCTTACAGAGTACGGGCAAGCCTGAATGCAGTATGCGCAGCCGACACATCTATCACTGTCAACAAGAACAAAACCATCTGGTGAGATAAATGTTGCACCTACGGGGCAGACTTGGACGCACGGAGCCTCCTGACACATATTGCAGAGCTTTGGAACAAAAAATGTGTCTCGTGCGTTAATGGGGATATCATCTCGCGGCTTTTGATAGCCGTCTAAACCACCGTTCGGGCAGTCAACATACACTTGATCATCAAAATCTTTGACATAACGCTCAACCCATGTTCGGTAGTTGCCGTCAGGAACATTATACTCACGTTTGTCGGCAACACAGCACGAGCCGCAGCCGATGCACCTTGTAATATCAACGATAAATGCAAAATTCTGTTTATGAATATCGTACGGCTGATTTTTTATTCCCGGAATCTCTTCTGGCAATTTTACATCAGCATCAGAAGGAGATATCCCGTTTTGAGACTCTATTCCAGTTGTGTTTAAAGGAAATACAAGAAAAAGCGAGCCTGCTATAGCTCCATTTAGAACTTTTTTAATAAAATCTCTCTTATCCATATCAGGCGGAGCTTGTTGAAATTTGCCTTTAATTTCTGTTAAGTTTATTTTTGATGAAACAGACGAATCTTTTTTAGCTGTAATGTGTGAAGAGTGCTCTATTTTCACGATTTCTCCTCCATCAAACCAGTAATTTTCTTGGCTTCATTTATATATTTAAGCGGGGCATGAACATGATGGCACTGGTTGCAGGTGTGGGTCAATTTTACATTCTGCTGTTTAAGATGGTCAGGCATTCCGACTGTCTTTATTACTATTGTCGATCTTGCCTTGATCTCAGTGTTGTGGCATCGCAAACAGAGGGTTGTAATCTCCTCCCCTTTTTTTACAGGCAGAGCAGCACTTTTTTTACCATTGGTTATATGATCTGAGTATGTGCTGTGGCAGAACTCACAGGAGATTGTTTTGTGATCGCCTTCGAGGTGAATTTTAGCCTCATACGGGTGGCACTCAAAACATGATCTGTTTGTACCATGCCTTACAACTTTTTGAGCCTCTTCTTCAATTGCATCTGCTCTGTATGAGCCATAAAGACCGAATGATTCAGGTATTAATTGTGCTTTTACCGCCAACCCGACTCCTGCTGCTGCTACGACACTTAACACTACAAAAATAATACGTAACGCATGTTTTGATATCACAAAGTGACCTCCTGTATTATATGTTATAATAAAAAGCTATCTTTTTTCCATCGGGATATAATCTCTAATATTTTCACCCATATAAACCTGCCTTGGTCTGCTTATTCTCTGGTTAGGATCAAGAGCATCTTCTCTCCACTGTGCAATCCAGCCCGGAAGCCTTCCAATTGCAAACATAACTGTAAACATCTTTGTAGGAATTCTCATAGCACGCAATACAATGCCGCTGTAAAAATCTACATTTGGGTATAGGTTTTTATCTTGAAAATAGGAGTCATTCAATGCTGCCTCTTCAAGCTCCATTGCAATATCAAGCAAAGGGTCTTGAATCTTGAGTTTATTTAGAACCTTATGGCACATTTTCTTCATTATTTTTGCCCTTGGATCGTAAGTTTTATATACTCTGTGACCAAACCCCATGAGCTTAAAAGGATCGTTTTTATCTTTTGCTTTTGCAATTACCTGAGTGGGTGAAAGGTTATCTTTTTCCATATTTTCAAGCATCTGAATGACTGCCTGATTTGCCCCGCCGTGCAGAGGTCCCCAAAGAGCAGAGATACCAGCAGAAAGAGCAGCATAGATATTGACCTTACCACTTCCGACAACCCTTACTGCTGCTGTAGAGCAGTTTTGTTCGTGATCTGCATGAAGTATCCAGAATGTATTAAGAGCATCTACAAGGTCTTGATCTATTTTATACGGAATCACAGGATTGTCAAACATCATGTGCAGAAAATTTGCACAATATGAGTAGTCTGGTCTTGGATAAACAGTAGCATGACCTCTTGAAATCTTGTATGCCACGGCAGCCATTGTCCGCACCTTTGATATAATACGCAAAAAAGTGCTGTTTACATCCTCTTCTAAATCAATAAGTTCAGGATAAAAACTTCTGAGTGCATTTACCATAGCAGACAAAATACCCATAGGGTGGGCTTTGCTTGGAAAATTTTGATAAAAGAACTTCATATCTTCATGAAGAAGAGAGAAGTCATTAAGCATAACGCTCGTCTTTCTAAGAGCATCTTTGTCAGGAAGATAGCCGTTTATAAGAAGATAGGCGGTCTCCACAAAGGTAGATTTTTCAGCAAGCTGTTCAATCGGAATACCTCTGTATCTCAATATACCCTTTTCTCCGTCCATAAAGGTAATAGAACTCTGACAACTGCCGGTATTAGCAAAGCCCGGGTCAAAGGTAATATGTCCAGTCTCCTGACGCAGCCTTCTTATATCAATAGCTTTTTCCCCCTCAGTTCCAATAATTACAGGAAGTCTATACTCTTTACCGTCAAGAAACAGTGTTGCAAATTCACTCATTCTTTTTTTCTCTCCTTAAACGCAGCTTTAATAGATATAAAGCTGTTTATATCTTTAATTTAAAATTTCAGGTTATGCTTATCAGCACAACATATTATCTTGCTCAACCTCTTGTCTCACCCGGTACTGTGTATGTTGTGCAAGAGCCGCTCGAACAGTTTCTTGTCTGTTTTCCAACCGTCTCACTTTTACTTACAGCAGCCCCTCCCATAACATAGTTTGTTGCACTAACAACTCTTTCTACAGCAAAAGATGAACATTTGGGGCATTTTATCTCTTTTTCATCATCACCGCTCATAAAAAGTACCTCAAAGAACTCCTTACAATCTGAACATTTAAACTCAAATATCGGCATTTTTAACTCCTTTTTTCTATTAAATATTTTATACTTAGAATATATATTTCTCCCTTATAATGCTTAGGTATCAAGGAGGACTAATTAGTTAATTTGATATATGAAAAAAGTTATAAAATCAAGAAAGAAGGCAATCGGGAAACTTTAATTACCCAAATAATATTGATACGTTTTGTCGGTCAAATGACATTAATAATTGCCCGCAAACTATATTTACGGCAGATATCTTGCTCTTAAATGTCGCAAAGATAAACATTTTCCCATTATTTCCAGTTGCTTGTTTGTCAAATCTGTAATATGTTTACATAGTTATGGTTTTACTGTACCATATTAAAGGATAAGAAGACTTATCATTATTAATACAAACAAAAAAAGGAGAGCATATGAATACACTTAAGGTAGTTGCAATTTGTGGAAGTTTAGGTAAACAATCGACAAACATGGGTCTGCTTCGATATGCAAAGGAAAATGCCCCTGAAGGGGTTATAATTGAGATTGCAGATATCTCTTCTGTACCTTTCTACAATGCTGATATATCTGAAAAACCAGCCTCTGTTAAGACTCTGATAGATCAAATTAAACAGGCTGATGCACTTATTTTAGCATGTCCTGAATATAACTACTCAATAGCTCCGGCACTTAAGAACGCTTTAGATTGGGTTTCACGAGAGCCTGAAAACGCTGTTTTATCAGGAAAACCAGCAGCAATTATGGGTGCAGGCGGAGGAATGGGAACTTCAAGAGCACAGTATCATCTGCGTCAAGTCGGAGTCTATTTGAATCTTCATATACTCAATAGCCCAGAAGTTTTCTCCAATGCGTTTACAGGCAGTTTTGACGGTGACGGCAATCTTGTTGATCCTCAGATTCAGGAACTTGTAAAACAGCAGCTTGCAGCTTTAAAATTATGGACAGCAAAATTTAAATAGTATTTGTACCATCAACAGTCATAAAATAGTCATAAATATTCATAAATCCAGCATTATTTAGAGTAATCAAAACTGTAGAGACTCACACCCATGCGTCTCTACAGTTCTTTTATGACTTTTGCGAATCGACTCAAAGCGGTTGTAAATTATAAACATTTTACTTATGCTAACTCAAATAATCGGGAAAACAGTTATGAAAAAAAAGGGTTTAACACTATCTGCATGTATGATGGTTAAAAATGAAGAGGAGATGCTCGCAAGGTGTTTAAACAGCATCAAGCATATTGTTGATGAGATAATAGTTGTTGACACAGGCTCTACAGACGCTACTGTTGCAATTGCCGAATCTTTTGGTGCAAAGATATATCACCATCCGTGGGAGCAGGATTTCAGCAAGCACCGCAATCAATCTATCAGTTATGTAACTTCTGACTGGTTTTTAATTATTGATGCTGATGAAGAGTTAGATGCCTATCATCTGACAAAAGAAGATATTAAAAAGAGGCTTGCCAAAGCACCAAAAGAGCTGCACTGCTTTCTTATCAACCTTTTAGATAAAGATGCTAAAGGCAATGTGTCAACAGTTGCCAAAAGTGCCAGAATTTTTAGAAACAGGGTCGGAGTTGAATATAGAGGAATTGTCCACAACACAGCATACTATTCAGGCAAAGTAACAGAGATGGATTTGAATATGTTTCATTATGGTTATGCTCTTCCGGCTCCGCAGATGCAGGCAAAATATAAAAGAACATCATCTCTTCTGCTGAAAAGAATTGACATTGATCCAAATGATTATGCAGCATACTTTTATCTGTGTCAGGTATATATGCAGATGGAGCAGCCAGAGCAGGCGATTAAATATGCCCGGCACTGCCTTGATATTCTGCCGTCAGAGAAGAAAAGCGGTATTGATATCTCATTTTACTACTCTCTTTACCACAGCATTACCATGTCATATATCGCACTATCTCAATATGATATTGCCATTGATACTATCAGAAAAGGGCTGAAGTTGCTGCCTGACGAAATTGATCTCTATTACGATCTTGCCTGTATCGGAGTTTTCAGCAATAATTTCGATTTGGTTGTCGAAGGTGCAGAGAACTATTTAAGGGTGGTTGATGAGTTCCGGAATAAATATCTGCGGGCAGGCACAAGGTTTGTTTTCTCAACATCAGAGGCTATCCAGCTTACTGTAGAGTATTGGCTTATGAGCGGTTATATAGCAAAAGAGCGGTTGAATGAGGCATTAAAGGTGTGGGAGAGAAACAGACATCTTCTGCTCAATAAACCATCTTTTCTAAGAGAGCTTCTTGTAAATCTTGAGCGGAAAGAGGCATGGGATTTTATTAAAAAAGCAGTTTTATATCTATTTGAAAATATAGATAAATTAGAGATAAACAGCCAAAAACATATCCTTCAATACCTTATTTTTTGTCTGAGAAAAGATGAAGATTATGAAAATCTTGAAACAGCTATCTCAAAATATCTTGATTTAATTCAAAATTATAGAGATATCCCAGAGGATACAATAGTTGTTATAGCAGAGTTTTTGCTGAAAAAAGGATTAAGCGACTTTTTCCTTGATATAACTGTTGAGCTTTTTGAACAAGCTATCACTACTTCTATAAAAGTTATTGATAATGTCAAGATAATCGCTAATGGCTATGATGTAATTGCAAAAAAACAGCCTAAAAACCTAAAAGGCTTTTTTATCTCTTCATTATGCCTTAATATTGCATGGGGATTGACCGAAGATAATAAATATATCGAATCTCTTACTGAGATTTATAATGAGCAGAAATTAAAAAATTAAGGTGGTAATGAGACTCAATGCTTTTGAACAAAAAACAATCGTCAATGCGGTAAAAGATGAGGATAATGAGGCAGAAATTTATCTTTTTGGTTCACGGGTTGATGATAAAGAGCTTGGCGGCGATATTGATATTCTTGTCTTATCAACTATCATAGACTTTGACGGAAAATTACGCATTAAAAAAACGATATTCAACTCTCTTGAAGAGCAAAAGATTGACCTGATAATTGTTGATAATCCTTCCGAACCTTTTGCACAGACAGCTCTTGAAAAAGGGATAAAACTTTCATGAATAAACTCTTTTCCATTCTTCAAAATGATATTTCAGAACTTGAAAAAGCCACTGATATTATTATATATTCACCTGAACATAAGACGTAAAATTAAGTAAAATTAAATCAAACAAACGTCATATTTTAGTATTTACTATTTTCTACTGAGGTCAGATAGAGAGGCTATCTATAATGTTGGTAAATAAAAATAATATAAACGAACAAAAACTGCTTGATGAAGTTAAAGGGCTTAACAAAAATGATATGGTAAAAATTCTTAAGATGATTCACTTTATGAAAAGAGAATTTTTAACTACAAAAGAAAATAGAATCAGTCCAAATATTATAAAATATGCTGGTATGCTTAAAGATTTGACAGATGAAGAGAGTGAAATTTTTACAAATGCAATCCAGAGACGAAATATGTTTGGCGGACGGAAAGTTAAATTATGAGAAAAGCCCTTATTGATACTAATATCATTTCTGCTTTTATGCGTGGAGAGGAATCAGTTGTTCAAAAAGTTAAGGCGTATTTAAATACTCATGATACATTAACGATCAGCGTTATTACATATTACGAGATAATACGAGGGATAAAAGCTCTTTCCAACTTGAAAAAAATTAAAGCATTTAACGAATTTATGTCCGAATGCAATATTGAAGAGATTGATTCTTTAATAGCTGAAAAGGCTGCCGATATTTATGATGAGTTGAGGATAGAAGGAAGGCTGGTAGAAGATGCTGATATACTTATTGCAGCTACAGCTATGATTAGTCAAATGGTTGTAGTAACTGACAACACTAAACATTTCGAGCGAATCAAGGGATTAAAATGTGAAAACTGGCTGGAAACAAATTAATCAATTCACATAAGCCTACGGGAAAACATATTTATGAAAAAAAAAAAGAACCGCAAAATAGCCCCACCTATAAACATCAAGCCTGACGAACCAATGGCTGCTGAATCTCTGAACAGCATAAAAAACCTTATAGATGCTGGAGATGAACTTTCAGGCAGTAATATACAAGATAAATGCAGAGAGACGATAAATTTACTACTTAAAAAAGTCGAAACAAATCCTGATGACTATCCTGCATATTTTTATCTAAGCCAATTATATATGAACGTGAAAGATGAAAACAACGGCATTGAGTATGCTAAAAAATGCTTGGCTCTTCTGCAGCGTATTAAAAATAATAGCGATAAAAGCAACAACGATCTGAGTTTTTATTATTCAATTTACCACATACTTGCCTTAGCTCTAATCAGTCAAAAAAATTACAATGAAGCTCTTGATATAATTAAAGAGGGGTTGGAAAAACTGCCAGATGACATTGATCTGCTTTATGATCTTGCATGTGCAGGATATTTTTTAAATGATCCATCTTTTATAATTAAAGGCGGAGAATCTTATCTTAAATTGATTCAGCAAAATGAAAATAATAATATCGGGCTGACCAATCAAGAGAACAACCGCATAATATCAACCACATCTCAATCAGCAATATTTTCAGTTAAATGCTGGCTGCTCATTGCATATATTCAAATTAATAACACGGATCATTTTGCAAAGTTATGGGAAGAGCTGAAATTCCAACTAAAAGCGCAGACAGAAAATGAGCAGCCGTCTGATTATAAAAACATTGCTCTTACATTTCTTGTGAGTATGGCAGAGTCTCTGCTAACACAAAACCAAAGCAGAAAATTTCTTGAAATATCCTCTTTTATTTTAACAACCTACCTTGAGCATCAGCTTGAAAGCATAAAAGGTGCATCAGAACTTGCATCAGCATATAATATGCTTGCACAACAGCAGGATAAAACAGAACAAGGCATAACTATTGCTCTATCCTCTTTTAATATTGCGTGGATTCTAACTGATGATAGTCAGTATTTAGATGCTATCAAAAAGATAAAAATGAATAATTTCCAAACATTAGAGGAGATTACTCAACCTGCTTTAAACAGGCAACCCGCCCACAACCAATCTTCTGCTTCTGCTGTTATAGAATCTAACAAATCTCAGAATATAACCCCAGCTTTTTTTAGAACCGCGTTTGCAGAGGTTGATATCACGCCTAAAATATCAGATGCCAATCCTGTTTATCTTCAGGGAATGGCTGGAAAAGAGAGAAAAGCCATTGGTGTTGGTTCTCCTTTAAAAATGCAGATGCTCTTAATTGAAGATGAACACTACACACGATTTTTGTTTGTCTCAGCAGACATTTTTGGATTTGGAAGTGAGATGGTTGAACTTGTCAGAAAGACAGCCACTGGATGGGGAATTCCTCCAGAGAGAATAATTCTTAATGCTTCACATACACACTATGCTCCCGGAACATTGTCTCATACATTCCGGACGATGGGTCCATTTTTTAAAGAGTATGCAATGGAAATTGCGGGTATTGTAGGCAATTCAATCTCAATGCTTCATGATAACCTTGAGGAGTCATACATCTATTCAGGAAAGACAGATGTCAGCATAGGTGTAAATAGTATTCTTGACAATAGCGGCAATATAAAGTTTCAGCCTAATCCAACAGGGAATTACGATCAACACACTCCGTTTCTTATGTTTGAGCTTAACCAAAGTAACAAAAAAATTATAATGGTCAATCATGGTTGTCAGCCGACAGGAATTGGAGATGAAAACAATATTTCTGCCGATTTCCCAGGATATTTCAGAGAAGAGCTTATCAAAACTGGTAAGGTAGATCATGTCATGTATCTTCAAGGGGCATCTGGCGATATAAGAGAATCATCAGCTTTTGATGGGGAAAAAGTGCTTTGCAGCCGATTAGAAGATGCTCAAAAAAATGGAAGAGTAATGGCTCAGTCTATTCAATCAGTTTTGGATAGCGATTATTCACTTATGATGCCGTTAACTGAATCTAAGATATCATCTATCAGCAAAACTATCTATTTGAGGTTGAAAAAGATTCCTGATATCAATCAAATTAATCTGCTTAAAAATGATCCTTTATCTGAACCTGTTGTTAGAGAGTGGGCATCAAGACTCTCCCTAACATATCCTTTGGGTGATTTTCCAAATGCTCTTGCATTAGATATACAGGTTGTATCTATTGGAAATAGCTCTACTTTTATCTGTTTTCCAGCAGTTCCTGTATCAAGCATTGGAATAAATCTTAAAAAATTGACAGATTCCCCAGATACTACTTTTATTCTTGGAAATACTAATGGATTAATATGCTATATACCTGATGATAGACATATTGAATATGGCGGATATGAAGCAGACATATCACCTTATTACTATATGATTCCATATCTTATTGCTAAAGGTGCTGAATCTAATATCATTTCTGAAGTAACTAATTGCTATTCAAAACTTGATTCTCCTATACATGTGCCTGAAAATCCATACGGTAAATATCGTGACGCTATGAGAAAAACAATATGGGATTTTACACATTATGCTCATCAAAAACATCCTGAAGCTAAATTAGATACTGATTTTTTTAGAAAACAAAATGTTGTTGCACCATTAATAAATAAAAGCACATCAATTTCATCAATGGGAAGCTGCTTTGCTCGTAACATTGCAATATATTTAATGAATAATAAGTATAAATATCTTGTTACGGAACTACCATTCCTACAAGCAAGTGCTCATTGGGATCAAGTATTTAACACAGCATGTATGAGGCAGATTTTTGAATATACTTTTGTTGATAATTGGAGTCCTTTAGTAAGATGGTGGGAAAAAGAAAATATGATGCAAGACCCCTTCAGACGAGCCACACTTTATAACAAACACTCATGCGATATTGAGTTTGAAAAGCATAAAAAAGCTTCATATAATGCCTTATCCAAGGCAGATGTGATAATATTAACTCTTGGTCTAATTGAAACATGGAGAGATAGACGAGACAAAATGACTTTTTATAAAGTTCCATCTCCACGAATATATGATTCTAATATTCATGAATTTTATATTCAAAATACGGAGGATTGTCTTAGAGACCTTGATAGAATACACGAAATTATTTCTGACAAAAACCCTAAAATATCATTTATTGTAACTGTGTCTCCAATACCTCTTGACGCTACTTTCCGAAATGATGTTGACACAGTAACTGCAAATATGTTCTCAAAATCCACATTAAGAGTCGCTGCAGAGTATTTTGCAAAAAGCCATGAAAATGTTTATTATTTCCCCTCTTACGAGATAATAACAACGGTTATGAAAAATCCTTATGAACAGGATAACCGACATATTAAACCAGAAGCCATAAAAGAGATGATGGATATATTTAGAACATGGTTTATGACTGAATAATATTTTTTATTGACAATATCATATACGCACGTATGCTATACGTATAAAGGAGATATTTTATGCAAAGAAAATTAACCATAACAGTTGATGAGGCTGTTTATAGCGGTCTTCATAAGGTTATAGGACGGCGTAAAATCAGCAGATTTATTCAGGAAATAGTGCGTCCTCATGTTATTCGTCCAAATTATGACTCTGCCTATGCAGAAATGGCAAAAGATAGAAAGCGTGAAAAAGATGCATTGGATTGGGCTGAAATGAGCTTTAAGGATATTGATAATGAAGCGGTGTGAAGTCTGGTGGGTAAATTTTGACCCTTCTGTAGGTGGTGAAATCAAAAAAAAGCGTCCTGCTGTGATTATAAGTAATGATTCTTCAAATAAATTCCTTAACAGAGTTCAAGTTGTTCCTCTTACAAGTAAAACAGACCGTCTTTATCCGAGTGAGGCACTTGTCTTATTTGAAGGAAAAGAAAATAAGGCTATGGCTGACCAATTGGCAACTGTAAGCAAAATAAGGCTCGTAAGCCGTGCAGGAGTTCTTTCTGACGAGGACATGCAAAAGATTGAACAGGCAATTAAAATACAGTTGGATTTTCAATAATACCTAAAAGAGCTTGTTCAGAGATAACCCCTATTACAGTCAGAGTCAACAGAGGAGAGAAAAACTGACATGTTAAAAAATAATTTTATAAGAACACCCCAAATGGATACGCTTATTCTGAGTATTATTGATAGTATCAGAGAGGAATGTTTTATTGCAGCATTTAAAAACTATAGATACTCTGACCAAAGATACTCTGACCCCTTTAAACTTGAACCATCTATCAAGCAAGCAGAAGAATTGATCAGCCTTAAACATTTTGATGATACAACCCAGCAGCACTACCAACCAAACCTCGAAACATCTATAGCATCTAAGTTTATAGAATCTAAATTGCCCTCAAAAGATTTCAATAAAGCAGCCAAATATTACAATACCGGCGATTTTGATGAAGCAGAACGTATCTGTAATGAGATATTAAACTCTGCTCCTCATGGTGATTCCTATAATCTGCTTGCCCATATTGCAGCCCGTAAAGGCGATTATGATAAAGGTATTGATTTAATGCACAAAGCCCTTGAGTTGAATAACGCCTCTCCTACCTACAACAACAATATGGGTAATATGTTATTTGAGCAGAAGAGATTTAGTGAAGCAGCTCAATTTTTCAAAAAAACCATTCAATATAAGCCTGATTTTGCTGAAGCTCATTTCAATCTTGGGCTTGCACTGGTAAGAGACGGTAAAGATGAAAAAGCTCTGCCTCACTTTGAAAAAACTATTCAGTTAAGACCAGATATCTTCGATGCCTACACAAATATCGGCAATATCTATATGGCAGTGAAAAAAGCAAAAGAGGCGGTTGATATCTATCAAAAAGCATTAGCATTAAAACCTAATGATATGGTTATAAGCGTTAATTTATCCCTTGCATTGCAGGAAATTGATAAATTAGACGAGGCAGAAAAAATTTTATCAGATGCTTTAATATATTCGCCTGATAACCCTGAACTTTTATTTAATATTGGAAATGTTTATCAAAAACTTCACAAAACCAGCGATGCAGTAGATTGTTATAAAAAAGCACTTGAAAAAAGAGCTGGCGACTCAAAAATAAATTATAATCTTGGCACAACTTTTATGGAGTCAGGACAATATACAGATGCCATACCCTGTTTTGAGGCTGCATTAGAGCTTGCTCCTAAAAATACCCAAGCGTTGAATAATATGGGTATGGTGCATTTTAAGATAGGTGATAATAACAAAGCATTAAATTATTACGAAAAAGCACTTGAGCTTAATCCTGATTTTTCAGAGGTTCATAATAATATTGGTCTTGTTTATAAGTTATTAGAACAAAAAGAAAAATCTATGAGCCATTTTAAAAGGGCAATAGAGCTTAATCCTAAATTTGGAGAGGCTTTTCATAATCTTGCTGAAATACAGAGAGAGTCGCATCAGTTTGATGAAGCATTTGATAACAGCAGCACAGCTATTGAGCTTGAACCTGAATTAACACCTGCATATACAAATCATGCCTATCTTTTACGATGGCTTTGTGAATGGAAAAAATATGACAAGATAAAAGATAAACTCGATAGTTTAGTAAAAACAGAGCTTGCATCAGAAAAAACAGTAGGTGAAACTCCTTTTATGAACCTTATAAGAAGTGATGATCCAATCTACAACAGGAGCGTTGCAGATCACTTTGCCAATAAAGTATCAGAAAAGGCAAAAAATCTTAATATAAGTTTTCCATCTGAAAAATTTTTAATCAGAAGAGATAGTAATAAGAAAAAGATAATCTTGGGTTATCTTTCTGCAAATTTCAGATATCACCCTCTTGCCCATCTGCTTGCAAATCTTTTTAAACATCACAATAAAAATCAGTTTCAAATCAACTGCTACTCAATGGGACCGGACGATGGTAGTGAATACAGAAAAAGGTTTGAGGAAGATTCTGATATTTTTAGAGATATACGCAATTTAAATCATGCTGAATCTGCCCAACTGATATTTGATGATAAGGTAGATATCTTAATAGATTTAATGGGATATACTCAGGGAAACAGGCTTGAAATTGCAGCTCTCCGCCCTGCCCCCATTCAAGTTAGATATATGGGAATGCCGGGCACAACGGGAGGAAATCTTTTTGATTATATTATTGTTGATGAGATAGTGCTGCCAAAAGATCAACAGAAATATTATGCTGAAAAATTCATCTATATGCCCTACACCTACCAGATAAACGATAGAAGCAAAAAGATATCTAATGAGCCTGTAACGCGTAAGATGTTTAACCTTCCTGCGGATAACTTTGTATTCTGCTCATTTAATACAAGTTATAAGACTGATCCAGTTATATTCTCCGCATGGATGGAAATTCTGCGTCAGACAAAAAACTCTGTTTTATGGTTAATGCCTGATATTGAACGAGCTGGTGATAATATGAGAAAAGTTGCACAAGAGCATGGAATAGACCCCAAACGGCTCGTTTATACCAATAATATTAAATTAGAACGGCATCTTGCAAGAATCGGGTTGGCTGACCTTGCACTTGACACACGCACAGTCGGCGGAGCTGCAACAACAAGCGATGCTCTATGGGGCGGAGTTCCAGTTATCACGCTGCTTGGAAACCGCTTTATATCAAGGATGTCGGCAAGTATCCTATCTGCAATAGGGCTAAACGAGCTTATTACAGACAATATTGAGCAGTATAAAGAGCTTGCAATTAACTTTGCAAACAATCGAGATAGTTTAAAAGTGTTAAAGGCAAAGTTAAGACAAAATATTGAAACTATGCCTCTTTTTGATACTGAGGGTTTTACAATCCACCTTGAAAGAGGATTTAAACGGATATGGGATAATTATGTTGAAGGAAAAGAACCACAAATTATTGATTTAAAGGAACAGTAAAAAAATATGGGTTTAGCCGCTGATATTGTAGTTATTATGGTTGCTGCTTTAGTTGGTGCCTTGATTGCACAAAAATTAAAGCAGCCTTTAATTTTAGGATATATATTTGCAGGAATAATTGTAGGACCATATACCGGAGGAGTTACGGTTGGAGATATTCACGACATTGAACTCTTGGCTGAAATCGGTGTGGCTCTGCTGCTATTTGCATTGGGGCTTGAATTTTCTTTAAGCGAACTAAAACCTGTACGAAATATTGCCCTGTTCGGCACCCCGATTCAGGTGGTTTTGACTATTGGGATCGGTTTTTTAATTGGTAAATATTTTTTAGGCTGGTCAACAGTAAGTTCTATCTGGCTTGGAGCATTAATATCTCTATCAAGCACAATGGTTACGCTCAAGACTCTTATGAACCGCGGGCTTGTTGGAACGCTCTCAAGCAAGGTTATGATTGGTATGCTTATTGTTCAGGATATGGCAGTAATACCAATGATGATCATTCTCCCGCAGTTGAGTGACATTAATGCTGGTCTGCCGTTGTTGGGCTTTGCTGTAATTAAATCTATAATTTTTATTCTTTTAATGCTCTATGTTGGGAAAAAATTACTTCCGTGGATTTTAAGTAATGTTGCAAAATGGAACTCAAGAGAGCTGTTTATTCTATCTATAACAGCTATCGGTTTGGGTATAGGATATGCAACATATCTGTTTGGTCTATCATTTGCATTTGGTGCTTTTGTTGCTGGAATAGTGTTAAGCGAATCTGATTATGGACATCAGGCTTTGAGTGATATTATACCTTTAAGGGATATCTTTGGACTTTTATTTTTCACATCTGTTGGAATGCTGCTTGATCCTATGTTTCTTATTGCAAACTGGGGTAAAATTATATCTCTTGTTCTTATAATAGGAGTTTTTAAAGGAGCAATATTTTTTGTGCTCTCAATGCTTTTTGGGTATATCAATATTATTCCAATTGCAGTAGGTTTAGGGCTTTTCCAGATTGGTGAATTTGCGTTTGTGCTTGCACGGACAGGACTTTCAGTTCAGGCAATTGATCAGAACGCCTACTCCCTTGTGTTGGCAGTATCAGTAGTAAGCATGGTCATCACTCCGTTTGCCTCTTCTTTGGCAACCCCTTTATATAAACTAAAAAAGCGGCTGTTTAATTATGAGCCTTTACAGACAGCCAATATCCCAAATTCAGGATTCAGCGAACATGTTGTGATTGCAGGCGGCGGGAGAGTTGGGCAGCATATTGCAGAAGTGCTGACAAAACTTGATATTCAGTTTATTATTATAGAGCTTAACTATCAGAGAATGGTAGAATGCAAAAATTTAAATTTTCCAGTTGTTTACGGGGATATGACGCATCAGACAGTTCTTGAGGTCTCAAGATTACAGGCTGCTAAACTTCTTCTGATTACAACCCCCTCACTTATTACATCGCAATCTATTGTAAAACAGGCACTCTTTCTTAAGCCGGAGTTGCGTATAATTGTCAGGTCAGATGGAGTTGAGCAGAGCAGAACTCTTTACAACAGCGGGGTGTATATGGTTGTTCTTCCAGAGATGGAGGCAGGTCTTGAGATTGCACGGCAGGCTTTAATTAATTTAGAGATGCCTGTAACAGTTATCCAAGAATATACTGATGCTGTAAGAAAGCAGCTTTATGAACCAATTTACCATTTTGATGATGAGCTTTCATCAGAAGACCAACCCAGCACTCATCTATCAGCGGCTGCTGGTCAAGATCAACTGCTTCTTGCCAAACTGAACAACATAAAAAATATGCTTGAGATTTCATGGGTTACAGTTGCAGACCAAAGCCCTCTTATAAATAAAACCATTAAAGAGGCAGCAGTCCGAACCAAAACAGGAGCATCAATTGTTGGTATTATCCATGAGAGAGAGTTTAAATCTAACCCCAATATAGATTATGTTTTTAACCGGGGAGATTTAATAGCTGTGGTTGGTAATAAGCATGAACGAGATGAGTTTAAAAAATTGGCTGAAGCGTGATAAAAATCAAGCGGTTATAAACATTCAATAGAGATAAAACTATCAATTAAAAAGAGAGCATTATGAAAAAAATATTCTTCTTATCGATTCTAATTTTACTATGGTCACCAATTATCACTGCTGGGTTTGCATCTGCTGAAGAGTCAATAACTCTGTCAAAAGGACAAACTCTTTATGTGCCTGCATACTCGCATATTTATGCTGGAGACAGAGAGTTGCCTATGCTTCTAACAGTTACTCTAAGTATCAGAAACATTGATGTAAACCACCCTATAACACTAATTTATGCTGATTATCATGGAACAAAAGGAGAGCTTATAAAAAAATATGTTGAAAAAGCTATTCTTATTAAGCCTCTTGAATCTATAAGATATGTTATTCCGCAAAAAGATAAATCAGGAGGATCGGGTGCAAACTTTATGGTTCAATGGGAATCTGAGAAAGCTGTAAATCCTCCGATTATTGAGTCTGTAATGATAGGAACTGAGGGGCAGCAGGGAATCT
Organism: uncultured Desulfobacterales bacterium; assembly: GCA_964539635.1. Classification (GTDB taxonomy): domain Bacteria; phylum Desulfobacterota; class Desulfobacteria; order Desulfobacterales; family Desulfobacteraceae; genus Desulfamplus. Next base: position 60,971 of record CAZIJN010000015.1, on the reverse strand, counting down.
CTTTTACATCACGAGGAGAGGTTATAACAACTTCTAACTGAGAATATTTGTATTTAAGGTCAGTTAAAACCAAACTTTTAGAGAACAGAGCTTAAAATATTTTATGAAATCATATAAATGTAAAAAATCAGCAGTAAACAGATTAAGTTTTATCATATTTTTTTCTTTTATGCTTTTTTGTGTATCATGCGGAGATAACACCGCCACATCTTTACATAGCAAGGCAGAAACTTACCCTTCAACATACAGTTTTTTTGATGTTGATGTAAATTCAACTCACTCTATAAGTTTAAAACGAAGATTGGACAATATTCTCGGGGATCATGCTGTAGAGACACGCGGCACAATAAATCTTAATATAAACAATACCGGATTGTTAAAAGAGCATCTGCCCTATTTTGATGGGCTTAATCAAAGATTGAACTCTCCGACAGGAAAACCTCTCTTGCCTGCTGCAACTTCTGAACGCAAAATATCATTAATTCCAGAGCGTGTTGAGCACAACACTTTAAAACTTGTTTACAGGTATGCTGTAAACAAAAATTTTCCATTTACCCATGTAGAATTTCTGTTTTCTCAATTTAACGATACCCCTCTTCTCATAAGAGTGAAATTTAAAAAAGATGATCTAAATATTGTTGATAATCTGCATCAAAAATATGGGACACCCCGTGAGATTTTGTGGAAAGATAAAAACGGAAAATCCCTATTCTGGGAAAAAGATGGTGATATACTTATTCTCTCATTTGTGCCTGACCAATTTGGCAAACCTGTTTATGAAGTTGCAATCTATTTTTCAAAGCGGATTGAAGATTTACTTGAATCTGAACGTTTAGAAAGAGAGGGCAGACAGAAAAAAGGTGTTAAATCTGGACAAAATGTGTTTTAGTCTTAAATTTTCGGATAAACTTAAAATATTATAAAAGGTTATCATAATATATGGTAATATTAATAAATTTTAAACACGTATAATTTAATTAATTAACAAATAGTATAAGGATTAAAAAAATGCCTCATCTTATAGAAGCCTCTCTTAGGGCAGATGGAAAAAAATTTGGAATTATTGCATCAAGATTTAACGATTTTATAACAGAGAGACTTGTGGGCGGTGCTGTTGACGCACTTACCCGCAGCGGTGCTGCTGACAGCGATATCACAATTGTAAAAGTTCCAGGTGCTTTTGAGATTCCTCTTGCAGCACAAAAGATGGTTAAATCAGGCAGATATGATGCTGTTATCTGTCTTGGGGCTGTTATACGGGGAGCAACTTCGCATTATGATTATGTGTGTGCAGAGGTTTCAAAAGGTATTGCATCAGTAAGCCTTGAGTCAGGCACTCCTGTATTGTTTGGAATTTTGACTACTGAAACAATAGAGCAGGCGATCGAGCGGGCAGGTACAAAGGCTGGTAACAAAGGTTTTGATTCTGCTATTGCTGCAATTGAGATGGCTAACTTAATGTCAGATATATTAGATAGCGGTAAAAAGGCAGATTAAACATATGTTGTATCGAAGAGATGCAAGAGAGCTTGCGCTTCAGGCTCTTTTCTATATAGACATCAGCAAGGGCGAGCCGCTTGAACTGTTTGAGCTGTTTTGTCTTGATTTTGCAGATGTGATAAATAGTAAAGTTGTCGATTTAGATCAGATGGAAAGTAAAGATTCAGATGCTCATAAAGAGAGAGAGCATGACGATCAAAAACCTTTTTTTATTGATTTGGTTAAAGGTGTAATTCAATACAAAGATCAGATAGATGCTCTTATCCATTCAAGTTCAAAAAATTGGAAGATTTCACGAATGCCTATTGTGGATAGAAATATAATGAGAATTGCTCTATATGAAATTTTGTACTGCTCTGATATACCTGCAAAAGTTTCTATTAATGAGGCAGTTGACATTGGCAAAGAATATGGAACAGACGAGTCTGGTGCGTTTATAAATGGTATTCTTGATCGTATCAGAGAGCTTAAAAATATTGAATAAATCAGCCCTTCCCCTCTTCTTCTTATGCTTTGAGATACCTTTTTTTAAATATAAAGTTTAAGAATAGAGGGGTTGGCATCTTATGAGGTGACAGTATGATAATAAAAACACTGGAAGTTGGTCCTATTATGGCAAACTGCTATATTGTAGGGTGTGAAAATACAAAAGAGGCTGTAGTTATTGATCCGGGCGATGATGCTGACGAGATTCTCATGACTCTTGCAAAATATAATCTAAAGGTTAAATATCTTATCAATACTCACGGGCACTTTGACCATGTAGGTGCAAATAAACGAATGAAAGAGGTTACTAAAGCAGATATTATGATACATCCTGAAGATGAGCCTATGCTCTCTCAGCTTGGAAGATCAGCAGCTTCATTTGGTCTGTTTGCAGAGAACTCGCCAGAAGCGGATAAGCATCTTAAAGATGGAGATGAGGTAACTTTCGGAGATATCACATTAAAGGTTATGCACACTCCCGGGCACTCAAGAGGCGGAATATGTCTCTATACTGATGGTCATGTATTTGTAGGAGATACTCTGTTTTATGGCTCAATTGGACGTACAGACCTTCCGGGTGGAAATTACAACACTCTTATCGCAAGTATTAAAGAGAAACTTTTCACTCTTCCTGATAATACTGTTGTCCATACAGGGCATGGTCCGGAAACAACTATTTTAAGAGAACGAAAAACCAACCCTTTTCTTATTTAATCATCTATAAAATAAAACTGTAAAGATGCTCTTTTTAGTGCGTCTTTACAGTAACCCTAAAAATATTACACTCATCTAAAAAGAATAGACTCAATTTATTATGCCTCTCTCCTCTTTTTTTCTCAATAACACTCTTCCTAAAATTAAGGCGATCAGCCGGACAAAAATAGAACTAACAGAACCATTTGAACAGATGGCTGGGAAATACGCAGAAGAGATAGGTACTGTTATTTTGTTGAGCGGTACAGCTCTTGATTGTGCAAGATACAACATCTTAGCTGCAAGACCTTGGCTTACGATTACTGCAAAAGAGGAAAAAATATCTTTACAGGTTGATAACAATTTTTCGGATAGTTCTAACTCGTCTAACGACAGTGAGATGTTTGGCAACTGTGCAAATCTCTCCGGCGATCCTCTTGAGTTTGTTGATGCTTTAATAAAACACTACTCAATTGAGTTTTCTAAATACTTATCAGATAACCTTGATTTTAGTTCTGATAAATCTTCTTTTGATAAAATCTCTATAAACAATCGAGCGTTATCTCCAATAATTTGCGGGCTTTTTGGATATCTTGCATATGATCTAAAAGATAGAATAGAAAATCTTCCCAATACCTGCATTGATCAAAATTTTCCTGATCTCTATCTTTGTGCCCCTTCTCTTCTGTTTATTCATGATCGCCATACTAATCATGTGGAAAAAATTTTGGTAGAGACAGATGCTGCTGCTAAATCTGTTTTACCGGCTCAAGCCTTTTCAAATCAAACCTTTTCAATTGATATCCGCGGATTCAGCTCAAATTTTTCAAAATCAGAGTACGTTGAAGCAGTTGAGCGGATAATCGAGTATATCAAGGCTGGTGATATCTATCAGGTAAACCTATCTCAAAGGTTTAGTTCAGGATTTAAAGGCAGCCCCTACTCCCTTTTTGTAAAGCTGTTTGAAAAAAATCCAGCTCCATTTTTTGCATTTATAAATGCAGGAGATCATCAGATTATCTCTACATCTCCCGAGCGTTTTATCAAACAAGATGGAGATAGTATTGAGACCAGACCTATTAAAGGGACAATCGAGCGTGGTAAGAGTTCTATTGAAGATAATGAGCTTGGGGTATCACTTTTAAACAGCAAAAAAGATGATGCTGAACTCTCCATGATTGTTGATCTTATGAGAAACGATTTTGGAAAAGTTGCAGTCGGCGGAACAGTTAAAGTGAAAGAGCACAAACGGCTTGAGCCTTATGATAATGTTTTTCATTTAGTATCTGTTGTTGAGGCAGAACTTGCACCAGATAAGTCTGGAGTTGATCTTATACGTGCAACGTTTCCGGGAGGCTCTATCACAGGATGCCCCAAAATACGCTCAATGGAGATTATTGACGAGCTGGAGAGCGTAAAAAGGCATGTTTATACAGGCTCTATAGGTTATATCAGCTTTCATCACTCTCTTGATCTATCAATTGCAATAAGAACCGCTGTAGTGGCAGATGGTAAAATCGGCTTTTCTGTTGGAGGAGGAATTGTATTTGATTCTGATCCAGAAAAAGAGTATGAGGAGACCCTTCATAAAGGTAAAACAATCATGGAAACCCTTATCTCTTCTGCAAGCAGCAACCACTCGAACTCAAACCGGTCTGACTCATTAAAATCTTTCTCTAAATTTGCTCACGATCGCAAAGCGTGGGTGAACGGCAAAATTATAGATGAAAACAAGGCTGTTATTCCAGCATATTATACAGGATTTCAGTATGGTGCAGGGCTGTTTGAGACCATACGGGTTGAAAAAGGCAAAATACTGCATCTTGAGCAGCACCTTGAAAGGCTCTCTTCAAGCTGGAAAACTCTTTTTAAACAAGATATTCCGCATATCAACCAGATTACATGGAAAGATGTGATCGATAACCTGATCAATCTTAACGGTCTTGAGAATAAAACCGCTGCCGTAAAGCTCATTGTTGCACAATCAGGAGCCGGCAGCCGTTTAAGTAAAGCCGGAATCTCTTTGAGTAAATCAAAAACATCTGTTCCTTGTGTAGATGGCATCTCTGATTTTATCGCTGTTTTTGTCCGTCCATATACTCACCGTTTAGTTGCATTAAACAAAACCGGACTTGATTTAATTACATTTCCCGAAAAACGATACACATATTTAGCATCTCATAAATCTCTAAATTATCTCTACTATCATCTTGCAGGCTGCTTTGCAAAAGAGCACTCGTGTGATGAGGCTTTGATATTAAATGCAGATGGAACAATATCTGAAACCAATACAGCAAGCATTATATCAGTTTCAGCAGATGAGCGTACAATTACTATACCAAGGTCAGATTATTCGCTTCCAAGCGTAACACTTAGTGCAGCGTTAAAAATTTTTGCTCAAAATGGATATAAGGTTCTACAAAGAGATATTACTCTATCTGAACTTGTTCTAATGCCAAATATTTTACTGCTAAACTCTCTTATGGGGGCTGTAAAGGTTATCTCGATTGATGGAAATAAAATTTTACAAGAATCTCTTTCAATGCCTCTACTATTAGCATCAGAAGATAAAGGATATGATAGTTTAATTGGATTAAATCCCTCTGATCAAATCTGCGGCTGGCTAAATAATGAGCTTTTAAGATAACCAAATAAGATATAGATTGCAGTGTACTTCTAAGGATTAACCAATAAAATATGATACTTATAAAAATGAAAAAATTACGGTTTATAAAGTTAGTTTGTTTGGCTCTTATATGTGCTTTTACAATCCTTTTAAATTATAGCCGAACCGAAGGAGCGGAAGCTGGAGAGGATCAGAAACAGATATCTTCTAATATAGCAGCTATATCAAAGTCTCCTAAAGCAAAGTTTGATAATCCTGAATTTAACTTTATAGCAGTTGAAGAGGGCAAAAAAGTTGTTCATGATTTTATTATAAAAAACATTGGCAATGATATTTTACTGATTAAACAGGTGAAAACAGATTGCGGCTGTACTGCTGTAACTTATGACAGAGAGATTTATCCTCAAAAAGAGGGGAGAATAAGGATTAATCTTGATACAACAGGTTATGCTGATAAAAAGATCACCAAATTAGTTAAAGTTCATACAAATGATCCCGAAAATTCAGTTGTAGAGTTTAAAATATCAGGCTCTGTTGATACTGTAGTAAATATTTCTCCACGAGTTGTAAGGCTTTTGGGTACTGTGTCACAGCAAATATATAATGGTATTCAGATGACGGTAAAAATACGACCTGCGGAAAAATATCCGTTCCAAATAAAGGAGATTAAACTTTATGATGGGACAAATATCAGTGTAGAACTTAAATCATCAAATTTACCAACCGGAAGCTGGGACCTTATTGTAAAAAATATCAGGGATAGAGCTGGATACTATTTTGATCAGATTTCTATAAAGACAGACAGCCCCGTTGCGTCTGATATTAAAATTAAAGTACGTGGAGATATAACAGATTAAAAGATATAACAGATTAAAAATACAGCAAGTTTTTCGTTTAACAGGCAGTAGAATAGATTGACTTTTAAAAAATTAAGAGAGCTACCTGATAAAGAGATTCAAGATGCTATTCTTTAATCAGACAAACATCAAACATACAGAAAAATTTATAGAGCCTCAAAAATGCTATAACTAATCTGATTAAATCTTTTCATTTCCTTAAAAGCATAATACCCAAATTTCATTGAATTTTCATACATTTAGTATATTAAGAAACTTTCTTGACATTGACTTCAATAGTGTATTAATATTCAACTTCAGGAAACTGTAAGATAAAAATGTAATTTAAACAAACTAAACTGAAAATTTAGATTAGATTTTTTAGATAAAGGCATAAAAAAATGGAATCATTTCAATGGAGTGAATTGTTTTTAACTGGTCTGCCAGAAGTGGATCGCCAGCACAGCAGGCTTGTTGATGTTATAAATAAGTTCGGTGATATTATTGTGCAAGAGAACTTTTTGAGTGATGATGTAAACTCAATATTAAAAGAGTTGATTGAATACTCTCATTACCATTTTAAAGAAGAGGAGGAGATGTTCTTTAATATCGGGATAGATCACCGCCACAGCAAAGAGCATTGTGATGAACACAAACATTTTTTGCACGAAATAGCCCAGATAGAAAATGAGCTGTGTAAATCAGACAATTCAAGTTTAGATTATGATAAAGCCCAATCTCTGTTTAGATTTCTGACCCATTGGCTTGCATATCACATACTCGGGGCTGACAAGAATATGGCAAAGCAGATTCACGCTATTCAATCTGGCACTAATCCAGAAAATGCCTCCTATATAGATGAAAACTATAAAGAAGATATGAGCAAAGAGCCTCTTCTTAAAGCTTTGCATGGTCTTTTTGAAGAGATATCAAAACGAAATAGAGAGCTTGTACAATTAAATCAAACTCTTGAAATGAAAGTTGAGGAACGCACAAGACAATTATACGAGGCAAACTGCAATTTAGAAAAACTCTCTATGACCGATGTTTTAACAGAGTTACCCAACCGCCGTTATGCAATGATACAGCTAAAAAAACTATGGGAGTTATCTTCAAAAAAGGGCGAGCCTTTATCATGTATGATGATTGATGCTGACGGCTTTAAGCAGATAAATGATACCTATGGGCATGATGCCGGCGATATAGTTTTAAAAGTTTTGTCAAAAGAGCTTTCTTATGCTGTTAGAAATGATGATATTGTATCTCGTCTTGGTGGTGATGAGTTTCTCATAATCTGCCCGAATACTGACAAAGATGGTGCTGTGCATATTGCAAATATAATTCAGCAGAAAATAGATCGGTTGAGAGTGCCGGCTGGAGAAGGAGTATGGCGTGGAAGCGTTAGTATCGGAGTTGCTGCAAGGCTGCCTGATATGAAAGATTTTGAAGAGCTTATTAAGTTAGCTGACAAGGGCGTTTATGCCGCAAAAAAAGCGGGTAAAAATTGTGTAAGAAGCTGTTAAAATTCAAGAGCATCAATCCGAATAAGAGCATCAATCCCAAAAGGAAGTTAAATGTCTTTAAAAAAATCAGAAATTGAAGATTCATGGGATACTGAACGTGCAAACCTTGAATCTCTTATAAACTCAGCTCCTGTAGCTATATTCACCGTTGATAGTGATTATGCTGTTATTAAAGCTAATAAAAAAGCAGAAGAGTTTTTTGGCAGACAGAACCATGAAATAATCAACAGACGCTGCGGTAATCTTATCTATTGTATTCATAGTTATGAACATCAAAAAGGATGCGGTTTTTCTGACCACTGCCCTTTTTGTCCGATTATGAATGCAATAAAAAGAGCAGTATTGGAAAAAAAGCCGACAAAAGGCAGAGAGATGGAGTTTGTTTTAGATAGAGGCTCGTGCAGAAAAAAACTGTGGGTTAGATTCAGCGTAGAGCCTTTACGACTTCAAAACAACCCTAATTGTGCTGTTATAGCTTTAGACGATATAAGCGATCGAAAGAGATTAGAGGTCTCTTTAATTGAGGAACGTGAAAATATTAGAGCCATTACCGATTCAGCCAAAGATGCGATTTTGATGATGAATCCTGATGGTAATATATCGTTTTGGAATAGAGCAGCAGAATCTATTTTAGGTTATACGGCTCAAGAGGCTGTAGGCACTGATCTTCATCTACTGCTTGTGCCGTATCGTTATCATAATGATTACAAAGAGGCACTCAAGAGATTTCACGCAACCGGCGAAGGTAACGCATTAGGTAAAAATATTGAAATCTTAGCAAAACATAAAAATGGTAATGAAATACCTATGGAGCTTGCCTTATCTGCTGTTGAGCGTAGTGATGGTTGGTATGCAATTGGAATACTCAGAGATATAACTGAACGCAAACGGTCGGAAAAAGAGCTGAAAGAGGCAAAAGAGCTTGCTGAATCAGCTAACCGTGCAAAATCAGAATTTCTTGCAAACATGAGCCATGAGATAAGAACCCCGATGAACGTAATTATCGGTATGAGCGATCTTATAAAAGATACGCCTTTAAACAAAGAGCAGCAAGAGTATGCCCTCATGCTTTCCCACTCTTCTGAAATACTCTTATCTCTTATCGAAGATATTTTAGATTTCTCTAAAATCGAAGCTGGCAAGATTGAATTGGAGAGTATTGACTTTGATTTAAGAAAACTGATTGGCAAAATAGTTGATATGCTAAAAATAAAAGCCTCTGAAAAAGGTCTTGTTTTATATTGTGATATAGACGCTGATGTTCCTAATTTTCTTAACGGCGACCCTAACCGGCTGCGTCAGGTTCTGCTTAATTTGATTAATAATGCGTTAAAATTTACCTCAAAAGGTCAGATTTCTATCAAGATAAAAAACGAAGATAGAGACAGTTTAAACAAAACAGAGCAAGAGAGTTTAACCATCTCATTTGAGGTAGCTGACACCGGCATTGGTATCCCAACTGATAGATTAGATATAATGTTCCAGCCGTTTTCTCAAGCAGATGCTTCAACAACCCGCAGATATGGCGGAACAGGTCTCGGGCTTGCTATATCAAAAAATCTTGTTGAGCTTATGGGCGGTACAATTTCAGTTAAAAGCAAGTATGGGCAAGGGGCTGCATTTAAATTTACCTCAACATTTAAAAAAGGATTGGATAGAGCTTTAAACCCAAAATTTTTTTGCAACTATAACGACACATCTTTAACATCTGCTGTAAAGGCAAATTTAACTGGAATTCGTGTTCTGATGGCTGAAGATAATGAGTTTAACCAGCGTTTAGCACTTATTGTATTGCAGAAAATGGGAATTGCAGCAGATGTAGTTTGTAATGGTAAAGAGGTTATAGAGGCTGTTTGTAAAAATAGTTATGATATCATTTTGATGGACGTTCAAATGCCCGAGATGGACGGCATTGAAGCTGCAAAACAAGTTAGAAAACAAGGTTATTATACTCCAATTATCGCTATGACAGCAAATGCCACGCCTCAAGATCGTTTAAACTGCATTCAAGCAGGAATGGATGATTATATCTCAAAACCGATTAATTCTGATAAATTACGCAGTATCATATTAAAAAATATAAAAGATAACGTTGAAAGTATGTCTAAATCTGAAGAGCATTTACCTGCTGGGGCAATTAAAGATTCCATTTCTACATCATCTCTACAACCGTCTGATTATAAAGAAATATTTAATAAATATCAGTTTTTGGTTCGTGTGAATGGAGATGAATCAGCAATGATGCAGCTTATTTCTATGATTCCAAAATATTTAGCAAAATGTATAGAACAGCTAAAAACAGCCTTAGATAAAGGAGATATTCAAAATGTGGTACTATATGCCCATAATATCAAAGGGTTTGCGGCTAACTGTTCTTCTAATCGACTCAGGCAGGCAGCCTATAAAATAGAGGTTGCCGCAAAGAACCAAGATATCGAAACAGTGCGGCTGCTTATTAGTGAGATTGAGCATGAATCTAACTTGCTCTTATCAGTGCTTAATGAGATGCTTTAATAGTTGGGTGATGCTTTGACTTATCAAAAGATAAAAATAGTTGATGGCAAAGGAGATTAAACTTTGAAGATAGGTTTAGCACAAATTGACTGTCTGCCTGAAGATAGAGAGAAAAATATAAGCAAGTTTTATAAATTTGCAGCTCAAGCAAAGAGTGAAGGGTGTGATGTTGTAGCTTTTCCAGAGATGTCTGACACAGGTTATATCACATCATTGATACCTGAATCTGCTCAAACGTGGAGCGGAAGTGCTTACAAGCAGGCATCGAGTGCAGCACGTTCCAATGCAATTAATCTTGTGTGCGGCATATCAGAAAAGAGAGATAGTGCTGTTTACAATTCAGTTGCCTGTTTTGATCGTGCTGGTCAACTGATAGCACATTATAGAAAAATTCACCTCTTTTCACCTGCACCTATCCACGAAGATAGATTTTTTAAGGCTGGAGACAAGATTTGCACCGCACAGATTGGCGGACTGAAGTGGGGAATCTCGATCTGCTTTGATCTGCGGTTTCCTGAGATATACCGTTATCAAACAGTTCAAGGGGCGGAGATTTTATTGAATTGCACAGCGTGGCCCAATATCCGCAGCAGCCATTGGGAACATTTAACGCGTGCCCGTGCAATCGAAAATCAGGCATTCTTTGTTGGTGCAGCCCGAGTAGGAACAGACGGCGATCTAACATTCAACGGACACAGCAGAATTGTTTCACCATCAGGAGAGATTATTGTTGATGGCAGCAGCAGCAAAGAGGAGCTTGTTGTCGGAGATATAGATATAGAGAGCCTGATTAACTTCCGCAACGCAATACCTGCAATCAGTTTAAGAAGAGATGATATTTATGGAAACTTTAATATCATACCTTTTTTCTGCTAAACTGAAGTGTCATGAGACAGAGGAATAAAAACCATAAAAGTGCTTCCATGACCAACTTTACTTCTCACACCAATCATGCCGCCCCATGCTTTCACTATTATAGCTAAAATAATTATTGAGGTTTTAAAATAGAATGTCAAGAACAATACTTTTTCGGTGTTTAGCCGTGAGATTTATCGCTCGGTTATAAAAATTGTCTTATGATAATTTCCAAATTTAGAATTGCCCATAAAGTATTCTCATTAAACTATAAATTTATGCTTGACTTTTGTGCTGTATTACTATAATTTAACCAAATCTGCGTTATTTTACGCATGGGTTTCATCATAGAAGGTGTATATTCCTAACTAATAAAGAGGAATTACCCTAAAAATGGAGATGCCTAAATTATTATTTTTTTTTATACAGGAGATTGCCACGAATGGCTAACGGTATCGTAAAATGGTTTAACGACTCAAAGGGTTTTGGATTTATTGAACAAGAAGGCGGAAAAGATGTTTTTGTGCATCACACAGGCATCAATTCAACAGGGTTTAAATCCCTGAATGAAGGGGACAGAGTTTCATTTGACATTGAACAAGGACAAAAAGGACCTTCAGCGACCAATGTAACAACCCTATAATTATTAACCGTTTTATTGCTTTTTAAGAGTCATTCTGGTGACTTGAAAAATACAAAGACCTCGAACATAATGTTCGGGGTCTTTCTGCTTTTTACCCCTGCCATACCACCTTTTTTAACAACCGCATGTTTAATATCCCCCATACTTTCAGAAAGTTAGAATACACTAACCACACGGTTCTTCAGTTTTATCACACCTTAAATTTATTCATCATCTGTTTAAGCTGCTCTGACAGTCTTGATAGCTCCTTAGCACTTGCTGTAACTTCCGAGCTGCTTTGAGCCATTTGAGATGCAGATTGATTTACATCTGCAATATCTTTTGCAATCTCAGTTGTAACTGAGGAGCTTTCAACAACATTGGTGCCGACTTCGCTGACTGCTATAGAAGCCTGAGCCACATTATCTGCAATCTCTCTTGTGGTTGCAGACTGCTCCTCAACAGCAGCAGCAATAGTGGATACACCCTCATTTACCTGCGTGATAACTCCGGTGATTTGTATAATATCATCTACTGCTCCGCCTGTAGCATCTTGAATACCTTTTACACGATTTTTAATCTCTTCTGTGGCATCGGCTGTCTGTTTTGCAAGCTCTTTTATCTCGCTTGCCACGACTGCAAAACCTTTACCAGCCTCTCCAGCTCTTGCAGCCTCAATAGTTGCATTAAGGGCAAGAAGGTTTGTCTGACTTGAAATCTCTGCAATTGTCTGGGTAACTTTACCAATCTCCTGAGCAGCCTGCCCCAAATTCTGAACTCTGTCTGAAACTGTCTGAGCTTGACGTTCTGCTGTATCTGTAATAGAGTGTACTTTTTGTGTATTGCTTGATATCTCATTGATGGTGGCGGTCATCTCCTCTGCTGCTGATGCCACAACACTCATATTTGTGTTGGTCTGCTCCATTGCTGCTGCAACTGAATTGACATTAGAACTCAGCTCTTCTGCTGCTGCTGCAACTGTATGGGCTTTGCCTGCTGTATGTTCAGAGCCGGCTGCCATCTGTTCTGAAATTGAGTTAAGCTGTGCAGATGAGGTGGCAAGTGTTTGAACTCCTGTTATAATCCCCTTGAACATACCTCTTAACTCTGATGACATACTGTTCAAAGCTCTGATAAGTGTTCCAACTTCATCATTTCGATCAACATCTATATGCTGGGTCATATCGCCTTCTGACATCTTTTTAGCAAAATCTACACCTGCAAGTATGGGTCGTGTTATTGATTTTGTGATAAGAATTGCAAGGATTAAAGCTATAAAAATACCAGATAGCATTGCGGCTATTGAGGCAGTTTTTAAAAATTGAGCTTGGGTTTCTGCTTTTTCTACCTCTTCTGCTCCAATTTTAGAATTAATATGAACAACATTTCCAAGATGTTCAAGTGCCCTATTCTGGATTGGTCTTGCATCGTTTAAAACCAAAGTCTGCATGGTTTTTTGCAGAGTTTCTGCTTTTTGGGCTTCTGCAATCATCTGATCAAAAATTTTAAAAACCTCTTCTGCTGCCGGCTTCATATTAGTTTCAAAAATCTGCATAGCCTCATCTTTGCTGCCAAGCTCAACAGTCTTGCGAATTGAAGATACAGATGCGTGAAACTGCTTGTGGTGCTCTCCAACTTTTTTGATAAGATCATTGATCTGCTGGTTTGTGGTTGTAAATGTTTTCAGCCATGTTCCAAAATTGCAAGATGTATAATCTTCTCCCCCCTCAAACTGTGCTCCTGAAATGATAAAGCTGATGACATTAAGCTCAAGTTGAAGATGATCAGCTCGAAACTGCTGTAATTTACTTAAAAGCTCATCAGGGTTAAAAATTCCAATCTGGCTGATTTCATGGTGAAACTGAACGATTTTATCGTTAATAGCTACCCATTCAGGCATAATTTTTACAAATGCCTGCCACTGTTCTCTCTCCTCATCTACCTGCGGAAGAGGTTCATAAATTTTAAAAGCCTCCTGATATTGCCGGCGAGATTCAATAATGCTGCTGTACTGCCGTTCATAATCTTCAATAGTTAGGCTTGGTATGAGCAGATTGCGGATATGCCTTATAAGTTTGTGTATTGCCATCTCCATATCAAGAGTTGACTCTACGCTCGGCAGCCTTACAAGACCTATCTCATTAATTGATTCACCGTTTTTAACCACCCCGTAATATCCTATAATTCCAAGTATTAAAGCTATCAGGGCAACTGAAGAAAAACCAATCATAAGTTGTGAACCCAATTTCAAATTTTTAAACATATATTCTCCTTGTAAAATTTTTGTCAAAATAACATCGTGTGGCTATACAAAATAAGCATATAAATATATTCTCAATCAAATTGAGTTAAATAAAATAGAGAGATAAACTTTTGTGCCTCTATTCAGTTTTAGGACTCTATTTAATCATTTAAAGATATAGCTTAAAATTCAAGTTACTTCAATATATAGGATTTTTTTAAAAAAAAGAGATTTTTCTTGAGATTAAGAGATACAATAAGGATTTTTAAGATATGGAAAGTATTTTACCAAAAAATGAGGCTTATGTAACATCAAATAACTCTATTGCCATAATAGGTATGGGAGCTATTTTTCCTGAATCAAACGGACTTAAAGCCTACTGGAGATTAATTTTTAATGCTAAAGATGCCATTACTCAAATTCCTGAAGATACCCACTGGTCGTTAAAAGACTATTTTGATGCAGATACATCAACACCAGATCACATCTATTGTAAACGGGGTGGATTTATTCCAAAAATCAGCTTTAATCCTGCTAAATATGGATTTCCTCCAAATAATATTGATGCAACTGACACCTCGCAGCTTTTAGGGCTTATGGTTGCAGATATGGCTCTTACAGACGCAGGATATCCTCCTAATGAAAATAGCCCAGCTTCGTCAGCTAATATAAATTCTAACAGTATAAATTCAAATTCCCAGAATAAGCAGCGTAAAAAGATAGAAAACCATCTAAGAACAGGCGTTATTTTAGGTGTTACTGGAACTCAGGAGCTTGTAATTCCTCTTGGTGCACGTCTGTACCACCCTGTATGGAAAAAAGCACTTGAAGCGGCTGGAATAACCGGCGGAAAACATGACGAAATCATGCAGAGAATCTCTGATAGTTTTCCTAAATGGCAGGAGAACTCATTTCCCGGGCTGCTTGGCAATGTTGTTGCCGGCAGAATTGCAAACCGTCTCAATCTTGGCGGTACAAACACAGTTGTTGATGCAGCGTGTGCAAGTTCATTGAGTGCAATCCATACAGCATGCTTAGAGCTTGCATCAGGCAGATGTGATCTCTGCGTAAGCGGCGGCGTTGACACGTTAAACGATATATTTATGCACATGTGTTTTTCTAAAACCGGAGTTCTATCTCATACAAGCGATGCAAAACCATTTTCAAAAGATGCGGACGGCACAGTTTTAGGAGAAGGCATCGGAATGGTTGTGCTCAAAAGGCTTGAAGATGCAGTAAAAGATAGCGACAAAATCTATGCTGTCATAAAAGGGGTTGGAACTTCAAGTGACGGCAAGACCGGCGGAATATATGCACCTGATGCCGGCGGACAGTTGAGGGCACTTAAAGACGCATATTCACAAGCCTGCATAGACCCGCATACAGTCGAGCTTTTCGAGGCTCATGGAACAGGAACTCGCGTTGGAGACAAGATTGAGCTGACCGCACTTAAATCTCTTTTTGCAGATAATTATGCGGATTCTAATTCTGCTCCTTCTGAGTCTGATACAATGCTCACGGCTTCAACTGCAAAGCCGATTGCAAAAATCGATGATATTAATAAACATAGAAATTATGCGGCAGTCGGCTCTGTTAAATCTATGATCGGTCATGCAAAAGCTGCTGCTGGTGCTGCTGGTCTTATCAAAGCTGCGTTAAGTCTCTATCACAAGGTGATTCCTCCAACGCTTAAAGCCCAAAATCCTGATCCTGAAATTGAGATCATAAACTCTCCATTTTACTTAAACCACATTGCAAAACCTTGGCTTAAATCTGAAAAACACCCAAGAAGGTGCGGGGTGAGTGCATTTGGATTTGGAGGGAGCAACTTCCACTTAGTTCTTGAGGAGCATAACCCAAAAAAAGAGCATGTTTCGTGGGACGGAACCGTGCAGATTGCAGCTTTTTCAGCCAAAACAAAAGAGAAGCTGCAAGAGAGCATCATAAAATTTAAAGAGTCAATGAAGCTGTGCTCAACTGCCTCATCTTATGAAGATAGCATATCAGAGAAGAAAAAAAGCTCATCTAATGAGCTTGATTCTACAGAAAAAGCAGAGAAAATTGCTTGGGAGACCTCTAAATTAAGAAAAGAGTTTAGACCATCTGACCCATACAGACTTCTGATTGTGATAAACCAAGATGATGATCCATTTGATAAGGCATCAGAGGCATTGACATATCTTTATATGCCGGTAAACGCACCAGAAGAGAAGACCAGTATATTTTACGGCTGTTCAGATGACAGTACAAAAGATGACCAAAATGATAACCATAATAAGAATAAAATAGCCTTTTTATTTCCGGGACAGGGAAGCCAATATACAGGAATGGGCAGAGAACTTATCTCCATGTTCCCCGAAGCTCTTGAGTGTATTGAGTCGGCACAAGAGCAGTTTGAACAGATCAATCCTGAAAAAGGCGGACTAAAAGATTATATTTTCCCTCCTCCTATATATATGCAGGACGAAAAAATATCAGAAGAGCGTTTAAGAAGCACTGATATTGCACAGCCTGCAATCGGTGCGGTCAGCCTTGCAATGGCAAAGATTCTTGCAAGATTCGGCATTACACCAGATGCAGTCTGCGGGCACAGCTTTGGAGAGTTGACAGCTCTTTGTAGGGCAGATTGGATAGATGATGCATCATTTTTCAATTTAGCGTCTGCAAGAGGCAGGTTTATGGCAGATGCAGCAGGCGGCAGAGACAAAGACCCGGGAAGCATGTTTGCAGTAAAAGCATCTTTAGAAGAGGTTGGGCAGATTGTAAAATCTGAAAATCTTGATCTTATTATTGCCAACATCAACAGCCCGAATCAGGTGGTTTTATCTGGAAAAACTGACGAGATAAAACGGGCTGCAAAAATATTTAAAAGTAAAAAACTCAGAGGCGTTCAACTGACTGTTGCAGCAGCTTTTCACAGCAGGCTTGTAGAAAATGCAGTCGCTCCGTTTAAAGAGAGCGTCTCTTCTATTGATATCAAAGGCTGTGAAAAATCTAAAATATCTGTTTTTTCTAATACAACTGGTAAAGCCTACCCCCGAAAGATAGAAGAGATAAAAAAACTTCTTGGCGAACAGCTGATAAATCCTGTCAGATTTATGTCTAATATTGAGTCAATGGTCAAAGAGGGAATCTCAACATTTATTGAAGTTGGTCCCAAAACAGTATTAACAGGACTTACCCGCTCTATTGTAGAAGATGGCTTAAATCTCAAAAATATTAACTATCTTGCAATTGATTCATCTGTCGGCAAAAAAAGTGCAGTTGAAGATTTAGCCTCTCTTTTATGCTCTCTTGCTGCATTGGGCGTTCAAGTCAATCTTGAGAAATGGGAAAATCAAGTTAAAGAGCCGGAAAAAAAGATGATGCGTATCCCTCTGACAGGTGCAAATATAAAACCTAAGAAAGACCAAACACCCATTAAACATAAAGAGATATTTGAAAAAAAGATTATACAGAAACCATTCGTTGAAAATAGAGTAGTTGAAAATAGAGTAATTGATCAACAACCCATTGCATCATACAGCCCAAAGCAAAAAGGAACTGATATGAATAAAAACAGCACAGCACCAACTGAGCAGATTTCCGCCAACAATCAACCATCTACGCTTGTTTATGCTGCCATGCAGATGGTACAAAAAGGTATGGAGTCAATGCAGGAGCTTCAGACAAGAACAGCTCTTGCACACGAAAAATTTCTTGATACCCAAGCAACTGCAAGCAGAACTTTGCAGGCAATGATGGAGCAGACCCGTTTTTTTGCCGAAAATGCTATATACTCATCTAACCATTTAGAGCCGGTAAGATTTAAAGAGCCTGCGTCTGCAAAAGTACAGGTTGTCGAGAGAACAGTTGCTTCAATACCTTCAAGAAATAACGGAAAAAATAACAGAGCTGTACACAATATATCTTCAGAAAGTGTCACGCTTCAATACAACCCTGCTCCTATCTACCACCAGCATAAGCAGCCTGTTATGAGCAATGCTCGACCCGATACCTGCAAGAGCGATACCTGCACAAGTGCTATAAGCAAGAGTGAAAATGTTGTAAATGCTCAAACAGTTCTTCTTGAGACAGTCAGCAAACTAACAGGGTTTCCTGTGGAGATGTTGAGCCTTGATATGGATATTGAGTCTGATCTTGGCATTGATTCAATCAAACGGGTGGAGATTGTCTCAGAGCTTGAAAAATCTATTCCAGGTGCAGATGCCCTTACACCTGAAAATATGGGCACTTTAAGAACTCTTAAAGATATCTGCGATGCTCTTGAGCCGGTAAATAGCGTTGCTGCTCCAGTAATCAATACATTTATCCCTTCGCATCAGGCAGCTAACGAAACAAAACAGGCTGCTCCGCCTATATCTGCAAATACAAATTTAACTAAAAATTCAAACAAGGATTCAGATGTAGATACAAATCTAAACAGCCATTCTGATGTAAACACAAATCCAAACAGCCATTCAGATGTGATAGCAATTTTGATGGAAACAATCAGCACTTTAACAGGATTTCCTGTGGAGATGCTCACCCCTGATATGGATATAGAGTCTGATCTTGGAATTGACTCTATAAAACGTGTTGAGATTCTATCAAAACTTGAAGAGAAACTTCCCCAAGCACAACAGATACTGCCTGAAGAGCTGGGGCAGCTTAAAACAATTGAGCAGATTGCACAGCGTCTTTTAGGTGAAAAAGAAATTACACAGCATCTTTTAGATGCAGAAGAAGAGTGTAGTGCGACAGCCGATTGTCAAAAAAAAAACTGTTAAGACAGGTCGTATCTTTTAAAAAGATTTCATTTGATTCAATTGAGTTAGAAGATGGAGAGATAATTGAGATCAATAGCGGCAAAAAGATATATATAGTATCAGATACTTTATCAAACAAAGAAAATCTTGTATCTCAAAACAATATAGATAGTTCCAGCGATAAACAGAGCTATAATAAGGGAGATGGATGCAATGCTATCTCCCTTTCTGCTATTCAATCGGAATTTAGCAGATATAAGATTAGCTCAGAGATAGTTCAAATTGATGATGCTTTAGATAGAGACCTATCAGATATGGCTGGTCTTGTTATAGCTGCTCCAACTCCAAGCAGCATTTTCGATACCCGAATCAACGACAACAGCACCTCATCAGCTTTTGATATTTCCGATACCAGCAATACAAAATCATTTCTAAAAAAGTCATTTCTTCTTGCAAAAAAGTACGGCAAAAATCTTATAAACAACAGCTCTCTGTTTGCCACAATCTCTTTTCTTGGAGGAAGTTTTGGTTTTGGCGATGAAAAGATTTTTGATCCTATTCAGGGCGGTCTTGCCGGACTTGCAAAAACTGCATCACTTGAATGGAGCGGTGCATTGTGCAGAGCTTTTGACTTCTCATATCTAAATATTGAGACTCAAGCTGCGGTCTCTATTATGGTTACCCGTTACAGTACAAACTCAATTTTGCATAATGCTGTAGAAATTGGGATAAAAGATAGATTCTGCCTTGTCCCCATATTGACCGCTCAAGCCCTGCCCTCTTCTCTATCAGTTGCGGAAAACATTAATCAAAATATCTCTTTAGCTCCGTCAGAGAATAGCATCTATAAAGATTTAAACTCAGATGATGTTGTTATAGTTACAGGAGGTGCCAGAGGCGTTACTGCTGAGTGTGCAGTTGAGCTTGCAAAACGGTTTTCTCCTAAGATCATACTTTTGGGAAGATCGTCTGTGCCAGAACCAGAACCCGAATGGCTGGAGCAAGTTGTCTCAGAAGCAGATATTAAAAAAGCGGTTCTTGCTAATTTTGTTCAATATAACGAACATGCAATTAATCACGCAACAAGAAATGAAAGCCGGTTAAGAGACTCGCATAGAAAATCAGTAGCTCTAAACACTCTGCCTCTCTCTTCTCCTACTCCAATGGAACTTCAAAAAATCTGTAGAGCTATAACTGCCAACAGAGAAATTAGTCAAAATCTTGAGAGAATAAGTTCTGCCGGCTCTGTTGTTAAATATTACAGCGTAGATATAAGAGATTTTTCAGATGTAAATGACACTCTTAAAGCTGTTAGAAAAGAATTTGGAAAAATAACAGCCGTTGTTCATGGTGCAGGTACACTTGAAGATAAGCTGATTGTTGATAAAACTGAGGCTCAATTTTCTGCTGTGTTTGATACAAAGGTCGTTGGAATGGAAAATCTTCTAAATGCAACCGTTGATGATCGGCTTAAATATGTGCTCTTTTTTTCATCAGTTGCAGCAAGAGGGGGCAACGTAGGGCAGGTTGACTATGCAATGGCAAATGAGGTTCTTAACAAAACAGCCCAATACTATGCAAAACAACAAAATAATAAAAACCCAAATAGTGATAAATGCCGGTTTATTTCAATAAATTGGGGACCATGGGAAGGGGGAATGGTCTCTGAATCTCTTAAAAATGCGTTTCTTAAGCGGGGAATTGATCTGATTCCATTAAAAGCGGGTGCAGAAAGTTTTGTTGATGAAATTTGTATGAGTCTATCAAAAACAGATCAAAAAACCTCAACAGAACAAATAACCACCCCGCCTGATGTTGAAGTGGTTATTGGTGCCTCTCTTTTTGGTGATGTTAAATCTTATCAAAATCAAGAAAAAAGCAATTACACAACTGAAATATCAAGCGATTATAAAAAACACGATATAAACAATGATACACAAAACAGGCAGTCTCAACCCATTCTATTTAGCAAAGAGCAGATACTTGAGTGTGCTGTTGGAAGCCCTTCAAAGGCATTTGGTGAAAAATATAGAGAGTTTGACTCAGAAAGAGAGATTGCACGCCTTCCAGGACCTCCATACTGTTTTATGGATAGAGTTATAAAAATAGATGCAAAACAGTGGGAAATGGCTTCAACTGGTTGGATAGAGGCTCAGTTTGATATGCCTTATGACGGATGGTATTTTAGAGCGGGTCGTACAGATTATCTGCCGTTCTGTGTCCTGCTTGAAGTTGCTCTTCAGCCTTGCGGCTGGCTTGCAGCCTACTGCGGCTCTGCTCTTAAAAGTAACGAGAGGCTCTTTTTTAGAAATCTTGGCGGAGAAGCCCAGCTCTTTGAACCTGTAAAACGAGTTAAAAAAGCTCCTATATATTATGAAAATATCAGCTCAAATACATCTATTGATATGTTTAACGATTCTACTACCTTGACTATGCGTTCTAAAATCACATCTGTATCCCAAGCAGGCGGCATGATTATCCAAAATTTTATTATGGAAGTTCTGATTGGTGATAAGTACATATATAAAGGAAAAACAAATTTTGGATTTTTTACAGCACGCTCTTTTGCAAGCCAGACTGGAATACAAAACTGTGCTTTAATGGAATACAAGCTGCTAAACAACCAGGATAATCCAGATCAACCTGATTTAGTAAAATCTGAGACTAAAGGTTGTTATGGTATGCCCTCAAAGGCTCTTTTAATGGTTGATACTATTGATATTATGCTATCTGATGGTGGAACGTATGGAAAAGGTTTTATAAAGGGGAGTAAAAATATCGATCCTCAAGAGTGGTTTTTTAAAGCCCATTTTTATCAAGACCCTGTATGCCCCGGCTCTCTTGGAGTGGAGTCTTTTCTTCAAATTGTTAAATTTTACGCACTAAACGTATGGAAATATGATCCTGATAAATACGATCTTGTTATGAATTCCCATTCCCATAAATGGTCGTACAGAGGGCAGATTGTACCATCGTGCAGAAAAGTTGAAATTTATGCACACATTAAAAATATTGTTAATAACAGCAGTATCACCGCAGATGGTCTTTTATATGCAGATGGATTGTGCATATATCATATGGAAGATTTTAATATGGAATTAGTCAAAAGATAGATGTATAACTTGATCAAGATTTAAGATAATAATCTTGATTTATTGGAAATAACTATAATGTCAACGCATAGATTTTATATAAACCCTGATGATATTGATCGAAGCATTGCAACCATAACCGGTCAAGATGCTAAACATCTTTTTAATGTTTTACGGCTTAAAAATGGAGATCGGGTTGAGCTTGCAGATGGAAATGGCAACCACTATCTTTCTGAAATTGAATCTGCTACATCTAAGAAAGTCTCCTTTAAAATTGTTGAAAAGAGATATTTAGATGCTGAATCTCCAGCACATATTACGATTGCCCAAGGCGTGCTTAAAGATAAAAAGATGGACGTTATTTTGCGGCATCTTACAGAGCTTGGTATCAAAGAGTGGATACCTTTTTTTGCATTACGCTCTGTCCCCTGCCCTGATGCTTCCCAGAAAAAACAGACGGTTTTTAACATTCCAAAATCGGGTGCAGATAAAAACATGAAAGATGCAAGAGTTGAGCGGTGGGAGCGGATTGCAAGAGAGTCAATCAAGCAGTGCGGAAGAAGTATTCTGCCCATAATTTATAATCCTGTCTCGTTTGATCAGATGATAAATCAAGTATCAAACTATGACCACAAGATAATATTTTGGGAAGAGGCAGCAACTCCGTTTGATGAGATACGGCAGAGTGCAAATATATGCGATAAAAGCCTTTCAAACCCAAGCGAGATTAAGCAGAGTAAAATAGTTGTGATGATAGGACCTGAAGGCGGTTTTTCCAAACAGGAGATCGATACAGCTCAACAAAATGGATTTCAATCTTTTTCACTTGGAAAGCGTATTTTAAGAGCAGAAACAGCATCAATTGCAGCGTGTGCGCTTGTTCAAAATATTTTTGGTGATCTTGGCAGAGACATAGAATAACTAAAAACAACAGATATTTAGAAACAAAATAGCTCTTTTTTGGAAAAAAGATTTAGAAAAATCTTGACACTCGCAGGTATTTCAAATATAAAGGCTCAGTTTTTTAAGCCCGCCCAGGTAGCTCAGTCGGTAGAGCAGGGGACTGAAAATCCCCGTGTCGGCAGTTCAATTCTGTCCCTGGGCACCACAAAAAATTAAAAGGTTACAGCCAGCAGGTTGTAACCTTTTTTTATGCCTTTCTATTTTTTATCCCTTTTTATTCTATTTTATCCCTGCATAATCCCTATTTTTAATCTAACGACTAAAAAAACCGGTTTGAATTTATAAATATAAAGTTTATATGATATTGTTCAAAGTGGGCTTTAAGTTGTAAATATCTTCAAATTTCTACAATTTTTTAAAAAAGGAGAGATAATTAATGAGCGATTATAAGTTTTATGTTGTTGAAAAAAAGCCGCCTGTTGCGTGGGTCTATCTGAACCGTCCTGAAAAGAAAAATGCTATCAATCCGCCAGCATGGAAAGAATTGCTACCAATATTTGACGATCTTGATAAAGACCCTGATATAAGGGCGATTGTTATTGCTGGTAAAGGTCCAAGTTTTTGTGCAGGCATTGATCTTATGCAGATGGTTAAAGAGCTGCCTGAAATCATGGATCAGAACCAGAAAGGCGGGGTTAAATGGAAACTTCTTGCTAAAATCAAAGAGCTTCAAGACAGCATCTCCTGTATTGAGTGGTGCCGCAAACCCGTAATTGCAGCTATTCATGGACACTGCATTGGTGCGGGCTTAGATATGGCAACTGCTTGTGATATTCGTATCTGTTCAAAAGATGCCGTATTCTCTTTGCGTGAGGCAGCAGTAGGATTTGTTGCTGATGTCGGCGTTTTGCAGAGAATTCCGCTGATTGTCGGACAAGGACACGCTCGTGAGCTTGCATATACTGCTCGTAACATTACAGCAGAGCGTGCAAAAGATATTCTTTTGGTCAATGATGTTTACGATAGCTATGAAACTCTTATGGAGCGTGCAGAGGCGTTGGCAGGAGAGATTTCAGATATGTCTCCTTTGGCGGTTCAGGCTTCAAAAGAGGTGCTTAAATATGGAGTGGGAAAATCAATTGAAGATGGTCTTAAGTATGTAGCTTCAATCAGCAGCAACATAATCCCGTCTGACGATCTAATGGAGGCATTTACTGCTTTTGCACAAAAAAGAAAACCAGTATTTTCTGGCAGATAAAACTTAAGCCCCGCACAATAAAAATAGAGTCAAAAGTATAGGTAAACAGAAAGTCAGGATAATTTAAAAAATCAATAAGAGGAATGTAAGTTGAAAAATAGTAATGAAGATATGGAAATTTATCTAAAACCAACCTATTTTATGGATTATGACACGCCTGAAGTTGCAGAGTTTGCCCAGACAAGATGTGATAAAAACGACACTGATCGGCAAAAGGCAATAAAACTTTACTATGCTGTCAGAGACGAAATCCGCTACAATCCATATGATTTTAAAAATGACAGGGTTAATTTTAAAGCAAGTTCAACTCTCAAGAAGATGTCAGGATACTGCGTTGCTAAAGCTGTTCTTCTTGCTGCTGTTGCACGCTTTGAGGGGATACCTGCACGGCTTGGGTTTGCAGATGTTAGAAACCACATATCAACCAGCCGTTTAAGAGAATTAATGAAAACAGACGTTTTTATGTATCACGGCTATGTTGAGCTTTTTATTGACAAAATTTGGGTTAAAGCAACTCCAGCATTTAATCTTACTTTATGCACCAACTTTAACATAAAACCGTTAGAATTTGATGGAGTTCACGATTCTCTGTTTCATGAATTTGACACCAAAGGAAATAGACATATGGAGTATCTTAAAGATCATGGACATTTTGATGATCTTCCATTTGATCAAATTCTTGGAGATTGCGTTAAAGCCTATCCCCAAATATTTGGAAACAGCAGCAAACAAGAGGTGGTAGGAGTATCAGAAGGAGATTTTCATAAGGAAGCTCTTGAAGAGAATACGCAGGAGGGGTAACCATTACAGGCTACCCATAAATCAGAACATATTAGCGGTAAATCAGAGTTTAAATTTAAGATAAAAGCTTAACCTTAAAAACAAACAGGCAGGGATAATCCTTCTTGCCTGTTATAGTTTTTTAAGAAGCTGATTTGCAGCAGTCAACAGAGGATCCCATACAGGACCAAACGGCGGTGCGTATGCAAGATCAGTTTGAACAAAATCTGCCACAGTCATCTTTGCATGAAGTGCTACAGCAGCAGCGTTGATGCGGTGAGCCACACCATCTTTTCCAACCATCTGAACCCCGATAAGCCTTTTACTCTTTTTATCTGCTGCCATTGCAACATGAATTGCATGAGAACCCGGGTGACCATGAGCTTTTGATCTTGTCTGAATCACAACCTGCACCGCATCAAAACCAGCTTTAACAGCCTCTTTTACTGTAAGACCTGTGCGTGCAACCTGCATATCAAACATTTTAAATACAGCAGTTCCAGCCACACCCGGCAGAAGCGTATCAATACCGCAAACATTATCGGCAACTGCCCACCCTGCCCTATTTGCCCTTAGAGCCAATGGAATCCAGCATTTTTCATCAGTTACAACATGAAATGAGTCAGCACAATCTCCTGCTGCATAGATATTATCATCTGAGGTTTTTAGAGATTTATCAACTGATATTGCACCTGAAATGCTGGTTTCAAGTCCTGCTTGAACAGCAAGTTCACTGCAAGGCTTAACACCAGAAGCTGCAATAATAATATCAGCATCTAAGGTTAAACTTTCATTTGTGTTTAAATTCTTGCATATAACAGAAAGACGGCTATTTATATTTTGTGAGGGGTTTTTATTTTTATTTTTATCAGATTGCTCAATTCTTTGGATATCGTAACCACTATATATTTCAACATTGTTGTCAATAAGCTCCTGCTTAACAACATCTGCAAGCTCTGGTGCCATCCATGGCAGAAATTGGCTGCCCGGTTTTACCATAGAAACATCAATTGAGCGTGCTCTTAATGCTTCGCACATCTCAAGACCTATGTAGCCCATGCCGATTATTACAGCTTTTTTTACAGATGATGAGCTGATAAATGACTTGATAGCTCTTCCATGCTCAAGGCTTTTAAGAGGCATCACACCTAAAAGATCAGAGCCTTCGATATCCGGCACTAAAGGAGCAGCTCCTGTAGCAATAAGGAGTTTATCAAAAGGATATGAAAATGTCTGATAATCTTCACTTTCATGGTTAGCAGAAAGATTTGTATTAACAGAATCAGAAATAGAAGGTGAAGTGGAAGGCGAAATAGGTATAATTACACCAGATACTGTTTTAGCAACCGGATCGATCTTATCAACTCTATGACCTGTAAGAAGATTTATTCCGTTTTTCTGCCTGAAAACATCTGCCTTTCTTACAACCAGCTCGTCCATATCTCGCAAAGGATCAGCAATATTATAGGGCATGCCGCATGCACTGTAAGAAACATCTTGGCTCTTTTCTAAAACAGTTACCTCCATCTGTGGATCGTTTCTCTTTGCTCTGCTTGCAGCACTCATTCCTGCTGCATCTCCCCCGATTATTACAAATTTCATATTGCCCCCATTGATGTTTATATTGCCTTGATTGCAATTGATAATCGTTTAAACAAAAATGGTCATGTATATTGTTAAATCGACATGACCACTTAAATTATTACACTATAGATTTTATCTTCTGCGTTTGCTTCTAATATGCTCTTTAATCCAGTGCAAATCTCTTAAAAGGTCTTCTGCTTTATCAACAAGCTCTGCATTATCAACAGGTTTTTCCATATAATCGTCTGCTCCGGCATCCATTATCTCGTTCATGTTCTCTTTTGAGGCATGACCAGTTAGAATTAGGATTTTAATGTGTGAAGTAGAGTCATTATTTTTTAGGAACTTGCATGCTTCAAAACCGTCCATCTGAGGCATCATAAGATCAAGTATAATAAGATCAGGATTAAACTGTTTTGCCTTTACGCCTGCCTCAAAACCATCTTTTGCTGTCTCTACCTCAAAAGTCTCTTCAAGAAAGAGTTTCTCAAGCCCTTTTACAACCAACTCATTGTCATCAACAATCAGAACGCGTGCAGGTGCATCAATCTGTCTTATCATCATCTTCATACCCTGGGCTTTAAGAGATTTTTCAAGATCAGATTTAATTATTCTATGATGTCCGCCAGGAGTTACAAAAGAGTTTATCTTTCCAGCTTTAACCCAACGCCACATACTCATACGGGTTACGCCACAATATTTTGCTGCCTGAGGAATTGTTAGAATATCAGGGTTTTTGCTCATTTTTACTATTCCTTTATATTTTTATTTGTATTTTAAATTAACATCAGTTTGTTTTAGTTGATATTGGCTTGTTTAATTTTAGTTTGTTTAGTATTTAAAACATCATTCTTTATTATAGGTAATTTATATTTTTTAAAATATGATTTTTTACACACCACCCCTTTATTTTAAAAAAATAGATACAATAATAATTATATATCTATATTTTTATAAGATATTATTTTTACATGGCTCTTTTTGAGTATAAAACAAGTACATTTATAACTTAACTCTGTAAAAAATAGCAAAAGATAAATTGAAAAGCAATAGCAAATATAACATTTTTTTTATTACGTTAATTTTTTTTGAATAGTCTAATCTCTTTAAAGACGCATAGATTTAAACATATTTATAAGACCGTTAGTAGAGCTGTCATGTGATGTTATTTTATTGGCGTTTTCAAGCTCCGGAAGAATCCTATTTGCAAGCTCTTTTCCCAATTCAACACCCCATTGATCAAAGCTGAAAATATTCCAGATAACCCCTTGGACAAAAATTTTATGCTCATACATAGCAATAAGAGCACCGAGAGTTTTTGGTGTCAGTTGTTTAAATAGTATTGAATTTGTTGGTTTATTGCCTGTAAAAACCTTATGAGGTGCGACTTTTTTTATCTCATCATCACTTTTTCCCTTTGCCCGCATCTCTTGAACGACTGTATCAAGACTCTTTCCGTTCATAAGAGCCTCAGTCTGTGCAAAAAAGTTTGATAATAAAATGTTGTGGTGATTGCCCACTGGATTGTGGTTGGTTGCCGGAGCAAGAAAATCAGCAGGAATCATCTGGCTGCCTTGGTGTATAAGCTGATAAAATGCGTGCTGTCCGTTTGTACCGGGTTCTCCCCAGATTACAGGACCAGTAGAGTAATCTTCAACTCTGCTGCCATCTCTATCAACTGTTTTTCCGTTACTCTCCATATTGCCCTGCTGAAAATAGGCTGGAAACCTGTGCATATATTGATCATAGGGAAGAATAACCTCTGTTGCTGCTTTAAAAAAGTTGGTGTACCAGATTCCGATCAATGCAAGGGTTACCGGAATGTTTTTCTCAAACGGTGCTGTTTTAAAATGGTTGTCCATCTCATGAGCACCGGCAAGCAGCTCTTTAAAATTTTGAAAGCCGACAGCACATGCAATTGAAAGCCCGATAGAAGACCAAAGAGAGTATCGACCTCCTACCCACTCCCAGAACTCAAACATATTTTCACGATTAATTCCAAACTCCTCAACAGCTTTTATATTGGTAGAGATAGCGGCAAAGTGATACTTTATGCTGTTACTATCCCTTGAATGCGAAAGAAACCATCTTCTTGCAGTGTGGGCATTGGTCATTGTCTCAAGGGTGGTAAAAGTTTTAGAGGCAATCAAAAAGAGCGTTGTTTCAGGATCAATTTTTTTAAGCGTCTCCATGATGTGGGTTCCATCTATGTTGGATACAAAATAGATATTGATATCTTTTTTACCCTCTCTTCCAGTTTTACAGTATGGTTTAAGGCATTCTGTAACCATGACAGGACCTAAATCTGAACCGCCGATTCCAATATTAACAATGCTCTCTATCGGTTTTCCTGTATATCCCCTCCAATGCCCGCTTCTTACCCG
Source organism: uncultured Desulfobacterales bacterium (assembly GCA_964539635.1). GTDB lineage: Bacteria > Desulfobacterota > Desulfobacteria > Desulfobacterales > Desulfobacteraceae > Desulfamplus. Next base: position 32,325 of record CAZIJN010000015.1, on the reverse strand, counting down.
CTCTGAAAAATCCTCCATCTGTTCAAGCACTCTATTCACATCTATCATCACATTTTTTCGATCAACAAAAATCGGGGTGTTAGATAAATTTCTCAGTGCAATGTGCAGAACTGATCTATTTTCCGTGCCGTTTATTCTCTCTCCAGAGTACATTTTATCAATTGCATCTTTTAAAGATGTTTCAACTGCCAATTGACGTAAAAGATCGAGTGTTTCATGTGTTATGATATTTTTAGAAAAATCGACCAAAACATCGTTCCATTGTATAGAAAAATTTGTAAATCGATCTGGTTCTTGGTCAAACAGCTCTCTTAGGTGGACATCTTTCATCTTATCGTAATGTTCTAAAAGTTTCTGCCAGCTTGGTGTGGTAGCAGGATTGATCTTTTTTAGCATAATAAGCCTCCTCTATTTGGTTAATTTAAACAGTTAATAAGGTTAAAAAACAGCTCTCTTTGGGGTTAAGATTTATAAAACCGACAGTTCAAAAAAATAAATTGGCATGAATTGGGAGATAGTCTATTATCTATCAAATAATAAGATTAATAGAATTATGGGACAATAATAAAATCAAGTTGGATTTTAAACTATTGGGAGATTATTTAAAATATCAACACACTATTTATCTGGAAAATTATATATGAGCAATATAACAATTTCAAAGCAGCAGACAATTTACTATGAGCTGATTGATGGTGATGCAGATAAGCCTTATCTGATATTTCTTCATGAAGGTTTAGGTTCTGTTGTAATGTATAAAAATTTTCATAAGCTGGTTTGTGCCAAGACAAAATGTCCGGCTCTTGCATATGATCGCACAGGATATGGCAAATCTTCTCCGTTAAGAGCTAAACGAACAGTCCATTATCTGCATGAATATGCTCTTAACGAACTTCCTCAAATTATTGAAGCTCTTATTCCTAAAAAGCCTTATATTTTAATCGGACACTCTGACGGCGGGACTATAAGCCTTATATATGGTGCACAAAGACCAGATTATCTAAAAGGAATTGTTACAGCAGCAGCACATGTGTTTGTAGAGCAGGTAACCGTTGATGGGATAATCAAAGCAACCGATGCTTTTGCAGCCGGTAAGCTCTCAGGACTTTTTAAGCTGCATGGGGATAAGACAGAGGGGATATTTGATGCGTGGTCATCTACATGGTTAAGTGATTGGTTTAGATATTGGAATGTAGAGTATCTTCTGCCGTCAGTTAATGTGCCTCTGCTCGTAATTCAGGGAAAAGATGACCAATATGGAACTATTGATCAGGTCAACTCGATTGTATCTAAATCATCAGGTAGAGCAGAGTCTCTTTTAATAGATGGCTGCGGTCACTCTCCGCATAATGATGCTCCTGATGTTATGGTAAATGCAATTGTAAAATTTATTGATAAAATTCATCAGTAAATCATCAGTAAAATTGATTGATAAAATTGAAAAATTGGAAACTCAAGAGAATTAAAGAGAGTTTTCAACTATTTAGAGCTATATTTCAGCACGATTCAGGAGAAAAATAGATGCACTACGATAAATATAACGATGATCTGTTCAGCTTTATAAAAAACTCTCCCACTCCATACCATGCTGTGTCAAACATGGCACGCTCTCTATCTAACAGCGGATTTATTGAACTTAAAGAGAAAGATAGCTGGTCTATCAAGCCTTATTCAAAATATTTTGTAACCAGAAACAGCTCGGCAATTATTGCCTTTTTAACTGGCGAGAATCGTCCTTGGGAGAGCGGCATTAAACTTGTTGGTGCTCATACAGACAGCCCTGCTCTTAAAGTCAAGCCTATTCCTGAAACTTACAGTCATCAAATGATGCGTCTTGGTGTTGAAGTTTATGGCGGTGCTATTCTGAGCAGTTGGTTTGACAGAGGATTGAATCTTGCCGGAAGAGTCACTGTAGTTGTATCTAACGATGACAGCGGCAAAGATAGCAATATTAATATTGATGGTAAGGCTGAATTTGGAAAAGAGTCAATACGTACACTTCTTGTAAATTATAATGCACCAGTTGCAACTATTCCCTCTGTTGCTATCCACCTTGACCGTGATGCAAACAATAAACGGATAATCAACCCTCAAATTGATATGCCTCCTCTTTTAAAAGCATACGTTAAATTAAAAGAGTCTGAGCGTAAAGACGCTCAAGAGGCTGCTTTACTAAAAGAGTCGGAATCTTGCAGCGATATAACCTGCAATAAACCGTTCAGGTTAATGCTTTTAGAACAGATTATGCGAGAGAATTCAAACGTTAATATTAAAGAGATTCTTGACTTTGATATGTTTTTTTCTGATGCACAAGCTCCATTTTTTACAGGAATTAACCAAGAGATAATCTCTGCTCCACGTTTAGATAATCTGCTCTCATGCCATGCTGCTCTTAAAAGCATTACGCGTGCCTATTCCAACAATATCTCTTTAGATGGTCAACCTGCCGGCGGTGGTATCTCATCGCCCTGTCTTATGGTTTGCACTGATCATGAAGAGGTAGGAAGTGATAGTGCCTCTGGTGCTAAAGGCTCTTTTTTAAACTCTGTGCTCTCAAGGCTTATTCCTGATACTGAACTAAGAATCCGCGCTAATGCAAGATCGTTTATGATATCTTTAGACAATGCTCATGCACTTCACCCAGCCCACCCTGAACTGCACGACCCAAATCATGCTCCTATGTTGAATCACGGTCCTGTATTAAAAATAAACGCCTCTCAGAGATATGCCTCTGATTGCGAATCTTCTGCCCTGCTTAGATATATCTGTAAGCGTGCTGATATACCTATACAGACATTTGTGATCCGAAGCGATATGCCGTGCGGCAGCACAATCGGACCTGCCGTATCGTCATCTACCGGAATTAAAACCGTTGATGCGGGTGCTCCAACCATTGGAATGCACTCTATCCGTGAAATCACAGGCTCAGAGGATCCATTTATGATATTTCAGATGATAAACCAGTTTTTTTCAATGGAATCATTTTCAATTGAACCAATAGAAATAAAAGCTGCAAGTAACTGAAATATAGCAGAGATGTACGGCTGTGGTGCATCTCTATAATTTAATCTTTATTAAAAAAGGAGAAAAGGAAATGAGAAAGCATTTTGTGGTTACAGTATCAATTTTTGTCTTTACGCTCATCTCTGTTGTTGCAAACGGTGCAGAAATTATTGTCTCTCCTGATGGAAACGATTCAACAGGAAGCGGCAGCATCCACTCTCCATTTAAAACTATCCAGCATGTTTTAGATAATATTGCCCAAACTGGCGATACTATAACTTTAAGAGCCGGAACATACAACGAACAGGTAAGAATACGGATACCGTCTATAACAATAAGATCAATGTCTGGTGAATGGGCAAAAATTTCAAATGCTCCAAACCTTGATCCATACGACTCTATAATCTCTGTTCTTTTTGATGTTGAGTCTAAAGGCAGCAGACTCCAGAGGGTTGAAGTTACAGGCGGATTTTATGGAGTAGCCTTTTTTTCTCAATGGGATTGGGACGAAACACCGCTTGATAACGATACTGCAACAAATATAATTATTGAAGATTGCAAAATCCATGATACAGGCAGAGATTCTGTAAAGCTGCCTGCCGGCTGCGATGATATTACAATAAGGCGTTGCGAAATCTATAATTCAGGAGTTGGATATCCTCCCGGAACCCCTGATGACGAAAAAAATGCAGAGGGCATAGATGTTGTGAACAGCGATAGAGTTGTTGTGCAGGACTGCTATATCCATGATGCTGCATCAACAGGCATTTACATGAAAGGAGGCTCAACAGATGGAATCATTGAGCGGACAAGGGTAGAAAACTGCGGCAGCATTGGAATAGCCGTAGGATTTGACACAAGCCCTGAATTTTTTGATATGCGAGTAAATCCAGACTATTATGAAAACATAAGAGGAGTTGTGAAGAACTGCTTTGTCTCAAATACTAAATATGCAGGAATTGCTCTTTATGGTTCCAAAGATGCTCTTATTTTTAATAATACGATTGTAAATACGGCAAAATCAGCCCACAGCCCAATCTATTTTGGTCTTACCTATCAAGATTGGGACGATACAGCCAAACGCCCTTCAAACATAAATCCAACGATAAAAAATAATATTGTCGTGCAGACAGAAGATATAGATTCTCCTTGTGTTTCAATACGATATTCAGATGATTTAGGTGGAATGAGTGCATTAAAAGGCTCTGCTGCAATGGATAGCAATTGCTACTATAACGCATTTAGAAGCTGCACGTTTGAGGATAACAGACCAGAGAGCATTCTTGAAAACGGAAACTTTGCACAATGGAAAAGCCATATAAAAGGAGAATCGCTCTCAGTCGAGCTTGATCCTACAAATTATAACAGCTGCAATCTTGCATCAGGATCGCCATGTATATGTTTAGATTTGAGCGATAATTTAGCGTTAAATATCGCAGCCGCATATCAAGGTGCAAGATATGGATTTATGCTTGATTACACTCCTGTCATTTCAGACTCTGCAGGACTTTACTGGAAATTAGACGTAAATTCATTCAAGCAGTTGAACGATAACACATGGATATCTGCTGCTGATGATCTGACGTTGAATGTGTGTGCTAAATACCGCGGTGCAACTTATGAACTGACTTTAAAATATGCACCAGTTCCAAGCGATCCAAACGGAATCTACTGGAAAGCAGATTTGACCACATTTAAGCAGAGAATATAATCATATAGAGGTGTGCACCCATTCCAACTGTTTTGGCAGACAGACTCTTTTAAGATCGTAGTGGGCTTTTGCAAACTCTACGGCATTAGCTCCTAATCTTGCCCGTTCGCCATGATTGTCAAGAAGGCTGCACACCTTATCAGCAAGAGCTTTAAAATCAAAAAAATCTACAAGATAACCAGTCTCTTTATCAAAAATAGCCTCATGCAAGGGTTTTGTATTGCTTGCTACAATTGCACACCCTCCACTCATAGCCTCTAAAAGACTCCAAGATAGAACAAACGGATATGTTAGATAAACATGAACAGTTGATATTTGAAGAAGCAAGATGAAATAGTTGTAAGGGATATTGCCTAAAAAATATATTCTGCTCAAATCTAATCTATCTTTAACCTCATTTAGAAAAATATCTTTCCATGTGTTTCCTTCAGGCGGTCTTGCACCATAACTTACATCGCTGCCTCCAACAAGCAGCACCCTTGCATTTGGTCTCTGTTTAAGGATTTCAGGCAATGCACGCATAAAGATATGATAACCCCGATATGGCTCAAGATTGCGATTGACAAAAGTTATTATCTCATCTTTTGCTGTCAAGGTCAGAGTGTTGTTAAGGGTAAGAGATGCAGCACGATTTGGCGATACAAAATCAGTATCTATTCCATCATGCACTACTGTAATTTTACGTTGAAACGGCTCTGGAAAGGTGCCTGCCTGCCAGTGCGTAGGAGATATGGCTGCATCAGCGGCTTCAAAGTGCAGAAGATTGTTTAGATTTTTAAGCCGCAGACGGCACACTTCTTCAGGGTAAGATGCTGGAAATTCAGGGTCAAAGCCTACATCAGCACCACACGCATGATAAAAAAATTCGCAGTAGATAAGCAGCTTTGCACCAGACCAGACATCTTTTAAAAACAGACTCTCTCCCCAGCCCGGGTGTGCAAGAATAATATCAGGATAGTATCCAGCTTCTTTTAGTTTTAAAGCTGTCCGAAAAGCTGCCTCCCCGCGGATAGTTTTTGTCTCAAAATCGCTTATCCATGGGTGGATATTTTGCGTAGTGCCTCGTGAAGGGGTGTAGCCTATAATTCTTACACCCTGCCATTGGGAAGGTGGATTTTGCTGCATGGTAAATGCAATAACATCATGTCCCTTTGATACCAATGCAGGAGCAAGATGTTTAAACTGCCCCGGAAAATTTTGATGAACAATAAGGATTTTCATATAACTCTCATGCAATAACTTAAACAACAAAAAATGAAAGCGAGTTAAGATACTTTCATAAAAAAATGCCCAATAAAAATCACCCGCCCCCGACTGGAGGAAAAATTCCAAGCCTGTCCCCATCATTAAGAACATGATCAAGAGGCTTTTGTATCCCATTTACAAATGTGAGCTTAACTTCAGATTTAGGAATGCCGAGCGTATCGACAATTTGACGGATAGTTGCACCATCTTCAACAAGAAAGCTCTCCGAAGAATCTGGCAGATATCGGGCAATGGTAGCAAAAAGTTTCAATTCAATTTTAATCATATTTATTTACACTTTATGGTTATGCTGATATTTAATCTAATTTAAGAATTAAATGAACGTATTCGACAAATTTCAAATCTAATTATGACACGTTTTTTTTAAGCAGTGCAATACTATTTTCCTAAAGATAAAATATAAATATTTTCAGCATATTAAAGATAAGAGCAAAATGGAGCATAAATGGGACAGACTAAAATAGAGCCTTTATCAGTAGAAAAATTTGGTGAGAATTTAGCAGCATTTGCTATTAATCGTGATGATTTAAAGATGCTTTTAACTACAGTTCCAGATAGTGAAAAGAGCCGGCTTACAACAATTGAATATGAACTTCAGATTCTCAAAATATTAAGTGTGGGCTGGGGAATTGCTTTTTACATGAAAGAAGGCGAAAAAAAACAGTCAGTTACAACAATATTTTGGCAGCACATTCAAGAGATCGCAAGAAATATCTCAAATCTTACAGGAACATCTACAGGTCAATCAATTGACTACTTCAATATCTTGAGAAACCGTTTGGACGACTATTTGAAGATTATTCAGCAAAACTCTGAAGATACAAAAGACCCATCTCATATCATGGGACCAGCCTTTGCAGATATTTGCCGATGCACTGATAACGCTGCTGTTATACTTGTTGGAACAAAGATGTTTACACTCACGCTCGGGGCTGTAAAAGAGTATATAAATGCTGTTGAAATCATATAATCGCAGCATTTGATCAAGGTTACGTTATCGAATGGAATAGAATTTAACATGGAATATAATCATAATCAGCCGAAATATTTGATATTTATAAAATTGATGATATTTATAAACATCTTTATGTTTGCAGCAAGCCTTGTGTTAAGCGGAAAGAATCTTCAACTCTCCATAAATCCATTTACAGCACTATCCCCTTCAATAGATGTTTTAATATCTCTTGGTGCAACCGGTAAAATAGCAATAAGTAGATATGTCAGCCATTTAGGCGGAACTTCTATTGCCCATTCAGCCGCAGATTATTGGTCTGCAATTACGCTCGTATGTGCAAATTGGCTTCACGGCTCTCTTTTGCATATTCTATTCAATATGATTGCCCTTTTTCAGATAGGCTCTCTTATATCTACAATATATGGATTTAATAGAATGTTTATCATCTACACATTAAGCGGCATATCTGGATTTTATCTTTCACTGGTTGCAGATGTCGCTGTAACAATAGGAGCATCAGCAGCAATATGCGGGCTTTTAGGTGCAGGCTTCTATTTCGGCAGATCACAAAAGACGACTTTAGTAGGCAGGGCAGTATCTAAAATGGCTTCGGGCTGGATTTTCAGCCTTGTGATTTTCGGGCTTGCAATTCCCAATATTAATAACTGGGGGCATGGCGGCGGATTTGCTGCTGGAATCCTACTCGGCAGGCTTTTGGGATACAATAAAATTGAACACGGTTCAGCTCAAGATGGATATCAGATGGTTGAATACATTAAAAATAGAGAGGAGAGCAGCTTTAATACTCTGCTCTCCTCTATTTTAGTAGTTATTACAATATTTTGTCTGATTTTAAGCTTTGTTCTTCTTTTCTTGTTTTAATTTACGTTTCTCTTTTATTGTATGTTCTGCCTTTTTCTTTGGTTCTTTTTTCCCTTTGTCCTTACTGCCTTTCTCTCCCATAGTCTCCCTCCGTGTTTGTAAAAATATGGTTTACAATATTTTATCCAACGCTCCTGCACATCTGGAGCAGGTTCCAGGGTGATCTGATCTTGCTCCTGTTGTGGTGTCGTATTTCCAGCAGCGATCGCACTTCTCGCCCTGAGCTTTTTTCACAGTAATCTGAAGTGCCTTGATGCTCTCTCTGCTATCTGATTGATTATCAGCCGTATCTTTATCTGAAATAGCTTTTATCGGCTGATCAAGCAGATAGGCATCAGATACAATAAACACATCTCTTAAATCTTTTCCAAACGAAGATAAAATCTCTTTAACATCAGCATCATCAACATATATTCCAACGCTTGCGTCAAGCGAGTGTCCAATCTCTTTGGCAACTCTTGCCTCTTCAAGTGCTTTGGTAACTTCTGAGCGGACAGTTATAATTTTTTCCCATTTTGCTGCAAGGCTGTCGTCCTGCCACTTAGGGTCAGCCGCTGGGCGTAAAGTGAGATGGACGCTTTCTAACTTTTGATCAACTATTTGCCCGTCATCTGCTGTTTTCTTAAAAGACGGCATCTCTTTCCACACCTCTTCTGTTGTAAATGGCAGAATCGGGGCAAGAAGACGTGTAATTGCATCAAGAGTTAGATACATAACTGTCTGGGCATCACGTCTTGCCTTGTCTTTTGCAGGAAAGGTGTAGAGCCTGTCTTTAATAATATCAAGATAAAACGCTGAAAGGTCAACTGTGCAAAAATTATAGACCGTATGATAGACAGTGTGAAACTCATAGGTATCATAAGCCTTTAGTGCTTTATTGAGCACAAGTCCAAGTTTATGGAGCATAAATCTGTCCATATCTGACATGCCTTCAACAGTCTGAATATCGGCTGCAGGATTAAAATCGAAAAGATTACCAAGCATGAACCTGCAAGTATTTCTGATACGGCGGTAAGCATCAGAAAGCTGAGTGATGATGTTGTCGGAGATTCTCACATCGTCCCTATAATCTGCTGATGCTGCCCAGAGCCTTAGAATATCTGCTCCATGCTGTTTGATAATCTTTTCTGGTGCAACAACATTGCCTACAGATTTGGACATCTTTTTGCCTTGAGAATCGACAACAAATCCATGGGTCAATACAGCTTTATATGGTGCTCTGCCTGTTCTTCCGACCGCAGTTAAAAGAGAGCTGTGAAACCAGCCTCTATGCTGATCGCTTCCTTCAAGGTAAAGATCAGCGGGTCTTTTTAATCCCTCTCTCTCTTCAAGCACAGCAGCGTGGCTTACGCCAGAATCAAACCAGACATCTAAAATATTTTGATCTTTTTTAAAATCACGGCTTCCGCACTTTTTGCATACAGCTCCTTCTGGCATCAAGAAATCTGCATCTTTGTCAAACCAGATATCTGAACTGTGCTGTGTAAAAAGGGCGTGGATTTTATCAACTGACTCTCTTGTTACATAAACTTCTGAACACTTATTGCAGTGGAAAACAGGAATCGGAACTCCCCAAGAGCGTTGTCTGGATAAGCACCAATCTGGTCTGTGTTCAATCATTGAGTAGATTCTTGCCTTGCCCCAAGACGGTATCCACTCAACCTGATCTATTGCCTCAAGGCTTTTCTCTCTCAAGCCTTGTGCGTCCATAGAGATAAACCACTGTGGCGTTGCACGAAATATTACAGGCTTTTTGCATCTCCAGCAGTGAGGATAGGAGTGGGTCATGTTTTCGTGTTTTAACAGGGCATTGCGGTTTTTAAGCTCTTCAACAATATTTGCGTTTGCCTTCATTATGAACTGCCCTGCAAACCCTTCAACCTCGTCTGTAAAGCACCCTTTGTCATTAACCGGCGAATATGGTTCAAGACCATAGCGGAGTCCTGCAATATGGTCGTCAGCACCATGACCCGGGGCTGTATGAACGCAGCCTGTTCCAGCTTCAAGAGTAACATGAGTTCCAAGAATAATTAACGAATCTCTGCCGTAAAGCGGGTGGGCGCATTTTCTATTTTCAAGAGAAGTTGCAGCAATATCACCGATAATCGTGTAATCTTGAATTGAGAAGATATCCATAACCTTTTCAACTAACTCTTTTGCAATGATCATAACTCCCTGATTAGAGGTTTTTACAGCACAATAGTCAAATTCAGGGTGGAGGCAGACTGCAAGGTTAGCTGGAATTGTCCACGGCGTTGTTGTCCATATTACAATTGAGATATCTTGCGGTGAGCCGCATGAACCTTTTTTACAGCCGCAGCCATCTTCTGTCGCACAAAGAGTTTCAGGTAGAGATTTTAATGCAGGCACAAGATCAGAGATATCATCTTTTAAAGGAAATTTTACATAAATTGATGGAGAGCCGTGATCTTTATACTCAATCTCTGCCTCTGCCAAAGCGGTCTCGCAGTTGCAGCACCAGTAAATCGGCTTTTTACCAAGAAACATATCTCCGCTCAATGCAAACTCGCCGCACTCTTTTGCAATTCTTGCCTCATAAGCGTTGTGCATTGTCAGATATGGATTTGCCCAATCTCCGCCCACTCCAAAACGCTTAAACTCATCTCTCTGGATATCTACAAATCCTTCGGCATATTTACGGCATGCCTGACGAATCTCAACTGCTGTCATATCCTTTTTCTTTGAGCCGAGTTTTTGATCAACATTATGTTCAATTGGAAGCCCGTGGCAATCCCAGCCCGGAACATAAGGGGAGTCAAAACCTGCCATCTGCCGTGAACGGATAATAATATCTTTTAATATCTTGTTAATGGCATGTCCCATGTGCAGATGACCATTGGCATAAGGAGGTCCATCATGGAGAATAAAGGTCTCTTTCCCTGCTGAAGATTCTCTTATTTTCTGGTATAGACCAGACTCTTCCCACGCTTTTAACTGTTCTGGTTCCCGTGCTGCTAAATTTGCCTTCATTGCAAATTTTGTTACTGGCAGATTAAGGGTGTTTTTGTAATCCATTGCTCTTTATCGCTCCTGAAAGATATTAAAAATATTGCCATTCTGTTCTATAAAATGGAGTATTATAAAAATAGTAAGTATAAATATCATAAACTAAAATAGTTCAACATAAAAGATTTGAAGTTAGTTTAGTTTGGGTGAATCTAAGCCACGCTATAGATTTATGTCAAGATAAATGTCATTGAATCAGCTTTCTAAAAATATATATTAGATTGATTTGTCAAACGAGAATCTTTTAATTATATCTTGGCTATGATAACATTTTTGCAAAATTTCATGAATAACATCCACTTAAATAATATCACTCTTTAAAGTTCAATGGAATAGATATGCCAGATGTAAACACCATAACCGGATTAGGTCTGAAAGTTGGAGAGCTTGCTGTAAAACATCAATTAATTAATCTATCTGATTTAGAACGAGCCATGAAAGTATGTGCTGATCTTGAAAATGGTTATGATGCCATACCTGAATATTTAGCTGCTCAGAATCTTATTCAGAAGAGTGATTATGACAGGCTCTTCTCCCTTGCAAAGGCTATGGCTATAAGAGAACAAGATATACAGTTTGGTAATATTGCAATTCAAAAAAAATTTATCACAAAATCTATGCTTGACTTGGCTTTAGAGGAACAGGCTTCCCTATTTAAGAATAAAAAAAAATATTCTCTTCTGGGCAATATCCTTGTTGAAGCCGGAATGCTCTCATCGCAGCAAAGAGATATCATTTTAGCAGAACAGAACCGTCATCTATCCATCAGACCAGAAGATAGCAGAGATCAATTTTCAGAAGCTGCTGCAGGTGCTGCCGGTTATCAGCAAAATCTAAGTGGTGATAAATCTAAACAGAGCTTTAAAGGAGACGTTGCCCATAAAAATTTTGCCAAATCTGAAACTTTTCCATCAGGGATAAGGCTTATCATCAAGGCAGATGGCAATGCTGCTTATATGATCAAGACAGAACAGTTCAGTAAAGAGATCGCTATCGGACAGATAAAAGAGCTTTTAGCCTCACGTAATATCATTCACGGCATTGTTCAAGACAGCCTTATACAAAAGTTCATTGATTCTGATATATACCTGAAAAAACCATTTAAAATTGCTGAGGGTAATGCACCAGTAGAGGGGCAGAATGCCTCTGTCCAATATTTTTTTACCAAAAACAGGTTAAAAGCAGGCACTATTAGAGAAGATGGCACTATCGACTTTAGAGAGCGTGGAGATATTCCGCAGGTTGAAAAGGGTGCTGTGTTGGCAGTAAAAAAAAGTGCGGTTATAGGGCAGGTTGGCAAAAATATCTTCAATGATACAATACGAGTTCTGCCGACCCGTGACATCAGGCTTAAAGCTGGTAAAGGTGCAATACTCTCTCCAGATAAACTTAAAATTATTGCAGATGTTTCAGGACACCCTAAACTTGGCTCAGACGGAACTATTTCTGTTTATGACACCTTTGTGGTTCAGGGAGATGTTGATTTTAACACGGGCAACATTGACTATCAGGGTGATGTTGCTGTCAGAGGTACTATAAAAACAGGCTTTAAGGTAAAAGCTCACAATATCCGCGCAGAAGAGATAGATGGAGCAACAGTTATTGCCCAAGGAAATGTTATAGTAGATCAGGGCATTAATGAATCAAAAATATCTTCTCAAGGCACACTTACCGCAAAGTTTATTCAAAATTCAACAATATCTTGTGTCGGAGATGTTAAAACAGACAAAGAAATTGTTGAATCAAAAATTGAGTGCAGCGGAAGCTGTACTGTTAAAGGAATTATACTCTCATCAACAATAGCTGCAAAGATGGGAGTTTATGCAAAACAGATTGGAATGGAAAAATCTTCTGCATGTACCATTAAGGTGGGAAAAGATATCTTTGCATTAAAAAGTATTGAACAGCTTGAAAAAGATATTCAAGAAAAGAGAGGACAGAAGAGGGATTTAAGTGAAGAGATTCACTCTTTGCAGCGTCAGATTGATACTGCTGAGGATAAAATCCTTAGTTTGACAGATATTAAAGAGCAATTTGAAGATAGACGCATGGATATTCTCTCTAAAATTTCATCAATTAAGAGCAGAGAAGAATACTCAAACGTACAGCAGATGGAGTCTGAACTTGACAATATTGCAGCAAGCAGGGCAGATATAAGCCGCAAAATTGCAATGAATCATGATAAAATAACCTCTATGAGAGAGAGCATGACCCAAAAAGAGCAGCAGATGAAAAGCTGTATAACAGAAATAGACTCCCTTCTAAAAGAGCGTAATACTCTTGTTGATTGGTTGGAAAAAAATCAGGGAATTGCGATTATAAAGGTTGAGGATCATATTATATCTGGTACTCGCGTTTATGGCAGATACGCTGAGGATACAGTAAAATCAAGCATTAAAGGTGTTGTTATAAAAGAAGATCAGATAAAAATATCAATGAGAGAGGCACAAAATAAAGAAGGTATAGGAAAAGATGAAAAAAACATATTTTGGAAAATGTATATTACTAAAATCTAACTGCGGTTTTACATTAATAGAGTTGATGGTTGTTGTGGTTATTCTTGGTATTTTAGCAAGTTTAATCGTACCAAGGCTGATGGGCAGAACAGATGAAGCAAGAGTTATAAAAGCAAAGGTTGATATTTCAGCAATTGAGACAGCTCTTAAGCTCTATCGTCTTCATAATGGAAACTACCCGTCAACAGAACAGGGATTGCGTGCATTGATTGAAGAGCCGACAACAGAGCCTTTACCACGCAGATGGGACAAAAACGGATATCTTGAAAAAAAGAGTATTCCTAAAGACCCGTGGGACAGAGAGTATATCTATCTAAGCCCCGGGGTTCATGATGAGTATGATATTATCTCATATGGTGCTGATGGTGCTCCAGAAGGTGAGGGAAATGATGCTGATATCAAAAGCTGGGAGCTGGAGTAGCACTGAAAATTGTGACAATTTGGGATTTACACTGATAGAGCTTATTGTCGTGCTTGCTGTCATTGGAACTGTGCTGTTTATGACTCTGCCAAAGTTTAGTTCGCTCAATTTTAGAGACAATGGCGGACAAAAGCTCAATTTTTTGCTCAACACAATTAAAGAGCTTAAGAAAAAATCTATCTCTGAAGGCAACGACTATTTTCTCCATTTAGATACAGTTAAATCTTCGATTTGGGTAACTTCAGCAGGTACAATGGGTGAAATAAACGCTAAAATAAACGCTAAATCAGGATTATCATCTGATTTACGCACGAAACAGCTTGCACAGATTGAAGCTGCCAAGAAAAACGCAGCTTCTCTTTCAGAATCGCTTTATATAACTGGTGTTGAAATTTACGGATTATCTAACCGCAACTCTTATGATCAATACTGTATTAGATTTAGCAGCCAAGGATATTGCGACAACGCACTTATCCATCTAAAAGAGCGGGAAACAGGAGAGTCTCTTACCGTAGTTATTGAGCCGTTTCTATCTGGTGCAGAGGTAAGAAGAAAATATATCTCCTTTGCCGAGTGCATGTGATTATTTATGAAAAAAGCTCATATAAATAGAGGTTTTACCCTTCTTGAAATCATGGTGAGCATATTTATTATCGCACTTGTTCTTGTCGCAGTATTTAAAATCCAATCCTCCACAATTCGTCTCTCTGTTGCAGGAGAGTTCTATTCTACAGCATCTCACCTTGCTCGACAAAAGATGGCTGATATTGAGCAAACGCTTCGTGATCCCTCAATTTTAAACGAACTTTCATCAGATTCACTTGCAGGTGGTTTTGGGGAAGATTTTTCAGGTTACAGGTGGCAATGTGTAATCACTGATTTTAATCTTGAAGGCTCTCAGATTCCAGAGGAAGCTATTGCAAAAAACCGGCTTAAACAGTTAAAAAATATAACTATTGAAATTTTGTACAATGATGAATACTCGTTTAAGGTAACATCTTGGAGATTTATTCAAAATGATTAAGGATAATTTCCAATGCCCTATACTATTTATAACAAAAATATCAAAAACAGCAGCATTGATAAAAATTACATCTAAACTGATAAGAACGATAAGCAATTCTGGATTTACCCTTTTGGAAATTCTTGTTGCTGTGATGATTTTTGGAATTGTGATGCTCACACTCTTCTCATCTTTGCGATCCTTTATGCTCTCTTCTCAAATGATAAAAACCAATATTGCTGCATCAGAAGCAGCAGCATCTGTCAATAACATAATGGAAAGAGATTTTCTTGATTTACGGATATCAATGGCTCCAGAATACTCAAAAAACGAGGCAGAGTCTGGTATTGATTCAATCAAAGGAACAAGATCATCTTTTTCGGGAACAGCAAGCCAAGATAAAAGAGATAAATTCAGATTTATAGGAGATGAAACAACAGAAGGGGGAAACGTCTTTTCACGAGTGCGGTTTGCCTCGCTTAATCATATCCAATTTGGAGATGATGCTGCATTAATTAATGAAGAAGCTGCTGTAAAAAAAGCTGGAGTTGCAACAATTGTCTATTATGTCCGCCCAAATGATCAAAATGGATTTGATCTTTGCCGGTCTGATACGCTTAATCATTTTGATGATATTGAGCCAAGTGGTTGCGATCCCATAATTTGTAAGAATATTACTAAGTTTAAAGTAACATATATGGATATAAAAGATGAAGAGCACTCAAACTGGGATTCAGAATCAGATGCAGCAGATTATGCCACACCTGTATCTGTTTTAATTAATTTGGAATTTTATATAATCGACTCTCTTCGTACATTCTCAACTTGTATTTCTATGCCTATTTTTAGAATAGAATAATAGATGCTACAGATGATCAGCATGATGACCACTGCACCCTCCAGCATTACTATGAGATATACAGGTCATTTTAGGTGTGAATTTATCTAATCTCTTCTCTTTGAGTAAATTAAGATTGTTCTGCACACTCCCTTCAACTGCACGAAATACTTCAATACCTGAATCTATAAGTTTCTTCAGAGCACCGCCTCCAATTCCTCCAACAACAACTGCTTGAGCATTGACGTTGCCGATAGCTTTCAGCGGTTGGCAGTTGCCGTGTGAGTGGTTTTTATCCATATTTGCCAATACTTCATAATCTCCTGTATCAGTGTCAACAAAAACGAAAAAAGGGGCAGAACCAAAATGGTTATAAACAGAACCAGTAAGTCCAAGTTCACTGTTTGAGGGAAAAATAACTTTCATTGCAAAAATCCTTTATTTATTATCGTGTATATATTTATTATGGTGTATATAGTGTTACTAAACATTTTGTATCTTGATTGCCAAGACTTTTTAACTGATGAGGTGTTTCTGAGTTGTACTTTATAGACTCTCCTTCCATCAGTTGGTGAACCTTTCCATCAAGAGTCAGCTCAAGAGTACCTTCCATTACATACACAAACTCCTCGCCTTCGTGCCGGTATGCAACTGGTTTATGACGCTTATTAGATTCAATGGTCACTATAAAAACCCTTAAGTGCTCATTTTCTGCACCGGGTGTAAGGTTCTGATAGTAGTAGTTCCCTGTTCTGCGGACATACTCTTTTGCCCTGTTGCCTGAAAGTGCTGCACGCTCCTCATCATTTAGAAACGTTTCAGGATCAATTCCAAAAACTTCCGAGAGCTTAATCATAAAACCTACAGACGGCGTTGTTCGGTTATTCTCAAGCTCCTCAATAAATTCAGGAGTCTTGCCTGTCCGCTTTGCAAGCTCTTCATGGGTCAGTTGGTGGGATTTTCTCATCTGCATCAGCTTTGAACCAAAATCCAAGCCTTTTTCACTCTGATCACTATCTTTACCAACTTCAACGCCTTCACTATAGCACTGGCTGCCTCGTGCAACAGTATCAGCAAGCGATCTCATTGCAATTTTTTGAATCTTCTCTGTGAGTGCCGGAACAAAAAGAGCAGCATCTTCAACAACTCCGATATCGGCAAATCTAAATATTGGAGCATTGGGGTCCTTATTTACAGCAACAATGGTCTTTGCATCAACAATTCCAGCAGTATATTGAACAGCACCAGATGTTCCTACTGTAATCAGAAGTTCTGGTCTGATAGATTTACCAGTTTGACCAATCAGACGGTCATCATCAGTCCAGTGCCACAAAACAGGCGGTCTTGTGGCTCCAACCTGTGCACCAAGAGCAGCAGCAAGTCGTCTTAAATATCTAAACCCCTCAATATTTCCAAGACCCGCACCTCCTGCAACCACCTTTTTTGCACTCTCAAGGCTCTGTTCGTTTGGTCTGTCTTTTTTTATAGAGAGAAGTTTTATCTGTTCAGCAGAAGAGGAGCGGCAGATAAGAGATAGGTTAAAATCAATGCTCTCTATTCTATCTTTTATATTTTTATCTATGCTGTTTGTACTGCTGCACAATGAATCTATATCTCTATTTTTATTTTGCAGCTCCTTTTTAAAAGCATTGGGCTGCACTGTAATAAATCCTGTTTTTGATGAGTCAGAAAATCCAAGTTCAGCCATAATTTCACCGCCATGAGAGGGACAAACTGCAACAATCTCATTTTTTTCATATTTCAGACGCTGGCAGTCTGCAATCATTCCTGAACCGCATATAAAGGCGCATCTTGCTGAAATTTCACGCATTATATCATTTAATGGAAAAAGAAAGATTGATGGATTTCTCTTTTCGACTAAATCGGCAAGAACTTTTGAAGCTGCTGCTGGTAAAATGTAAGAGGAAGATATTTGATTTAAAGAGTCCTCACAACCTGCTATATTGATAATAAACACTCTATCTGCACCATAATCAAGAGCCTGTTCAACAGCACTATTTTTTGATACCATCTGGTCAGAACAGATTTTGGAAACAATAATTACAAAGACTCTTTTTGCTGAAATGCTCTCTGCAAGCTGCTTAGAGCCGCATAGCACATTAAGGCTTGTATCAAAAAGTGTCTGATTTCTTACATCTCCATATATCCATATATCATTCATAATCACCCCACAAAACCTGCTTCTGATAATTTTTGAGCTACCTGTTCCGCCTTTTGTTCAGCAGTACCATCAATAAACAGACATTTTTTTGTCCGTTTCTCCTTATCCCATGCCACAATTTTTGTTGGAGATGCAATAAGTCCTGTCTCCTCTGGTTTAAGTCCAAGAGTTTGATTATTCCAAAATTCGACTGTGTTATCTGTAAAAGCTCTCTCAATACCATATAAAGATGTAAAATCGCTCTCTCCGGCAGCAGCAGAACTTACAGTAAATGCAGCTCCTATTGAACTTTTAACTTCAAAGGATTCTAAATATCCATCTGATTTTCGATCAACAATCCAGATTTTTTCCATCTTCTTGTCCGCTATATTTTTGTTCTCTCCATCTTCATCGTTTATCTTAGTCAAAGTTAGAGAATGGATATTGCCCACAAATGGAAGATCAAGCATCTGGGCGGTTTGAGGACCAACATGACCTGTATCGCTGTCTGACGAGCGAGTGCCAAACAGAACAAGATCAAATGGTTGTAATTTCTGCAAAGCCTTTCCAAGCACTTTGGCTGTAATATATGTGTCTGACTCTTTAAGTGCAGGATCGCATATAAGAACAGCTCTATCTGCACCCATTGAAACAGCCTGATAAAGCCCAAATGTTGCGGGTTTAGGTCCCATGCTCACAACAGTTAAACTTCCCTTATGCTCTTCTATCAGAGAAAGTGCCATCTCAATTGCTGGTCTGTCAAAAGGGTTTAACTCCATATCTGCCGAGCTGTTTCGATTGCTGCCCGGAATTATATTGTTGATCACCGATTTTACGCAGACGATGATGTTAAGTCTCATTTATTTCTATACCTGTAATATATTCAAATTATTAATAATAGTTATGATAATAGACTTCTTGCAATGACCATTCTATGAACTTCGCTTGTACCTTCGTAAATTCTGGTTATTCGGGCATCACGGTAGTATCGTTCTACAGGATAGGATTTTGAGTAGCCATACCCTCCGTGAATTTGAACAGCCATATCTGCAACACGGCTTGCTGTTTCGCTTGCCATCAATTTTGCCATTGCAGCCTCTTTGGAAAAAGGTCTGCCCATATCTTTAAGAAGTGCAGCCCGATAGACCATAAGCCTTGCAGATTCTACTTGAGTTCCCATATCTGCGATCATGTTCTGTATGGATTGATGCCTTGCAATCGGAACATTGAACTGAATCCGCTCTTTCGCGTACTTTATCCCCTCTTCCAGTGCACCTTGGGCAATACCAACGGCTTGGGCTGCAATTCCAATGCGTCCTGTATCAAGAGCCGCAAGTCCTATTTTTAAGCCCTGCCCCTCTTTTCCAAGCAGATTGCGTTTATGGATTTTGCACTCACTAAGCCGAATGGAACAGACAGGATTTGCCCTCATGCCGGATAGATTTTCATGCTCTCCAACCACAAAACCAGCAGTTCCCTTTTCTGCAATAATAACGCTTATCCCTTTTGGTCCTGCTGAAGGGTCGGTTCTGGAAAAAATCAGGCAGATTTCTGCAACTCCGCCATTAGTTACAAATACCTTGTTTGCATTCACATTATAGTACTCTGGATCGCTGGTGCTTCGTATGGCTGTAGCTTCAATTGCAGAGGCATCTGAGCCGGCATTCGGCTCTGTTAGACAAAAAGCCCCGATTTTTCTTCCAGATGCAAGCTCTGGCACAAATTTTTCATGCTGGGTTTTGCTGCCAAATGCAAGAATAGGGTATAGAGCAACACTATTATGAACAGACGCACACAAGCCTAAAGATGCACAAGCCTTTGAAATCTCCTCAATAATTATAATATAGCTGACCGTATCCATGCCGGCTCCACCAAGCTCTTTAGGTGCTTGAATTCCAAAGTAGCCAAGCTGTGCCATCTTATCAATAACTTCCCATGGGAATCGCTGCTCTTGATCAATATCTTTTGCAATAGGAACTATCTCCCGCCTCGAAAACTCTCGAACTGAATGTCTTACGATTTTATGTTTTTCTGTTAAAAATATATCCATAAAAATATTTATAAATCCTTGTATATAAATTAAGTAGAACAAAATAGACAACAATCCATCAAATGGCAAACTCATGAGAAATGCCAATTTCATAAATGTTATTGAAGATATTGCAGTTTTAAAATCAAGTCCAGTTTTTTCTCTCGGAATCAAATTAGACAAAATAGAGACTTTTTGTTTTCGGTAGTTCGATATGAACTAATTACTACAAACAATTAAGTCTCTATTTTAAATTTTGCGGAAATTTGGAGGGTGTAATAGAAGTCTAAAATAAATCTAAACATTCTAAGCGTGTTGATCTAAAAGCAATCCTGTCAGCTCATTCATCTTATCTTTGATTTTTTGAATCTCTTCGGAAGGTATCTGTCGTATAATCTCGTCTGTCTTACGGTCTTTAATCTGAAAAACAATCTGGGCAGGATTTTCATCATCACGGGTTACTGAAAATCCAAGGCTTGTCTGAAGATCGTCCATGTACTCATTCAGCTCATCAACTAATTTCTGACCCTCTTCTATGGTCGGCTCTTTTTTTTGACCGGCTGCCTCTTTTTGCTTACCATCTATTTTTGTCTCATTTTTAAGCTGCCTGTTTTGATCTGCCTTTATCTTATTATCTATATCATTACTGTAAGATTTTGCGGTCTTTATATCCTGAGATTGTGACTCTGACTGTTTTACAGATCTTAATGGAGAGACCGTATTTATTGAGTCGCCAGACCTGATTGGATTAATATTCATGATATCCTCCTTGATTTTCATTCATATTTACACTTTTATATAACATAGAATGCTGGAATTTATTTAATTTTAAGTTCTCTTTTCATCTTTTCTCAAAGCCATTGTCAACACTTTTTTAATTAAAACTTTCTTATAATGACCATGCAATAAATCACACAACAAGAGATGAAAGTTAGTTAAGAGACTTTCATATAAAAAATATAATCTATTTTTATAACATTTATTATACTGCAAAAGCCTGTAATTTAGCCTGACCAACAGCACTGTAACTGCTATTATTGCTGCCTGTGAGCATACCAAGAAATGATTTTCTCTGGGCAGATGTTGGAGCTGGTCGTTGTGTCTGCTGTTTCATAGGCTCTGGTTTTTTACCCATAACATCATGCTCCCAGATATCTTTAAGCCTTGATACATATCTTTCAGTTCTGTTTATGATTTCCATATCATTTGTAAGAGATACTTTGGGCAGCTCGATAAGTATTGCACTGTAAAGACCTCTCAGGAAATTGGTGCTCTCATCGTTCATATCAGGCTTGATAGAGGCATTCAGCTCTGCAATTATGGCAATAACCTTGCTTAAATTCTCTCCCCGCTTTTGTATATTTTTCTCTTCAATCCCCTGTTTTACAAGCTGAAGGCGGAAAAGTGCGCCCTTGTAAAGCATAAGTATAAGCTGTTCTGGTGTCATTCCTTCGTAGTGGTTATTCATATATTTTTGCATACCAACATTTGGTCTCATATTAAGCCTCCATAAAATATTTAATAAATTTCATATAAATATTGTTATTATCTAATCCTTACCAGCACTAATTAAACCGCTATATATAAAGATTTTTAATTTTTCACATTTAAATAACTTTTCGGCACATTGTGGAAAATTATTAAATTTTATTATTCATAAAACGCAAAGATTTAGTCGAACCAGTGCTGTATCCTTTAAGAAGCTGTCTGCCTTTTAAACTCTGACTTATCTTTTTTGACAACCCGCCTTTATACTGCTCAAGCATTGCCATAAAAATCTTGTCTTTATTAAGTATGTTATCAACTTCTTCTTTAAAACTTGTTAAAACAGACTGAGGAGCAAGAGATAAGGCATTGCGTAAATTCTCAAATGCTCTATTCCGCTCAAAAACAGCATTATCTAAATCAGGATAAACCTTAGTGCTGTCAGCAGGGCTTAGTTTATTGAAATACTCTATCTGGCTATCCTGTATTTCTTCAAATTCAATAAAATATTGTTTTAACTTGCTTTCTGTTATCATATTCTTTTCCTAAAACCTAAAAATGACAGAGATTAATCTTTTTTTTCAAGGACAGGGATCAATCTTTTTTCTAAAGGGCAGCAGGGATTAATCTTTTTTCTCAGTGTTAAACATCATATCAAGAAAAGAGGATTGCGATTTCATCTGGCTCATATAAGAGTCTAACTTTACAAACTGTTTGGTCAAAGCCTCATATCTCTGATCAAGACGTTTTGTATCTTCTTGAATCTCTGTATCCATTTTATTTATGCGTGTCTGAGCAGACTCTATCTCTGATGTCATCAACCCTTTAGCACCAGTATAATCTGACATCTTATCATACAAAATATCTGCAAAACCGTCAGTGCCTTTTTCAGCATCGCCTGTGAAAAATTTTATCACATCATCAGGATTGGAAGAAAAAGCCTTTTGCAAAGTTTTAGTGTTAATTGAGAGCGAGCCGTCATCTTTTGTCTCAAGACCAAGATCATACATAGTTGTGATTGAGCTGCCTGTATTTATCTTTTGAGTAAATAGACTTTTAATATCATCATCAATACGCAGTACCGCTGTCTCTCCAAACAAGATTCCCTTTTCACCAGTATTGAGATCATATTTACTCTTTGTGCTCATATCTGAGGCAAGAGTGTTAAACGTAGATATTATCTCTTCAATATCTTTTTGCACCTTTTCAAAATCAGAATCAACCTTAAAAGATGATGAGCCAGTCTCCTTTAAATCAAGGCTGATGCCTGAGACAACATCAGTTATCTCATTATTAGACTGCCTCTGATAATCAATGTTATCAACAGTAAACTTTGCATTGAGTATTGAGTCATAAGGTTTGTATATATCTGTCTCTGCGTCAAATCCAAGTGATGCTGCTGCACCGCTTTTTCCCCATTCCATCTGAAGTTCATGAAGGTTTGAGCCATCTTCATTTATGGTAAACTTGTTGGTCTCTGTGTTAAAAAGAACAGAAAATTTTGTGCCATTTGTTGATGCCGCCTCCATTGCAGATTTCATAGCAGCGGCAAGATCATCTCCATTAGTATATGTGCCGTCTGCTATTGTTGCTGTCCGCTCTTCTCCAAGCTCTCCATTTGCAAGCCTTTCTCTGAATACTATTGTATTATTACTTGATGCGGCTGCTATATCAATAGGTTCTGCTCCGCTTATAGTAACAGCATTATCGCTTACAGGAGGGAAATGACCAGCTCCGTTAGTTTCAGTAAGTTTTAATCCTGTCAACTGGCTTCCCATCATAATCCTGTTCTCTTCGCCTGTCTTTTTACTTGAAAGAACTAATTTATATGGATTGTCTCCAAAACCTGTATCAGCAATTGTTGCAATAACTCCTGGATTTGATTTGTCGTTATTTATCTTATCAGCAAGCTGTTGAAGAGTTGTTCCAGAACTTATATCAAGAGAAATTGTGTTTCCTGTCTGTCCAAGTTTATACGAGAATGTACCAGCTTCAGAGGCAATAGATGCAGTTTTGCTGGAAACTCCTTCAGATGCCCAAGTACTGCTTGTGGCAAGCGATGTAACATTGACATTGTGAGAAATCTCACGCGCACCAGAAACAGATGTGGCGTTGATTGATGTTCCTGATACAGTAGCTTTTTTCTCAATAAAGTTAGAACCTAAAGATAATTCAAGAGCCTTTGTTCTTATAGATAGCAGAGATGATTTGATGGAGTTAAACTCTTCGACCTTATCATTTAGCTCTGTCTGCTTTGTTTTTTTTGTCTCTATGGGTTTATTATCAACCTCTCTTAACTGCTCAAGCATGCTTTGCAGCTCAAGACCAGAGCCGACCCCAAGACTTGAAATACTCCCAGTAGCCATAATGCACCTCCTAATGTTATTTAGAATACTTAATTTGTTATATGCTGCTTATATCGGCATGAAAAACAGGTATCTTGAATTTAACTATCCTGATTTTAATGTTTTTGTGGTTAGAACTATCCATTTTGATAGATTTAAATTTTTATATCCGAATTTATTTGTTACCTCAAAATCAAAGTATTGACATATTTTTTGATAATGGTATAGTCCTTCGTTTAAAAATATTGTGTATAGAATTGAATCTATTCAACATATTGTTGTTAATACAGGGCGGAAACCAGTTGGTTTCCATTATTTTTTTTGAAAAAAATTATACGGAGTTTAAGCAAATGATCTGTACAACTGTAAGAAACGGTGATGAATGCGTATTTATGTCGGCTAATGGCTGTAAATATAATGGAGGAGCTTGTAAACCTATAGTCGAAAGATGTGAAGGCTGCCAGAGAATAGTTGAAAATGAAAATGGAAAATTCTGTTCTGCAGTTCCTGATCCTTCAATTAAATGGAAAAATGGTATATGCAACCTTGCAACACATGAGAAAGTTGTTGTTGAAACGAAAAAACAGAAACTCAACCCAATCAAGGCATCAAAGAGAAAGTAGTTTTTTTATACTCTGATTTTGTCAATCATAATATTTGGAATAAGTTATCTGTCATAATAGTTATTTTAAATCGTTATTATTTGAGAACAGTAAATATTGCAGTAGAAATATTTTTCTTGAATAAAAAAGTATTAATATAAATCAGCAACATATCAGGAAACATACTTCAATATGAACCCCCTTGCCGTAGAATTAAATTCTATCATAGAAAACGTAAATCCCCATATTCTTGAGATGTTGTCGGAAATGGGGAAAAAACTCTATTTCCCTAAAGGGATATTGACCCAAAGTGCTGAAGCCAAAATTAAGGCTCACAAGCTAAATGCCACCATAGGTATAGCAAAGCAGGAGAACAAAGTTATGGCACTGCCATCTATAACTGCTTCTGTACACGGAATTGAGCCTGATAATTTTCTTCCGTATGCTTCATCTTTCGGCATACCTGAACTAAGGGACAAATGGAAAAATTTTCTTTTTGAAAAAAATCCCTCTCTTAACGGAAAAAATATAAGCCTTCCTGTGGTAACAGCAGGGATTACCCACGCTGTGAGCACTTTTGCTGATTTATGGGTTGATCCTAATGACACAGTTATACTGCCTAATATGATGTGGGGCAATTACAGTATGACATTTAGTGTCAGGAATCGTGCCAAGATTGTTCAGTACAACACCTACACGCCTGATCTTAAACAGATGGATATTGATGCCTTTGAATCGGTGGTTTTGGCTGAGGCTTCAAAAAATAAAAAAATAGTAACTCTTCTCAATTTTCCTCATAATCCTACAGGATATACAGTATCAGTTGAAGAAGCAAAGAGGATAGCCTCTATTCTTATCAATGTTGCTAAAAATGGAACTAATGTTGTTGCAGCACTTGATGATGCCTATTTTGGTCTATTTTTTGAAGATGAGACTATGAAGGAGTCTATTTTTTCACTCATTGCCGGAGCTGACAAAAGGCTTATAGCTGTAAAATTAGACGGAGCAACCAAAGAGGATTATGTGTGGGGGCTGCGGACAGGTTTTCTAACATACGGAACATCTTCGGCTTCACCTGCTGGAGAATCTGCTTTAAGCCAGCTTTATTTAGCTTTAGAGAAGAAAACTGCCGGCTGTATTAGAGGATGTGTTTCTAATGTTTCTAATCTGAGTCAAGCAATTATACTCAAGTCTATGGAAGATAAATCTTATCCTGAATATAAGCAGGAGAAATTTGATCTTCTCAAATCAAGAGCCTTGACTATAAAAGAGGTATTAAGTTCTCCTATTTACAGTGACGCATGGGATGTCTATCCGTTCAACTCAGGTTATTTTATGTGCATACGCTTAAAAGATGTTGATGCTGAACAATTGCGTATCCATATGCTGGAGAGGTATGGTATTGGTCTTATCTCCATAGGAAGCACGGATATCAGAGTAGCGTTCTCATGTCTTGAGCAAAATCAGGTAAAACTTCTTTTTGATATGATCTTGCAAGGCGTAAACGATTTAAGAGCAAATCGTCCATAAAATTCCTTACAATCCATACTTTTATATAAAATAACCTCATTTTACTCATAATTTACACTCATCAAAACAAGACCCTTTGCCGGAGCAGTCGCTCCGGCAAGAGTTCTATCCTTTGCTTTAAAAATATCTTTAAAATCATCAACTGTTATACGCGATAATCCTGCCATAACAACGGTTCCTACTATATTTCTTACCATAAAACGCAAAAAACCATTTCCTCTGATTTTAAATACCACTCTTTTGCTTATCGGATATGAGAAAAAGGGTGCTGATACTGATGGAGATATTGGAAATAATAGATCATTTTGTTCAATATAATCAATGCTATCAATGCTGATTTTATATATTGTTCTTATTGTGTGCGAACGAGGACTTCCGCTTGCTTCAAATGATTTAAAATCGTGTTCTCCCAACATCATTGAACAGCATTTATCCATCGTCTCTATATCAAGAGGCTCTTTTATCTGCCACAGATAGTCTCTGCCTATAGCACAAGGATATTCACAGTTTAAAATGTGATAGTGGTACTCTTTGGAAGTTGCACTATAACGTGCGTGGAAATCAGAAGGGACAATATGGCACGATCTTATAACAATCGGGGTTTTTATTATGCTGTTAAGCCCTTTAAGCAGGTTTTCTGGAGAGATATCTGTACGAGCATGAAAATTGGCAGCCTGACCTATCGCATGAACACCAGCATCTGTCCGTCCAGAGCCGATTACCTTGATTGGTTGGTTAAGGATAAGGGAGATTGCCCTTTCAAGCTCTCCTTGAACAGTGACACCTCTTTTTTGAACCTGCCAGCCTGAAAAATGGCTGCCATCATATTCAACAGTAATTTTAAAATTTGTCTGCATTTAAAATTAATAGTTCTTCTTGCTATTGCAATAAAATCAAAGTTTTGAAGCCATTATTGCCAAAGCATTCACAACACTTGCGGCAACATTTGAGCCTCCTTTTCTTCCTTTATTGGAAATATAGGGGCAGTCAAGTTTTATAAGCTCATCTTTTGATTCAGCAGCATTTACAAATCCGACTGGAAGCCCGATTATAAGAGCTGGTTTAATCCTCCCGCCCTTTACAAGCTCAATAATACGCAATAATGCTGTCGGAGCATTGCCTACAACATATATGATATTGTTCAATATCTTCTCTCTATTTTGATTACTACTATCTATCATATCTGAAATATGGGCAGATTTATCCACCGCTGCAACTGCTCTGGTTATCCCCTCTTTTTTCGCCCTCTCTGAAACATCTTCATCACCAATAAGGCAGAGTACATCTCCGCCAAACATAGATACTTCACCTTTTCTAATACCTACCCGAGCCATATTTGTATCTGTAATTATGGTTGCACCGTTTTTTATAGCCTCTATTCCGGCAGCGATCGCATCTTTGTGGAATCTAATACTTCTTATATATTCAAAATCGGCTGATGTATGGATCACTCGTTGAACAACCTGCCACTGTTGGGAATCAAAGCCATGATCTCCAGCCTCCTTGTTTATAATATCAAAACTTAATGCTTCTATCTGCTGAGGTGTCAAATTAATTACTCCTTAATTGTTATTAAATATTGTTTTTATGAGTATGTTCATTTATATGCTATTAAAAGTATGGTTCATTCACATGAACTAAAATCATCTCATCTATAATTGATCATGATCAGCAGTACAATACACTAAAAATTCAATAATGTAAAAGAGGGAGAGGATTGGAATAAACATATTTCATTTTGGAGGTGCACAAAAAAATAATAACTAATTTTTAAAAGGTTTAAGGATTATTCATACAATTACTGAAATTCCTTATGGCTATTATATTTACCCTTAAATAGTTTAAGGGCATAGAGTGGAGTTAAGAGGTACGCTTTAAAACAAATTATTAATTTATTTTAAAAAACAGGAGAAAACGCATCATGGGAGTAAAAATCATTGAAAAATGTGAATCAGCCTACACTTATCCTCTGTTAATAAAGAACATATTCAGAAATTCTCTGATCCGTTCGCCAAATCAGGAGATTATATACAGAGACCAGATGAAATACACCTATCGTGATCTGCATAAAAGAGTTGCAAAACTTGCAAATGCTCTTGAAGCTCTTGGTGTAAAGCAGGGTGATACAGTTGCAATGATGGATTTTGACAGCCATCGTTATCTTGAGTGCTATTTTGCCGTTCCCATGATGGGTGCGATTCTTCATACAGTACATATAAGACTATCACCTGAGCAGCTTCTATACACAATAAACCATGCAGAAGATGATGTAATTATCGTGAATTCTGAACTTGTACCTCTGCTTGAGCCTATCAAAGATAAGATAGAGACTGTCAAGAAATTCATTCTTATTAAAGAGACAGATAAAGAGGTTCAAACATCAATAGAGTTTGATGGTGTATATGAAGATATTTTAAAAGATGCTGACGATAAGTACGATTTCCCAGATTTTGATGAGAATGCCAGAGCCACCACATTTTACACATCAGGCACTACAGGAAATCCAAAAGGGGTATATTTCAGCCACAGACAGCTTGTTCTGCACACATATGGTTTGATGACAGGTTTGTGTGCAATCCACTCACAGGCTGTTATGACTTCGGCTGATGTTTATATGCCGCTCACTCCAATGTTTCACGTTCATGCTTGGGGAATGCCTTATCTGTTTACAATGCTTGGCAACAAACAGATATATCCCGGCAGATATGAACCTGAGATGATTCTTAAACTTGTTGTTGGTCATAAGGTTACTTTCTCTCACTGCGTTCCTACAATTATCCACATGCTGGTCAACTCTCCGATTATTAACAAAATTGATCTTTCAAACTGGAAGGTTGTCATCGGCGGTTCTGCCCTTTCAAAAGGTCTTTGCAAAGCTGGATTAAATGCAAAAATAAACCTATACACAGCATATGGCATGTCAGAGACCTGTCCTATTCTAACGGTTGCTCATCTTAAGCCGCACATGTTTGATTGGGACGAAGAGCGGCAGATCGATATTAGATGCAAAACAGGTCTTACAATTCCAATGATTGACATTGAGATTGTTGATCCTTTAGGAAACCCTGTACCGCACGATGGCATTCACACTGGTGAAGTTGTGGCAAGAGCACCGTGGCTTACTCAAGGATATCTGCACAATCCTGAAAAGAGTGAGGAGCTTTGGTTTGACGGCTGGCTCCACACAGGCGATGTCGGCTATATTGACGAAGAGGGCTATCTCAAAATTACAGACAGGCTCAAAGATGTTATCAAGACAGGCGGAGAGTGGATATCATCTTTAACACTTGAAGATATAATCAGCCAGCATCCTGCTGTAAGTGAAGCCGCTGCTATCGGCGTTCCTGACGAGAAATGGGGAGAGCGTCCGATTATTTTGGCAGTTTTAAAAGAGGCATACAAAGGGCAGGATTTTGAAGAAGAGATTAAAAAGGTATTTGTAAATGAGTTTGAAAAGGGAAATATCCCTAAATATGGAATACCAGATAAAGTTTTCTTTGTTGACAGCATAGCTAAGACAGGTGTAGGCAAATTAGATAAAAAAGTATTAAGAGTACAGTACGCAAAATAATTTAGGTTTAAGTCTTAAAAATGTTTAACACTCTATCAACCCCTTACTGCAGAATCACTTTAAACAAACAAGGGGCGGATCAATATACTAAAATCAGCTTTCCTTTAAAGTATGGCATCTTCTCTGAAATTGAGACATCAGATGCCATACTTCAGTTTAACTTAAATCATGAGATTATAAGGGCAAAGGGAAAATCGAGCCAATGGATTCAGCCGTCTGAATGGGTAAAACGATCCATGGGAAATGACTGGATATACTACTCAACCGGCGGCTATACAGGTGTTTTTGAAGCCATAGGCGAGTACTATCTTCCAAACCTGCCCTACCCTACCAACTCCCTGATTGGCGGTAAGCCATTTAATGAGCCGGCAGTAAAGCAGCTTCTTCAATCATGGCATGAGATTGTCGTAAAGTCATTAGACAGCGTACGTTCATCTGTCAGAGAAGCTCTCAAAACTAAGCAAGCAGAGGACGAGTCAAATAGCTTAACTTGTTCGGAAACTGATTTGTATTTGTATGATGATATTATTAAGTTTCTTGACCATGCCCTGCTAAACACCCCTGAAGTTCTTCAGAAAAAAGCTGAGTCTCTATTTAAGACATCAGGATGCAGAGTTACAGTAATGCCTCCTGATGCCCGCCACGTTGATTATGACATCATACCTTTGATCGTATCAGATGGTTGCCTATATAAGTGTAAATTTTGCCGCATAAAATCAGACAGACCTTTTGCAGTCAGAACATCTGAGCAGATATTAGATCAGATTGAGCAATTAAAAGAGATTTACGGGAAAGATATTGCCAACTACAACTCAATCTTTCTTGGTGATCATGATGGTTTGAACGCAGAAAACTCTCTTTACAGCACAAGCAGCACTATACTTAGAGCAGCAGAAGAGGCTTATAAACACTTTAAATTTGATAAATCTTACATGAAAGGGGCAAATCTCTTTATGTTTGGAAGTGTTGATTCGCTTATGAATGCTTCTTATGACCTGTTTAAATCTCTAAACAAGCTGCCGTACAAAAGTTATATTAATATAGGACTTGAATCAGCAGATCAAGAGACACTTGATTTGATAGGAAAACCCCTTACTGTATTGCAGGTTGAAGAGGCTTTTAATGAGATTCAGAGAATTAATGGGCTTTTTGAAAATATTGAAGTAACTTCCAATTTCATTATGGACGAAAATCTTCCAAATGGACACTATCCATCATTTTTAAGGCTTGTTCGGGAAAGTATCAGCAGACCAAAAGATAAGGGAGCTGTTTATCTATCACCTCTTAGGATCAACAAGCCTTCTCGCGAGGTTTTGTTTGAATTTAACAGGCTCAAGACTTTAAGCAGGGTTCCAACGTTTTTGTATATTATTCAAAGACTTTAGTTATCGGCAGACATATATCAACCTGAGTCCCTTTTCCCTCAACAGAATCTATATCAATATATCCCCCGTGCTTTTTAATAATAGAGTAGGCAATAGATAGACCAAGACCTGTTCCTCTCTCTTTGCCGGGAAATTTGGTGGTAAAGTAGGGATCAAATACCTTATCAATATTTGAGGCTGCTATGCCTTTACCGCTATCTTTAATGCTTGTCATCACATAATCACAATTATTTATAGGATTGTGGTATCGTTTTAAATTAACCACTATTGTACCTTTAAGATTCATAGCTTCGCTCGCATTGATGAAAATGTTGTAAAGAGCGGTCTTAATCTGGTCTGCATCAGCATCAATAATAAAATCTGACTTCTCATTATTATTTAACACATTAGATTCATTTAACTCTTTGGAGATACCGCCATTTATCTGCTCAATGCTAAATATGCACTCTGACGAAAATTTGTTCTCCTTAATAAAACTATTTAGGATATCTCTAATATCAACAATGCTCTTTATTGGATTATCTCCCTTTGCAATCGCTAAAAGTTTACCTGACAGAGCCTTTGCCTGCATTATGCCGTTTTCAGCAGCAGTAAAATACTCATCAGAAGTTGAATCTTTTGATATAAGCTGTGCTAAATTTATGTTGCCGAGTATGGCAGCAAGAGTGTTGTTAAGATCGTGGGCAATACCTCCGGCTAAGACACCTATTGCATGAAACCGCCTCGATTTTTCGACTTCGCGAGAGAGCTTGTAATACTGTGTAATATCTATTGCAGTATGAAGTTTTACCAAACGCCCATCATGCCAGTAAATAGCCTGATCTTTTATGCTGAACCATCTTTTTACCAATGGGTTGTAAAACTCCCAAGTGTAAGGCTCTAATGGTTTCTTGTTTGCATCAACAATCTTTGAATTTGTACAAAAAGGGCATGGACTGCTGTTATTCTCCTGTAATAGCTGCCAGCACTGTTTTGTTACTTTGCCGCTATCATCATCTTTTAACCGGTAATCGCCAAACAGCGTTTTAAACTTTGAATTGGCATATATCAATTCATAGGTCTCTATGTCTGCTACATAAATAACTGCATCTATGTTTTCAAAAATTGTTTCAAATCGTGCGTTTGCTGTTTTGAGCCGCTCTTCCCATTGATAGTTCTCTTTTAAAAGCCTCTCTTTTTCAAAAGCCTGCCGGATAGTAGAAAAAAACATCTCAAAATCGATAATAGGCTTTTGAAAATAGCCATAAGCACCATTATTTGACATAGCTTCAGCAACATTTCTGATGCTTGCATATCCTGTAAGAATTATAATTTGGACATAAGGGTTTAGTTTTCTTACTTGATATAGCAGTTCAATTCCGTTTATTCCTGACATGTTCATATCTGAAATAACTACCGAGGGGTTGAACTCTTTAAACTTTTCAATAGCAGCCTCTCCACAATTGGCAGATTCTACGTTATATCCTTCGTCTTCGAGCAGAGAAGAGATAGATTGAAGAATATCGATATCATCATCAACTATAAGAAGTTTATATTCCATTTTTTTCACACTTTTATCTCACTTTGAAAAACTTGATTTTATATATTAGCCGTGA
>CAZIJN010000014.1:0-85196 GCA_964539635.1 uncultured Desulfobacterales bacterium | reverse complement strand
AACCAGTTAAATATGTTTTTAATTTTTTTTGCAATAACTGTAAACTCAAAAGATTCGGAATTATTGAACATCTTTTTTACAGTGAACTGAAGCGATTAGTTACCGGCTTCACCTTCTTTCTTCTGATTCAACTATTCACAAGCTCTATAGACGCTTTACCTGTCATGTGTTCAATTATCACTTCTGCTGCACATACTCTGTTCCAGTCTCGTTCAATTTCTTGCGATCCCTCTTTAATAAAATCAGGAGAATACTTTTCTACCAAACTCTCAAGTGCATATTTTTTCTCGCTATCTTCAGTTAAAATTCTTATCCTGCCAAAAACGATTACGCTGCGAAAATGGGTGGTAAAAGTCTGCTGTATAACTTCATCTTTTTCTATGACGCAAAAACTTACCTTGCTGTCTCTTTTAACAGCGTCAATCTTATGCCCTTCTCTTGCGAAATGAAAAAAGAGCTTGCCATCTTTGTAGGCATAACTTAAAGGGACGGCATAAGGGTAACCATTATCGCCTGTTAGTGCTAAAACTCCTGATGTACAACTTCTCAATATTTCAATCGCTGCGGCTTCAGATAACAACTGTTTTTTTCTTCTCATATATCTGAACATATTTATTCCTCATTATTTTGTTTGATATGTTCCATCTCTATAAAATCATATTCATAATTACAGATAAAAAGATTCTCTTTTATCTGTGCAAGTTTTTGAATAGCTGCTTTTATGGCATGTTCTGACTGATCAATGCCTATCCAATTTCGTCCGTTAATCTGTGCTGCTTTAAGCGTTGTTCCAGAACCGCAAAAACAATCTAAAACTATGCTCTTAGGATTAGAAGATGTACGGACAATTAAATCCAATAAATCACCATTTTTTTCTGTAGGATAAACAGGATATTGCGGATCCTTATATTCCCAAATATCTTGAACTCTTTTGCCTTCTCTCTCATCTGCAAAAATTATCTTTCTTGGATTACCTGTAGAAGACCATTCAATAAGTCCGTCTTTATCCCACTGTTCAAGAGTTTTAATATCATTTCGCCAGTGTCTTCCTTTAGGGGGATTTATTCCTTTAAATGGTTGATTTGATTCTCCATTTTGAGTTTCACCAGGTGCATGGATAGGAACGGTTGTATATCTTCTGCCCTGTCTGTCTGTTTTAGGAAACAGCTTTTCAAGGTCTTTTTCTGTATATTTTTCTCTTGGTTCGTTCCATAATGGTTTTGTAGATTTTGTATAAAACAGAATCAGGTCTTTGATGTTGCCGTAACCAATCCTGTCAAAATTTTTAGGATTGCATTTAATTCTTGTAATATCATTTCTGAAATTTTCTATTCCAAAAACCTCGTCCATCATCACTTTTACATAATGCCCGATTTTATAATCAATATGCAGATAAATAGAGCCTTGTTCAGATAAAAGCTCTTTAAGCAGGATTAATCTTTCTCTTAAATATTCAATAAAATCTCTACCTGTAAGTTTATCAGAATATGCAATATCACCATTTTTTGAATTACTAATAGTTGATGCCCTGCCATCTGTAATTGTAAAGTTTCCATTAGTTGCAAACGGCGGGTCAATATAAATCAAGTCTATTTTACCTTTTAGTTTAAGCTCTTTTAAAAGATAATTTAGACCTTCAGTATTATCGCCTTTAATCAGCAAATTATTCATAAATTCAGTTGTCAATGCCATGTTTTATATATTAAATTTGGCATTAATAGCATAGATTTTTCTAAACATAAACATATTGAACTTATTAAAAAACCGCATTTTTGCTCTTGCATCTAAAATAAAAGTAAAATAAAGAGATTTCTCTACACAGTTAAGAACTACCTAAAATGTTAATCTGATTCTCAATGAATTGTAAATATGGCTATATCCAATCAAAAAGAGCTGCTCTGCACAATGGAGCCGGCAATCATTAAAACTTCAGCGTGAATCCAAACAGATTTTAAACAGGTTTTGACAATGAAATTTATTATTGTATCAGATATATTTGGAGTTACCCGCCATTTAATAACGCTTGCTCAAAGCATATCCTCAGAATATGAGATAATTGACCCGTATAATGGTCAGATAATGGAGTTTGAATCAGAGCCGCAGGCATACGAACGATTTTGTGCTCGGTGCGGTTTACACCGATACACTGATTTGGTTATAAAGAGGATACTCTCAAGCAGCCAAAGAGTATTAATTGTTGGCTTCAGTGTTGGTGCATCAGCAGTGTGGAATACATTAGATAAAAATTGTGCTTTGATGATAGAAAAAGCTGTCTGTTTTTATGGCTCCCGCATACGTGATAACAGCAATTTAAAGCCTCGCTGTCCAGCTCTCTTGATTTTTCCATCTAAAGAGGTCTCTTTTTCAGTATCTGATTTATCTTCAGCATTATCTAAAACGTATAATGTTACGTGCATCAACACAAAATATTTTCATGGATTTATGAATAAATGCTCTGATAATTTTGACGCATCAGGATATTCTAACTACCTTGATTTGCTGAAAAAAGACCATTTAAATCAGATATTAGATGAGTTGAAAGATTTAGCAATCCAACTTGGTGCAAGCGGAGCTGAAGTTATTGCATCAAGTCAGATCAGTGCAGAGGACGATTTAGCTGCATTTTGCAATGGAAATCCTCCATGCGAACAGTTTGCCAAAGCTCCAAGTTGTCCACCTCATGTTGAAGGGGTTTCAGGTTTTAGACGTTGGCAGAAAGAGAGCCAAAACTCTATTGTAGTTAAAATTGATACACCATCAAGCGTTCTTTTTTCTGAAAAAAGCCGTGAAGTTATGAAGATGCTGCATGAAATCGTTGCAGGAGTAGAGCTTCGGGCAAAGCAGAATGGATTTTCCCATGCAAGAGCGTTTGCAGGAGGATCATGTAAAAATATCTGGTGTTTTTCTTATACTGACTGTCCTGTGTTGTTAAATAATGGAGAGTGCCGCAATCCTGACAAAGCAAGACCATCTATGTCTGGTTTTGGTATTAATGTTACCAAGCTCATGCAATCTGCCGGCTGGAACAGTCAAAAAGCTAAAATAGTTTTGACTGGTGCTGACAACATGTCATGGTTGGCAGGGTTAATACTTTTATAATTTTTTATATATTTGCAACTATTAAACTTATGATGAGGTGATAATATG
Source organism: uncultured Desulfobacterales bacterium (assembly GCA_964539635.1). Taxonomy (GTDB): domain Bacteria; phylum Desulfobacterota; class Desulfobacteria; order Desulfobacterales; family Desulfobacteraceae; genus Desulfamplus. Next base: position 82,049 of record CAZIJN010000014.1, on the reverse strand, counting down.
TTTGGAGTAAATTCCGCTGATGGCTATACTGAGGTATTAAATGGAATTAGAATAAAAACCGTCTGTTTTGGAGAGACTACTCTTATGACAGAGTTTTTGCTTGCAAAAGATGCAATATTGATTGAACACTCCCATATTTATGAGCAGACTGGATATTTAGTAAAAGGAAAAATAAAATTATTTATAAACGGCGTATCAAAAGTACTCAATCAGGGTGATAGTTGGAATATCCCTTCAAATATTAAACATAAAGCAGAAATAATCGAAGATTCTGTTGCAATTGAAGTTTTCTCTCCTGTTCGAGAGGATTACAAACAATATGTAAACAAAGATGATATAGTTGAATAGCATAACATGGGGTTTTACACGTTAATTATTATGCCTAACCCAAAATTCAACGGCGCAGCCCCACGGCGACCATAAACTTTAGATTATCCACAAACAAGCACGCAGTAGGGCTGTCCTCTGAGATGCTGGGTTAGCAATTTTTGTTTTTCAGTTTTTTATTCCAATTCTCAGAATACTTATAACAGACTCAATAATCTCTTCAAATACATTATCTTTGAGTTTACCTACCTGTTTTGTCATAATATTGTTGTTGGCTGTAAACAGTTTTCCTGTCGGAAAAAGGGAAAGTTACCAGAACAACTATTCCGCCTGTAGGTGTGACCATGCTTCATCTTCCTCTGTTTTGTTCCAGTCTTGGGCAAGCGATGCCTCACTCAGCAATGCTGTTTCAGCAATACTCATATTAGGCTTTTCTTCCAATATAGTTACTAATGCACGCCTTGCGGTCGATAGATTGATAGGACATAATAAATGTACTTTACCTTCAACATCAATAACTGCTTCAACTGTTTGAATCATAATTTTTTAATTTTCCTCCAGAATAACCTTGTAAAATTTATACATTACTCTGCCTTCTTTTAGTGCCTAATCTAAAACTTCTGAGAGCTTCTAACGAGCTTGTGAACAAGTATAAATTATTTTTCCACCTCAAGAACTTTTGTATTAAGCTGATTCGCTGCTCTTAATAATCCTGAATCTATATGGCTGAGGTATCTGCAACAATATTTATTTTATTACCTTTTGCAGTAAATTAGGATACCAATTAAACTCACCAGCAACGATCCATAAACTCAAGAGTAGCGGCTTATTTACTGCGTGGTCTGGTGCAGAGTTTGGTCAGGCACAGCTCATGAATGAAGCAAATCCGTTAAAGATTTAGCAATATGTATTCCTTCAATAGTCTTAAAATGCTCATCATAGGTAAAATTACCCACGGCAAAACCTGCTAATAATTCACCAAGAACGACTGCATTGAGACCAATGAAAGGAGAATATCTGATAATTTCGATGGACTCAGGATTGCCTCGCTTGAATGAAGCATAGGCATTAGTGTCAATTAAAATTTTATCTACTACCATAAACTTTCATCTACTTGATTGAATTTGTCAGTTGCCTTAAAAAAATGCTCAGCTTCTTTTTTACTCCATGTACCTGCTAATGAATCCAGATCATTATATTGCATCAATTCTGTTTTTATTTCACTTGACTTCACCTTCTCATAAATAAGCTGGACAATTATATCCTCTAAATCGACACCTTGCAGTTTTGCTTTTTGATTTATCCATTCAATTGCAAATTCATCAAGTTTTCTAATTGTAATCATTGTTTCCATAAGAACTCCTTCTTTACAGGATAACGATGAGTTGTTTGTCCCCGCACATGGTGCATTTTGTTTTCCGCCCCGATTCAGTGTACTTGAGTGCACCAGCCCAGAATCTGTCTGATTTCCAGTAAATCATAGTATATTTTGGTTTCATATCGTTCCTCTATTTTTTCAACTTGTATCACTAAGATTTTCTATCCAAAAAATTGTTCATAATCATCGTGGCTGCCAATCCAGAACCATGTAACAGTATCTCCTTCAAGAATCCCCAATGCTCTAAAATTACGAGTGATTCTTACCGACCATATATTTTCTGATGAGTTTATACATTTAAACTGTAATGAAGGATGAAATGGATCCTCAAACCATATACGGTATTTCTTTCTTGCTCGTATTCTGATTTTCTGCTCAAGTTTAAGGTAGTCATTCCAAAAAGATGGGAGGGTCGCTGAATTCATAGCCGGCTGATATCCATTGGGCTTGATTTACCTTCCGCAATTTCTTTTCGAGCCTGTTGTGCCACAGCAACCAGTTTGCTTTGAGTGCGTGAAAAGGATTGATTCCACCTTGCCTCATCTTGTATATTTTTTATATATTCTCTCATATGTTCAAGGACACGATCCTGAAGCTGCTCTGGAAGCGTTTCAAATAATTTTATAATAGTAACAGTTGCTGTTGATTCCATAGTCATTCCTCATTTATCATTTTTCATATATGCTTTAGTAATCTGAAATGGTAGGTTATAAACATTGATAGTTAAAAATATCGTATTATTTCTAATTTTTATAGGATACGGTCATATTCTTCTGGCTCTACACATGGAACAGCTTTCATAACCCTATAATTCTCTGTTAGTATGGCTGACATTTTTTTCCGCAGCAGCAAGAATAAGAAACTGAGTCTAAAACTTCTGAGAGCTTCTAACGAGCTTGTGAACAAGTATAAATTATTTTACCACCTCAATAACCTTTATATTAAGCTGTTTGGCTGCTCTTAATAATCCTGAATCTATATGGCTGAGGTATCTGCAACAATATTTATTTTGTTACCTTTTGCAGTAAATTAGGATAACGCAAAATTCAGCAGGAAGCCCCACGGAGGCAACAAACTTTAGATTATCCACAAACAAGCACGTAGTAGGGCTGTCCTGCTGAAATGTTTTGTTAAAATAAAAATGTTTAGATTGCAAATGTATTAAATATCAAATTAACTTAGTAATAACAATTAACTTGGTTTCTTCCAAAATATCCTTTAAATCTGGCATATCAGCCTTATAAACACCTGAAGGTAGATGTTTATGATGAGGAAAAGTAGTAATTTCTGAATGATGAGGAGAATTATCATAACGAAATATCAGTTGGTTATCATCAGTCATATAGTGATAGCGATAATCTGTCACAACCAATTCTGCTGCTCCGTCAATCTTGACATGCTGAAAGAGAGCTAACTTACTACCGTCTGCAAAAGTAATTTCGCCTTTGAGATAACCAGTATTCAGGCTTGTATAATTCTGGTTAAGATTAATACAGATAATCAAAGGTTCACTTCTGACGAGCTTTTGAATTAACTCAAAATGTGCATTAATCATTATGATTATTAACTTTTTCTACTTGTAAATCATTTATAAAAAAATTCAGTTGTTTCTTGCTTTGCTGCCATTCATGGATACCTTCAATCAATGCTTTCCATTCAAACATATCCTCCTCATCTCCAGCTTTTCCATCATTAAACAATCTGTAAAAATCATCTGACGATATTTTATATTTTATCTCAAATAGTCCTAATTTATCTTTTAGATGGCTGATAGCCAGATCGCATATTCTGTTTTCTCTTATAAGCAAAGGCATAACATGTTTATTTATAATCATAATTTAAACTCCTTAAATTAGTATGGCTGGCATTTTTTCCGCAGCAGCAAGAATAAGAAACTGAGTCTAAAACTTCTGAGAGCTTCTAACGAGCTTGTGAACAAGTATAAATTATTTTACCACCTCAATAACCTTTATATTAAGTCTTTTGGCTGCTCTTAATAATCTTCAATCTATATGGCTGAGGTATCTACAATAATATTCATTTTATTACCTTTTGTAGTAAATTAGGATAACAATTAAACTCACCAGCAACGCCTGAAAAACTCCAGAATTGCCGCCCATGTCCTGCGTGGTCTGGTGGAGCGTTTGGTTGGCACGGATTTTTAGCATTGTTTATAAAAATTCATTCAATCGATCTTCAGAAGTTAGAAGTTCAATTTGTGTGTTTGTCTCTGAATCCATACTTAAAGCAAAATGATTTTTTATCTCCTCAATCTCTTCAATGTTTTTGTCTTTATAGGTCTCATCGACAAAGATATTATAAAGATTTTTGATATCAGAATTATGAAATAAAAAAAGATCACGAATCGTTTGTGATAAATATTTATACATATATTTTGAATTTATATTTGTAGTTTTTTCAGAAATGACATCTTCGATAATTCTTGAAAAAGTTTTAATGTCATTCTTGTAAAACAAATATTCATAGAAGCTTTTCGGCATTAAAGTCGAAAAATTATTTTTTCCTCTTTCAACTTTGATATGTTTTTTATGCACTTTGTATTGTTTTATTACATCTTTTTTCATCTCTTTTAATAAAGAATCTCGTCTTTTTTTATTTAACGGGGTCATAGCTCTTTGGTGGAGCCAGAATGGAAACAAAAATACTATTAACAAAAATAGCATTTTTACTACCGACAGTTGCCATTTATATATTAGGTAGGAAAGCAAAAATCTTTCCACGATTTGACTCTGTGGCAATAAATACAGGAGTAATGCTGTTGCAAATATTTGCCATACGGGAATTAATATTGATGTGGTTGGATTTTTATATGTCATATTGTTTGTAATTTTTCAATCAACAATAAACTGAGTGCCAACATTGAGTTGAGCGGCACCGCCAACAGACTCCGAATGAGCCACTCACGCGTTCACGGTGTCCCATGGATCGACATGTTAGCAGCCCAATTTATTAAATTTGTTCGCTAATATTGCCAAACAAATTAGATATTCTGCAATATTGTTGATTGTTTTTTCTATTAGTACCACATATTTCTGACGGACAAGTTATACTAACAGCATAACCATAAAGCATTTTTGCAATCCACTCGTTTTGTTTTGTTGAGGGAGAAATTAAAAATTCATCCACAAAATCGTATAATTTTGACAAAGGGAAAAAAATATGGTCATCCTTTATAACTTTGTTTGGCATAAGAATAAATCTATATTCGGACTCATGTCTAAATGATACGCTTTTCATAAATAACTTCGATATCAAAGGAGACTTTGCAATGTCTTTTGATACGTAATCAAGTGGTTTGTAATCTACAACGTTATTAAAAATTTGATAACTATTGGAATATTGATTTAATATATCAAGGACTTTTCCAATGGTAGTTTTTATTCTAACACCACCATTTTTACAATAACCATCCCACATTGAAGCGGAGCCATTTTTTTTTAATTCAATTTCTGCCTTAACGTGTTCGGAACGATCTTTATAACAACATGAATTTTCCTTTTGTAATGTCCATGATGATGCAAAGATATTATCTTTTGTTTTATTCGAATAGTTTTCACTATTTTGAATTTTTTTGAAAAAATCGAAACGGTAACCTTCAAAAGCATCAGTCCATGTAGTAATTTTTGAGAACATCAAATGTCGATAATGCAACAAGCACAAGAATGACTCTATTGATAAATATTTATATATTTCAACATCATGGTTTAATTTATCTGATTTCATAATAGACTTATATAAACTATATAATAGTTGTTTTATTGAGAAGCACTATATATTTACTACCCGCTGCTTGCGGCGGGTAGTTCATTAAGGGTTTATCTTAAATCTTCATAATAAATCATAATTTTGGGTTTGCTCATAGATGACAATAGCTTAAGGCTTGGGTTATCTAAGAATCCTCTTTTTTCACCCTCTTTTTTTGCTCAGTTTTTTTGACCTGCTAAAAATGGCTGAAGTCTTCTTTCTGGAAGTTTTTTTCAGCAATCTGTAAAGATGTCCAAAAATTGAGCAATACCAAATAAGATACTTATACGCGCCATCGCTTCTTACCTCTTTTGTTTTATGGGTATTTTTATAAGATTTTGAAAATAATGTTCATTTGCACGAAAAAGAGATGTCCCATTTTTTATATCAATATCAAAATCATCAAACTTATTTAATCCTTTAAATACCCATAAAATATCCTTTAAAATCCAATTCTCTTTTTGCAAAGCATATTTTAACACTATATCGATTATAAGTGATCCATTATTAATCTTAAAATCAGATTCATCGATATGCAAAAAAGCATCTTCAGCAGACTTAAACCCCCAATTATTTCCTGGAGCACCTGAGCACCAACTATTTGCATGTTGGCTTTCAGCGTTAGTATTAAAATCCTCTGCTTTAAACATTATAATTAGCTCATAGGGACTAATAATTGATTCGGTTGTTTTTATATCGTATGCACCTGAATCCTTGACCCATAAAATTTTACACACTGCAAAAGATTTAGAACACTTTTCATTCCAAACTGTTTCAGTTAAGCCATAATACCCCTTTGTAAGCATTTTTTCCCAAGAAAACACTATTTTTTCAGCGGATGATATTAATTCATCTTTATTAACCTCTGCATTTACTGATTGTGATTGCCATGATAGTAAAATCATAACTACAATAACGATAATAGAATAATTAAATTTTCTTTTCATAATAAATCTTCCTTTTAGCTATTAAAATTACAATAAATAATCGATACCCCTCTTCCAATTTTCTTGTTTTTTGACGAAAATTTGGGATTAAGGCACTAAGTTATATCCGAAAGTTAAAATTTTCCCAAAAACTATCAATAATACATTTCAACATTTCTTTCTTAGTTTGTCGAGAAAACTATAATCATTGTGCAACCAAAGGCTAATCATTCATTAACAGTTACTTTTCCAACTGCTAACCCCTTAAAAACACTACTCATCAAGTCATTTTACCCCCTCCTAATACCCTAAATTACTCATTATCAAACCATCATAAACACAGGGCAGCAAACATCAAACAACAACTCACACTTCCAACAAATTCAAATCTGCTGCAATATCTTTAACACGCTCAAGCTGGCTGGATTTATCAAAGCACTCATCTGAAATAAGCTGCTCAATACTTCTGCTCTCAACTGTGGAAATTTGGAAAATCTCCAGCAGTTTCTCTTTGGAATCTCGGGCAATTGCATCAACAAGCAAAAACAGATACTCATCTTTAATATATGCAAAATACTCATCAAAATGGAGCATTACCGATCTTAGAGCCTCTTGTCTTATCTTTTTTGCAGACTCTTTCAACGCTCTTGAGCTGGAATTGGCTGCTGAGAGCGAACGTAAAAATTAATGTTATCAGTGCAGATTTGCATTGATAACGACTAAAAACTATACCAATTCCATCGTTTTTTCTCCACTGCTTAACGATGAGTTGATGCTCCGAATCAACAGCCTTCGCAGCCGATGCCTCCCGTTCATGCCATCGGCTCGAACGATTTGTTACGCTACTTTTTTTGATAACTGCAATAATTTTGCTTGGGCAGATTCTAAAATTGAGTCTCTTAAAAATGCACTTGCTCCAAGTATCTCAATACCGATAAGTTCACCGTTTTCATTTAATTCGGCTGTGATATCAGGACTAATTTCAACACTGTCAAATTCTTTCTCATCAGATATTGATAGATGCAGAATATCTTCTTTCTCAAAATAGGATAATTTGGGATCATTCATTTTTAAACCTTCCGCTTTTTATTCTGTAGTTTATCTGCAACAAATGGCAGCAAACATCAAACAACAACTCAAACTTCCAACAAACCCAAATCTGCTGCAATGTCTTTTACACGCTCAAGCTGGCTGGATTTATCAAAGCACTCATCTGAAATAAGCTGCTCAATACTTCTGCTCTCAACTGTGGAAATTTGGAAAATCTCCAGCAGTTTCTCTTTGGAATCTCGGGCAATTGCATCAACAAGCAAAAACAGATACTCATCTTTAATATATGCAAAATACTCATCAAAATGGAGCATTACCGATCTTAGAGCCTCTTGTCTTATCTTTTTTGCAGACTCTTTCAACGCTCTTGAGCTGGAATTGGCTGCTGAGAGCGAACGTATAAATTTTGCGAGAATCTCCATAAATGAATAAAAGGTGAATCTTGCCATTGCATCAGCTCTTATCTTAGCACTGTAGGCAGTGGCAAATGAACTTTTAGGCATAGTTAAACCAAGAATCCGTTTTGCACCATTTAAGTCAACTTTTCTAATTAACAAGCTCTCTTCTTTTGCAGATTCCAACGAATATTGAATAGATGGATAGATGGTCGAAGGCTCAACATAGCAGGATTGATATAAAGCCTGAAATTCGCTTTCAATGTAATCCTCCTGCTGATGAATAAACTCTACAACTGCTGGATTAAACTGCTGTGCCATAAAAGCGTCAAGCTCGCTTCTAAAATCTTGATACATACAGTAAAGAGCATGGTTAAAGCCAAAAGATGCGATCATCTCTTGATACTTCTCACTGTATATAGATGCTTCCAAAATAAAACTTTTTACATCTACTGCCTGTTTTCCGCTTTTTTTATCAAAAAATAGAGCTGCGGCAGAGCGTATCTCATTTTTAATACGTTGAACTGCTATTGAAATTGAACCATCTAAAGAAGAGCCGAATCTTTTATACTGTTCTTGAAGCTGCTTAAGATTTTGTGCAGCATCTGAAACTTTTTGCAGATCGTTAGATAAAAGGTTCATAAATATATGGCTACGCTGCCGACTACCTTGAATAACCACTCTTAGACGCTCAATATGATTTTCAAGAACAGTTGAAAAACGCTCTTTCTCAATCTTCTGTTCAAGTGCCTGTTCAAACTGTTTGAATTTTTGAGTTGTATATTCAACAAGCTCTTTGTCTTGCTGCCAGAGTTTCAGCATTGACAGCTCTTTTTTAGAGAGCTTATGCTGCAATAAACTATTTATATTTGAGTTGGTTTCAGATTTTTGTTTAAGCCGGTGAAAGAGGTTGAAAAGAGAGGAGAGCGTATAGATATCAGGAGCATCAACACAATAGGCAATCTCTTGTTTAAGATGCTTTTCAAGCTCAAGAAGAGATTGAAGATTATCGTGTTCATTAAAATCAACATTTAACACAAAAAATATACTATTGATTATTCCCATTTGCTTTATTAGTGTAAGAAATTTTACATCAGCCTCTCTTAAGCCTGTTCTGCTGCTGATCACATAGATGAGCATATTGGCTGAAAGCAGGTAGTCTTGTATTTGGGATATGTGAGATGCGTCTGTAGAGTCGCTGCCTTGGCAATCGGCAAATTCAATGCCTGAATCCATATAGGGAATATGAATAATAACATCTTTAACAAAAAATGCGTTAGAGCTGATGCCTGTAAACTGCTTATGCTGAAGAAAATTTTCACCTGTAAATTCAACAGGAGAGGATAAAATATGAGATAGATCGCTGCTATGCAGGTGGTTTTGAATATAAGATGGATCGCTTGGGATAAAGTTTTTCACACTCTCATATCCATCAAGTGCATTAGATATTAAAACCGCTTCCTGCCTTAACTTTCCGTTTTCAGCTCTACTGTGAAATTCGCTCTCTATACTGCTGCTGCCGATATCGCATATTTCAGAGCCATCTTCTCTCCATTGGTTTAAAAAGAGAGTTGATCTTACAGTTTCAAGAAATCTGCGATCATTTTTTCTTCTTAAATCAAATCCGTTTCTCGTAAATAGAGATTGTGATGATGAGTCAGCAAAAGCAGAAGAAGCAGCAGTAGCCGTAGCAGAAGAAGCAGAAGCAGCAACAGAAGAAACAGCCGTAGCAGAAGAAGAAAGAGATTGCGTAGAAGAAGAGCGGGAAAACTTTGAGCCTTGGCTGTTAAGAGGTATCAAAGTCAGAGCTTTTTCAATCTCATGGTTTATATCGTCCCATGATTTGAAAATAACTTCTGCTTTTAGAGTATCTCCTCTTTTTACCCGGGTTATAACTGATGTTACAACTCCAGCTCCTCTTTTTAGGATATCGTCCATAAGAAGAGAGTTTATAAGGGTGCTTTTTCCAGATTTTATTGCACCAACAACTGCAATCTTAATAATGCCTTCATCTATCTGTTTAGGGATAGTTGTGCATAACTGCTGATGTTTCTCAACTGCAGCATCATACATTCCAGAAACATCTCTCATTTTCTCAAATATATTAAAAAGATCAGCAGCTATTTTCTTAACAGACTCAAGGGGGGCGATAGGTTTAATAGAGTTATCAAAATTGGTATTTTTATTCATAGTTTTAATTTACAAAAACCCCGGTATGTCTGAAGGCATCTCGGAATCATTTCCCATAAGCATCATTGCCTCCTCCCATCGTAAATCGGTAGGTGTACGAAAAATAATATCCTCAACAACTGAACATGTAAGCCATGCGTTATCATCAATCTCGTGATCAAGCTGAAAAGGTCCCCAACCTGCACAGCCTAAAATAATGATAAAATGTTCAGGTCCCCTTCCATTGGCAATTGCCTCAATAATATCTTTTGTATTGCTCAATCCAAGATTCGGGGTAACCTGCATGCAGCCGTGCCAGTGGAACGGCGGGCTATGCAGAACAAAAACACCGCTCGGCTGGACAGGTCCGCCAAAATGAATGTCAATGCCCGCAAGACTATCATCATAATCAATTTTAAGATCATCAAACAGTTCTGGTGCTGTAAGCAGCGGGTGAATCTTATTTATAATAAATCCGAGTGCACCAAGTTCATTATGCTCACATATACAGATAACTGTCTGGGCAAAATTTGGATCTGGAAGACCAGGTATAGCCATAATAAAATGACCCTTTAAAAATTCAGCTTTTTCAGCAGACATAGCTTTGCTCCATGATTCATCTATTTTTGTCGTCCATAAATATCATCAAATCGTACAATATCATCTTCTCCTAAATAACTGCCTGACTGCACCTCAATAAGCTCTAACTGTATCTTACCCGGATTTTCAAGGCGATGCACTGTTCCGGGTGATATATATGTTGATTCATTTTCAGTGAGCATTATCTCCTCATCTCCTTTAGTTACAATAGCAGTGCCGGACACTACTGTCCAGTGTTCAGCCCTGTGGTAATGTTTTTGAAGAGATAATTTTGCCCCGGGTTTTACGGTAATTCGTTTGACCTGAAAACGCTTTTCAATGTCAATAGTTTCATAAGAACCCCAAGGTCTAAAAACTTTGCTGTGAGAAACTGCTTCTCCTCTGCTTCCCACTTTAAGCTGAGATACCAATTTTTTTACATCTTGAACTTTATTTCTATGTGCAACAAGCACAGCGTCCTTTGTCTCTACAATAACATGATCCTCAAGCCCGACAGCAGCAATCAGGCGGTTTTGTGCATGAATGTAGGAATTTTTAACATCAGCGAGCAGAACGTCTCCTCTTATCACATTGTGGTTCTGATCTTTAACTCCTGTCTGCCAAAGAGCGTCCCAAGAGCCAAGATCATTCCAGCCCGCACTTAAAGGAATAATAACCCCTTTATCTGTCTTTTCCATAACTGCATAGTCAATAGAGTCTGATCTGCTTGTTTGAAAAGATGCTCTATCAAGCCTAAAAAAATCAAGGTCTTCTTTGCCGTTGTTTACAGCATCTTGGCACGCTGTGAGCATGTTTAGTTCATACTTTTCAAGCTCTTTTAAGATAAGAGACGCTTTAAACATGAACATTCCGCTGTTCCAGAAATATTTGCCAGATTCAACATAAGATTTGGCAGTTTCAAGATCAGGCTTTTCAACAAAACGCTCAATAACGCCTGCTCCATTTAACTCTGATGCTGCTCCAACTGCATCTAAATTTTTACCCTTTTTAATATAACCATAACCTGTTTCAGGTCCATCTGGCACGATTCCAAATGTGATCAGATAATCTTGAGCTGCATATTGGAAGCCAAGCATTACAGCCTTATGAAAGGCTTCTATATTATTGATAATATGATCTGCCGGCAATATCAAAAGTATGGGTTCGCTATTATCTTTGATTAATCTGCCGCTGTTTTCGTTTAAAATATCAAGGGCTTTTAATGCACCTACTGCAATTGCTGGAGCTGTATTTCTTCCAACCGGCTCAAGAATAATTGAGAGAGGCTTTACGCTGATATCCCTTAACTGTTCAGCAACCATAAATCGGTGCTCTTCGTTACACACAACTACAGGAGAAGCCAGCGATTCTAAACCATTAAGCCTTAAAATGGTATTTTGAAGCATTGTGCGTTCATCAGTAAGATTTAACAACTGCTTGGGAAGCAGTTCCCGTGAAAGGGGCCACAACCTTGTTCCTGAACCACCAGCAAGTATTAGAGGTATTATCATGCTATTTTTTTCCTTAAATTTATAGATGTTATACTAAATTTATCACATTGATGAGTATATGCAGATAACAGTATTTAATATTAGTTTTACAATATCACAGTTGCAAGGGTAAAATATAAGAGAATGGTACAAATATCTGTAATTGCTAAAGTCAATGGACCTGCTGCTATTTTGGGATCAAGTTTTAGTGCATGAAGTAATGAAGGTATAATTAATCCAAACAGGGAGGCAGCACAAATTGCAAGCAAAATACTACTGCCGATAGTTATTGCAGACAATCCATCTCCACGCCATACCCAAACGACCATACCTACCACAAAACCACAAGCTGTCCCAAGCATAAGGGCTGTCTTTATCTCTCGGACGAAAGCATCTTTGAACCATATAAATGTTGGATTTATTCTACGTAAAGAGTTGATAGTTACGGTCATAGACTGCATACTGACACTCTCTCCAAGACCGAGCACAAGAGTTAGAAAAAATGCCAGCACTAAACTTTTAGCCAAGGTCATCTCATAAACACTTGAGAGCATAGCACATATTGTTCCACTCCCAATAGTTGCTATAAGCCAAGAGAAGCGGAGTTTAAATGCACGAAATGCAGAGGCATCTCTTATTTGCGAGATTCTAAATCCAATAGATTCAAAAATTTCGTCCATTCTATCCCGCTCTTCAATATCAAGACTCTCTTCAATAAACATGCTCACATCAACCACTCCGACAATATTTTCTTTTGCATTTATAACAGGAAATGCCAAAAATTTATGTTTAGCAAACAGCTCATAAGCATCGTGTATGGTTGAAGTTTCAGGAAGGGTTATCATCTGCCTTATCATTATCTCAGATATATATTGATTCAAAGATGCTATTAAAAGCCTTCTTGTTGGTATTACTCCTACCAATCTGTCATTGTCGTCTATCACATAAAAATAGACGATTTTTTCACCAACTCCATATAACCTGATATGGTCAAATGCCTCTTGAACAGTTAAATTCTGGTTTAAAGTTACAAAATCTGTACGAATAACATTTGTTATAGGTTCATATAAAGAAAAAACATCCTCTTGTTTAACTGCTTTTTTCACCATTTAAAAACAATCTCCTCTTAACTCCTTAGATATGATCCGAACTATTCATTAATTTTAACCGGCGTTACAAAACCTAAAGGCTTAACTGCAACGACAGAGCAATCCAACTGAGATAAAACAGCCTCCGCAGTATTACCAATAATAAAACCTGAGATACCTGTTCGTGCAACTGTCCCCATAACAACTATATCAGCTTTAAGGTTAGATGCCATTTCTGCTATCTTCTGTTTCGGATCCCCTTTTGGCAGATGAAAACAAGGGATAATTAATTTATAGTTTTCTATGCTGATCATCTCTTTTAACATCTCTCTGAACAGATTGATCCCTTTTTGGTGAAGAGCACGTTCTTTTTCAATGTAAGAAGAGACATATCCGGGATTATTGTCACTTCTGCTTAACATGATAGATTCTGGAAAAGGCTGCCAAGCGTGTACTATATGGAGAGAGGCAGATTTAGAGATTGCCAAAGAGCTTGCTATTTCAAGAATCTTCCGGTTAAGCTCCTCCTCAGCAGGAGAATAGAGCAATGGATCAAAATCAACAGCAGCCATAATGCAATTTTCATTTGATTGCTGGGTAGATTTCATAATCCATACAGGACAGGGACATTTTCTTAACAGATGGATATCATCGCTGCCAAACAATCTTGCCATAAAATCTGGATTTTCTGCCTCTTTAATAACCAAATCATGGGATTTTCTGAGCACAGCACGAATTGCTTCAAGAAAAACAGGTCCGATTTGAACCTCAATCTCAATTTTAACCCTTTGCCGATATGGTTCAATCATAGAGTCTAACAACTTAAGATGGTTATCTATAGTCTCCTTTTTAAAAGAGTTCATAAAAGCTGGAAGGATATCTATAATTGTAAGTTCTGCTTGATTGATCTCTGCCATAGCTACTGCACTTTCAATAGCACTATTGACACCTTTAATCGTCTCTGTCACACAAAGGATACTCTTAAATAGGTTCATAATATATCTCCTAACCTGTTTTTTGCGAATCTATCATACAGCTTAAATATAAAAGAATTTAGTAAGTTTATAACGGAATCGGCTCTTTCTGATAATTTGTGATGTAATGCTTTCCATTTTTTTCAAATACAATTATGCTCTCAAGATAACCGACTGTGCCATACTCTTCGTGAGGAAGTCCGAGTTTGTACTCCTTTAATGGAAAGAGATTCCAGTCATGGGAGACACAAACCGCTATTTCACCATCTTGAATAGATGACATCTGCTTAACCATAAAATCGGCTATTGTCTCTGCTGCTATTTCAGGATTTAGCATGATATTTTCAGGAATTTCACGAGCAAACCACTTTCTCAAAAAGTTAGTGTTTCCGATCTCTCTTACCATATCAATCGCTTTATTAATATCGTTGATGTAAAAGGGTGAAAGCTCGACTGCCTGAGAGTTGTGACCGTTAAAGACGCAATGGCTTTTTATATATCCCTTGTCAATCAGATAGGCAGTCTCGATACACCTGCCGAAATGGCTTGAAAATAGACGTGGTCTTGGGTTTGCAGGAAGCTGGGTGCCAAGTTTCATGGCAAACTCTTTTCCCCTTTCAGTAAGCCCCATAAACGCCTCTTTTGATGTATCTTTGTGATAAAAACGGTCTGAATGCCTCATAATCACACTCATCTTTTCAGCACCGCTGTCAAGCAGCTTTGTAATAGTCTCTATAGTCTCTTGATCACGTATCTTCTCTTCTGGTCTCATGGTAGAAATAAAATCCTTTATATTATAAAATAGTTGTTTTATGGCATCTTTCACAGAAGATATCCAAATATCTGAAAATTATTCATTGAAATATCCTTCATAATTAAGGCTGCCAATTTTATAACTTAAATCTAAATGCTTAACTGGTAAATCAGTGTACTTTATGGAATATTAAACATTTTAATTTGGTAAAATATATACTTTAATTATATATAATATATACTTAATCGTAATTGTTCAATAAGAGAGGAGTTCTCTTTTAGTAAAAAGTTATTAACAATAAAGGGAAAAAATGGATAGGAAAATTAAAATTATCGGTATTCCAATGGATTTTGGTCAGCTTCACAGAGGCGTGGATATGGGACCAGCAGCTTTAAGATATACAGGTCTTGCCTCTGAACTGAGAAAACTCGGCTACATAGTTGAAGATAGGGGCGATGTTTTAGTTCCAGTAAGAGATAGAGGAGACGATATCAAAAGAACAGATAATCAGACGGCTGATAATGAAAATAGAGTCAACTATCTTGATTCAATTACAAAGGTTTGTGAACAGGTCTATAATGCCGGCAGAGAGGCTGTTGAACAGAAGGCATTTCCCCTGTTTCTTGGAGGAGATCACTCAATTGCAATCGGAACAATCGGCGGAGTATCGCACGAAAACCCGATTGGTATTATCTGGATCGATGCCCATGGAGATTTTAACACTTATGAGACATCTCCCAGCGGAAATGTTCATGGAATGCCTCTTGCTGCACTCATAGGAGACGGTTCTCCTTCTCTTGTAAATATCGGCAGAAAAGGGAGAAAGATCGATCCTGAAAATGTTGTGCTTATAGGAATAAGAGACCTTGATGCAGCCGAAAGAGAGAGGCTGAAAAAAAGCGGCATAACCGTATATACAATGCGTGATATTGATGAGCAGGGCATAAGCACCATTACGAACAAGGCACTTATGAAATTTATGCACATAAAAAGGATTCATGTAAGCCTTGATATGGACGCTATAGACCCTGTTGAAGCACCGGGAGTCGGAACGCCTGTAGCCGGCGGATTGACATATCGGGAAGCTCATCTGTGTATGGAGATAATCGCAGATTCAGGAAAGCTCGCTTCAATGGATTTGGTTGAGATAAATCCTATTTTGGATCAGGCAAACAAGACAGCTAAACTTGCTGTAAATCTTGCTGTGTCAGCTTTGGGCAAAAGCATATATTAACAAACTATTTTTCATAGTTCTGTTCCGTATGCAATAATATAGAACAGCGTTTAAACTGTTACTAACTTTGGATAAACTAATATAGATTAAGCTCTTGGCATTCAGCAGATAGACTGAATTATACCCTTTTATTATAATAAATTCTTTGCTATTACTCTATATAAGTTGATTGCTCACTTTTTGTAGAGGAAATAATGCGGAAAAATCTGCAAAAAGACTCAAAACTAACCACTCTATTTTATTTAAATTTAAGGAGAAAGTTTTATGAAATCAAAATGTTTTACTTTTAATTACAGAATGTTCACAGTCTTCTCTCTTATTATAGTATGCGTTGCAGCCGCTGCCATTACGGGTTGTGCATCAAAAGGAGTTATGCCTCTTAAAAGTCTTTCTGACGCAGAGATGGCTATTAAATTGGCAAAAGAGAGCAGTGCTACAGTCAATGCTCCGTTAGATATTAGAATTGCAGAGGAAAAACTCCAAAAAGCAAGAGAAGCTGCAAAAAGAGAGGATTTTATCTCAGCAGAGCGTTTAGCAGAGCAGGCTGCAATGGACGCAAGAGTTGCAGAGGTTAAATCTCAGACTAAAAAAGTTAAACAGATGGAAAACGATCTGCGTGACAGCATTGAAACATTGCAAAATGAGGTAAATAGAAACCAGCAGAGATATTAAAACTATTAAATATATTGAGCGGTTAAATATATTTAATAAAACAAAGGATTGTGATTTATTTTGAGATTTATTTAAAGATTAACAAAAATTTTATGAACTTATAAAATCTGGAGGATAAATATGGACAGCTATAATAAAAATAGCAGAAAAAATATTTCCACACGCTCAAAACGTTCAATATTTGCAACAATTACAATGAGCTGTACAGTTATTGCACTTATGATGGTAATCGGCTGTGCAACTGGTCCGATAAAAAATCAGGCTCTTGAGAGTGCAAGATCAGCATATCAGAGTGCAGCATCTACGCCGAATATCGAAACAAACGCAGCAGTTGCTCTATACGATGCAAAACAGGCTTTAGACAAAGCAGAGAGAGCAGCAGCAGCTCATGATGTTCCAAATACAGAGCATCTCTCTTATCTTGCCGAGAAAAAAGCCCAGCTCGCCGTTCTGGTAGCTGAAGGGAAATCTTCTGAAACAGCAATTTCAGAGTTGAGCAAAGGCAAAGACCAAATTGTAATAAAGGCAAGAGAGTTAGAGAGTGACGCTGCTCGTGCTGCTGCTGAACAAAAAGCTCTTGAAGCTCAAGAAAAAGCACGTGAGGCAGAGCTTGCAAAACAGCACTCAGAGGAGATGATGCGGGCGGCTGAAAAATCAAGACTTCAAGCTGAAGAGGCTCTTGCACAGAAGCAGCAGCTTGAAAAAGAGCTTGCAGAGTTGCACGCTGAAATGACAGACAGAGGGGCTGTAGTAACTCTTGGCAACATACTGTTTGAAGTGAATAAAACAAGGCTTTTAGGCGGAGGACTCCTGATAATTGATAAATTGGCAAATTTTTTAAAAAAGTATCCTAAAAGAAATATGTTGATTGAGGGACATACAGACAGCAGAGGAAGCGACACATATAATCTTGGTCTTTCAAAGCAGCGTGCAACTGCTGTATTTTCTGCATTAATAGAGAGAGGAATTGATGCTGAAAGAATGATCACAAAGGGTTATGGTGAACAATATCCTGTTGCAAGCAATGACTCAGAGGCTGGCAGACAGCAAAATAGACGGGTTGAAGTTGTTATTCTTGAAGAAGGGGTAAGACCAGAACATAAATTTCGTTAAATATTGAGGGAAAAGGGTACAGACGGATATGCTGTGCCCTTTTATAAAAACGCCCATGCAATCAATCACACAACAAGAAATAAAAGGGGAACAACCATGGATAAAAATACTGTAATAGAAAAAATAAAATGGCTCGGACATGACTGCATGATGGTTGATTCTGTTGGAGCCGGATATCCTGTAATCTATTTTGATCCCTATCAGCTTGAGGCAGCGGATAAAGAAGCCGGCGCATCAAAACCTAAAGCTGATATTATTCTTATAAGCCATGAGCACTTTGATCACTGCTCTTCTGAAGATGTTAAAAAGATTATCAAAGAAAACACCGTCATTGTAACTGAAAAAGATTCTGCCCAAAAGCTCAACAAAGAGCTTGGCAGGGAGGTTGAAGGCAAGATACAGATCATTGCACCGGGTGGGAGCGTTACACTCAACCAAGTTTCTATTACTGCTGTTCCATCTTACAATACCAACAAAAAATTCCACCCTCAAAAGAATAAGTGGCTCGGTTTTATTGTAGATATAGGCGGCGTAAAGCTCTATCATGCAGGAGATACAGACTTTATCCCTGAAATGTCACAGATCAGGTGCGATATAGCTTTTCTGCCGGTATCAGGTACATATGTAATGACTGCCGAAGAAGCCGCGGCTGCTGCACTTGCGATCAAGCCTCAAGTTGCAATTCCAATGCACTACGGCTCTATTGTTGGTGGAGATTCTGATGCTGTGCAGTTTAAAAAAGCTCTTGAAGGAAAAATTGACGTTTATATCTGTGAAAAACATTAGTTGACTTAATAAATAGGGCAGGAAACATTAGTTGTAATGAAAAATAGTTGTGATACAGAAGATTTTGGACCGCTCTTTTTTGATAAAAGAGATCATGAGCTTATAAAAATTGTAAATGATCTGTATGATGGACACAAATCCCTCTCTTATACTAAAAAGCTATTTTACCCGTTCTTTCACCCTTTTGGCATTAAAGAGCTTGCAGAGTCAAAGGGCTTAAGAATTGCCTATTCAGTTGTAAACCTTCTCAACTCCTTAGAGAGAGAGGATATCGACTACAGACTACAGGCACTCAAAGGGTTGAGAAACGAGATCATTGACACAACAACCGGTTCCATGCCTAAAAATACTGCACGGGTGCTGCTCCAGATTATGAAAGAGCTGGTGCGTGCCCGAGGCAAATACAGCCTCCAGCTTGAACTTGCCCACGATTTTAGGAAAACTGCATCTGGCAAACCAAAAGTTATAAGAAAACAGCTTAAAAAATACCATCTGCTTGAGATGCCGGAAGAGTGGAATCAGATTGCATTTGATGACCATGTGCATGATGCCAACACTAAAGGACGAAAAACTCCGACCCACCTTATTATGGATGCTTGGATAAAGGGCATCAGGCGGCTTAGAGTTATCTATTACCAATATATTGAGCCTCGTTTTGTTGCAGAGCTTTCAGAAGCTGCACGAATAATGAATATTGATATCCGAATAGGTATTGAGTTCACAGCAAGATTTAGAGACAGGTTTGCATCTTTTATCTGGGTCTCACGCGGGCTTAATGATGTACAATCTTTCTTATGCTTTCTTGCAGAGCCTGAAGTTATCCAGTTTATGGAAAAGGGCAAGGAGGTGATGAGATATCAGGCAAAGTATGTTCTAAAAGTTCTTGAGGCTTTTAACAATAACTATAGAGAAAAATTTATTCAAGAGACAGGCATTGATCTGCCTCTGCTTGATGCTGATAAATTTATAGCCTTTGTTGCACCGGGTCAGGCATCAATTCTCCATCTTGGTGAGTATATCCATTATCAGGCAGTAGCAGTTGTGAAAAACTCTCTGCCATTGCCTGAAAATATTAAAGAGCAGCCAGCAATAAAAGATGGCAAAAATAAAGAGGGCAGAAAAACTCTCCTTGATAATGAGTGCCAAGATTATATAAATTCCGAACCCTATAAAAACTATGAAAAGATGGTTGAACTTGCAAATAGTTTAAAGACTATTGATATTGTTAATAACTATCTATCGCCAAAATTGTACCCAGAACTGCCTGATCCTTGGACTCCCCAAGATGGAGATGATGTTCCAGAAAGGCTTAAACTCTCGGTCGAACAGCTTCTATTTCAGATATCAATGCTCCATTGCAGCTTTAAAATCACTCTGAATGTCAGCAACCTTAAAGCAGAAGATGTGCTTGAGATTCTCTACATCGGAGATGGATTGGTCTCACGATTAGAGATTTTCAATCTTAAAGATTATGCAGCAGGAGTTACAGAGCATATTCCGGCGATCAATGAACTTCAGAATGCAATTAATGAGGGAAGCCTTATAAAGCTCAAACGGGTTGTAAGGCATATAATCCACCTGATGGAGAAAGAGGGATACCCGGACGAACAGGATAGAAGAAAAAAATTGATTGAGATTCTTCACGATTTGGCATCATTAAAAAGCATGTATAACGGTAATCCTCTAAAATCAAGAATCGGAAGCGACTCAACCGGCAGGTCTCTTTTAGCTTATGGTATGGGAGTCGGCATAATCGAAACACTCTCCTATGGTGCACGCAGAGAGATACGAAAAAAATCATCTTCTCGTCTTATTATTCCTATTCATATCAAGGTATATCCAACAATAAGCTCAATTACCCAAGATCACCAATCAGAGTTTCTATCCTTTTTAAGTGCAATGCCCGGACTTGAATATTTAGGTGCTAAAAAGGTAAAAGAGTGGGTACTCCAAGATGCCTCCACAACTATGGAGTATCCGGGCAACATCGTTACTTTAGGAGGTTTCCAGCAAACGAGCAGCAGTGATCTTGCAATTTTATCTGGTACTAAAATAAGCCATAAAGTTAGAAGATCATGGGCAAATTTAAACACTGGCATTAAAAACGGTCTTAAAGTTCTTATTGGATTTATTCCAGCTTTTGCAACATTTATGCTTACCAAAGATTGGTGGCTGCTTGCGTGGTTTGGAGCTTTTATCTGGTTTGGAATCACAGGATTGAGAAATATTGTGCAGGCTGTGCTCGGCGGAGGAGGAATAATGAGGTCTCCGCTCTTACGGTGGAATGACTATGTAAGCTGGGAGAGGCTTACAGACTCGCTTCTGTTTACAGGCTTTTCTGTGCCCCTTCTCGACTATTTGGTGAAAACAGTTATTCTTGATCACGGCATGGGGATAACCATATCTACAAATCCTGCTGAACTGTATGCAATAATGGCTCTTTCAAATGGTATCTATCTTTCAAGCCACAATGCCTTTAGGGGACTTCCAAAGGCTGCGGTTGTAGGCAATTTTTTTAGAAGCCTCTTCTCCATTCCAATTGCTATTCTTTTTAGCTCCATAACCAGCGGAATACTTATAGGAAGCGGAATAGGAGCAGTTGCGGCTGCTGATATTATTCAAAAATGGGCTGCCGTTATCTCTAAAGCTGCATCTGATCTTGTTGCTGCACTGATTGAGGGTCCTGCTGATAGATTCCAGAACATATCACTTAGGATACGTGATTACAGGCGTAAATTCGCTGATCTGTTTGACTCCTACTCCAAACTTGAACTTATCTTTCCAGATGCAGGCGAGCTCTCTTTACTGGAAAATCCTGAAAAACTTCTGAACAGTACCAATGCTGAGGTACGCGATCTTATGACAGTTATGATTATAAATGCTCTTGATATGCTCTATTTCTGGATGTACCAGCCTCGTGCACGAATTACGTTAAAGGAGATGATCGAGCGTTTTACGCCTGAAGAGAAAAGAATCTTTCTACTCTCCCAGCAGCTTTTAGAGCAGGAGCAACATATAAGCAGGCTCTTTGTTGATGGTATTCTCGGCAGAAAATTTTCAAAACCACTCTCATTTTATCTTATTAGATATGAGGAGTATTTAAAAGAGTTGAACAATATGTAATTGAACAATATATAATTGATGTGATGTGAAAAAAATTAAGTTTTAACTGGGTAATTTAAAGGTGTTACAATGATTTCTATTATTAAAGGTATTCGCTATAATTTACAAGGGCTTATAATGGGATTAACCAATCCAAAGCTCCTATTGCTTGGCATGTTGAGGCTTATAGTTGTTGTGCTTCTTACAGTTTTATGTTCAGGACTTGTACTTATGTGGCATCAGGAGATTCTCAATCTTCTATGGACAAGACCAGAAGCGGGCTGGATAGTTTTTATATGGAAAATGGTATCATGGATTCTCTCAATATTTCTTGCAGTTATCTCGGCTGTATTCGCATATATAGTTGCACAACTGCTCTTTTCTGTTTTTGTGATGGACTACATGTCGAGAATCACTGAAAAGATTATTTTGGGTCAAGAAAATGTAAGTGAAGATTCAAATATCTCGTTTTTCAGACTTTTTCTATATCTGATGAGGCAGGAGATTCCAAGGGCAATAGTGCCGGTTATACTGATGCTTTTTATTATGGGTATCGGTTTTTTAACGCCTCTTGGTCCTGCGGTTGCTGTTGTATCATCTCTCATAGCAATAGTATTTCTTGCATGGGATAACACAGACCTTGTGCCTGCAAGAAGAATGCTCCCTTTTAGTAAGAGATTTGAATTTTTAAAGAAAAATATCTTGTTTCATGTTGGATTTGGTCTCTGTTTTCTTATACCATGGCTAAATATTCTGTTTTTATCATTTGCTCCGGTTGGTGCTACAATCTATTTTATAGAAAAAGACCAAGTATTATAACACCCTATTGAGATTATAAAATAATGAAACGTGATGAATCCACAATCTTGCTTTTTAGAACGGTTCCGTCCCAATCTTGCGATACGATCGTGATCGATAAAGAGCAGGAGGAAACAGTTGAAGAGAGCGAGGCTGAGAAAAAAAAGGTTATTATCTGTGCCTTTTGCGGCAACACAATTACAGATATGGATCAGATTATATCTGTAAACGGGTCACACCACCATATTTTTGCCAATCCACACGGAATTGTGTTTGATATTAGATGTTTTAAGCAGTGTGACGGCTGCACGGTTGAGCCTCAAATATATAGCGAATTTTCATGGTTTCACGGTTACAACTGGCAGGTTGCCGGCTGCAGCAGGTGCTATAAACATCTTGGGTGGCAATTTAGATCAAATTATGCCAAACCTTCTAAATCTGACTCTTATGACAAAGGCTCTCATGACTCTTTTATACCCCCAAAAGCCCGCTCAGAAGTTTTACCTCTATCTTCATTTTATTGCCTAATCCTTGAACATATTGTTATTCCAAAGTAATATCTTCTTACAAACAACATCTCTGTAGCAATCTGACGGGAATCTTGATAATTAACAGCCTCAAATTTTATAAAAAATCTTTAATTTGAAAATAATAAACAAGGTGGATTCGATGAAAAATTGTATTAAATTCTTTAACCTGATTACAGCAGATAAAACAGTAACCCCATTTAAAAAAATTGGGACTCCTTATCTAAAACTTATCTCTACTTTGGTAATAGTATTTACAGTGATATATGCCATACCAGCATTCGCGGCTCAATATTACGTTGGGCAGAGGGTAGAGATAAGCATGAGAAGAGGTCCCGGCATATCTTATAAAGTTATAACAATGCTCCCCTCTGGAGAGGGTTTGACAATGATGGAGTATGGTAAAGAGTGGTCAAGAGTGCAAACTGCTGACGGTAAAGACGGCTGGGTTTTGAGTCGCTATATTACAAAAGATATTCCAGATATAGTTATGCTGACTGAACTTCAGACAAAAAACAGCGAGCTTACAACAGTAGTTGAGCAGCTTAAAGCAGAAAATACAGCCCTTTCTGACACTAAGATGAAGCTGGTTGAAAAAGAGAAAGAGTATAATGCTCTAAAAGAGCGATCTGCAAATTTTCTTGAGATCGAAGATAAATACCACACAGCAGTCAAACAGCTTGAAGAGCAAAAAGTATTGATTGATAAGTGTAATAGCCAATCACACAAAGAGATTCTTTACTCATTTTCTATTGGGGCGGGCGTGCTGATTATAGGCATCATACTTGGAATGAGTGCAAAGAAAAAACAGAGACGCTCTCTTATATAAGATAATTGGATATACTAATGCTCCAAATAACCGGCAAAATAACTGGCAAAATAAAAGTGCAGAATTAATGTAGCTTCTCAATAATTTAGAGAAATGATAAATCTGGTAAGTTCTCAATAAGTCAGACGGCAATATCAATAAGTCAGAAGCAAATATATTAAAATAACATGAGAAACAATGTTCACCCTGACTTATTGAGAACGTAACTTGGAATTTAATAACATCAGAAATTATTTGTAGATGCTCTTTCTAATAAACTTTACTGATTTTTACTAAAATTGATAACCAGCTTATTTTCTCCTGATTCAGGCTCTCTTGTTATTTCAAAACCTAACTTTTTACCAAGAGCAAGCATATTTTTGTTTTCATTTAAAACTATGCCGTGAACTGTTTTAAAGCCCCGTTTTTCAGCAATTGAGAGACATTTTTCCAAAAGTTTTGAACCAATCCCCTTTCCTTGCCAAGGATCACCTACAAGAACGGCAAATTCACCTGTAATTCCGTCAGGATCG
The DNA here is from genome assembly GCA_964539635.1 of uncultured Desulfobacterales bacterium. Taxonomy (GTDB): domain Bacteria; phylum Desulfobacterota; class Desulfobacteria; order Desulfobacterales; family Desulfobacteraceae; genus Desulfamplus. Next base: position 57,581 of record CAZIJN010000014.1, on the reverse strand, counting down.
CCTATAATTCTTGCAACTCCTAACATTTTGTCTAAATCGGATTCCTCATCAATAGTAACTAATGCAACTTCCCGATCATAATCTATCTGTGTGAAACGTGCTAACATAACAGGGTTCAGCTCTTTTAATATTCCGAAAAAGCGGTAATAGATAGTTGTTGGAGATAGCACCTTAAACAGTTCAGTAAAAAGCGGTGCATCTTCAGGTTTAACTGGTCGTACAAAAACCCTTTTTTCTTCAACGCTTACCATGTGGGACTCTTCGTCTGCTGGATAGGGGCTGATTACCAAATGGAGCGATGACGGCATCTCAAGAGGAGAGACTAATATTCTGGCATCAACAGCCATAGGTCTGCCCTCTTTTATCAGAACAGGATTCATGTCAAGTTCTGCAATTTCAGGAAAATCGATCAAGAGCTGAGAGAGCCGTATAATCATCTCCTCAAGCATCTCCATATTAGCTGGGGTACGGTTTCTATACCCTTTTAACAGCGTATAGGCTTTGGTCTGCTGCATAAGACGTTTGGCAAGCAGGCGGTTCATGGGAGGCAGTCCCAATGCACGATCTTTTAACACCTCTGTGTAGATTCCGCCCATTCCAAAGAGTATCACCGGACCAAAATTGGAGTCTCTCTTTGCACCTAAAAGAATCTCAAAATCAGGATTTGAAAAATAGGGCTGAATAGTTACCCCTTCAATTCTCGCATCCGGCTTGTGGCTGCGTGCAGATGATATAATTTGCTCGTAGGCTTTGCAGGCATCTTCATCTGAGCGTAAATCCATACAGACTCCTCCAACATCGGTCTTATGGGTTATATCAGGAGAGTGTATCTTCATAACCAAAGGATATCCTATCTTTTTGCCGATATCTGATACTTCTGCTGCTGTGCGTGCAATTTCTGTTCTGATAACAGGCAGTCCATAAGCCATTAAAAGCTCTTTAGAGTCAGATTCCGGCATAAAATCACGTATAGGAGCCTTATCAATCAGCGTCTTTGCTTTTACATGATCAAAAACTATGCTTGTAGTCAATTTAGGAGGAATTTCTAAAAGAGTCTCAAGATTTCTGGTATATTCAACCATATAGAGAAAAGCTCTTACTGCACGCTCTGGAGTATCGTAAGTCGGGATACCTGCTTTATTTAGAATATCTACAGCAGAAGAGATACTTTTTCCTCCCATCCAGCAGGTAAATACAGGGTATTGGCGACCTGTTATCGTCTCAACAAGCTTTTCAGCTACTGAAATTGGAGAGGTAAGAGCTTGTGGTGCAAGAATAACAAGAACTCCATCTATATTTTTTGCATTAAAGCATACCTCTAAAGCACGACCAAAACGTTCAGGTGAGGCATCGCCAAGAATATCAATCGGGTTGCTTTTGCTCCAAAATTGAGGCAGGAATGAGTCAAACTGCTCGACTGTTTCGGCGGTGAGCGAGACAGGCTCCTGCCCATATTTTGCAAGAGTATCTGTAGCCATAACGCCGGGTCCTCCCCCGTTGGTAAGGATAGCAAGACGAGGACCGCGGGGACGGGGCTGTTTGGACATAAGCTCTGCACAGTCAAACAGCTCTTGAATCGTATCAACTCGTACTATGCCTGCACGTTTAAAAGCTGCATCATATACAGCATCTTCTCCAGCCATAGCACCTGTGTGGGACGCAGCAGCCTTTGCACCAGCAGGGCTTCTGCCAGATTTAAGTACAATAATCGGTTTAACTCTGGAAACAGAACGGGCAGCACTCATAAATTTTCGGAAGTTGGTTAGATTTTCGATATAAAGAAGAATACTCTTTGCAGAGGGATCGTTTCCAAGATAATCGATCATATCTCCGAAATCAACGTCAAGCATAGAGCCGATGCTTACAAAATGGCTGAATCCAATATGCTCTTTTAAAGCTAAATCAAGAATAGAGGTGCATATTCCGCCGCTTTGTGATACAAAAGCTAAATTTCCAGATTCAGGCATTTCAGATGCAAAACTTGCGTTTATCTTTGCGCCCGGTTTTATAATGCCTATGCAGTTAGGTCCGACAATACGAAGCCCTCCATCATAAGCTATCTGTCTAATCTGCTCTTCAATCTTGCGACCCTTTTCACCAGACTCCTTTCCGCCTGCTGATATAACGATTGCACCGCCAACCTTTTGTGCAACGCACTCTTTTACGACATTAGGAACAGTATCAATAGGGGTTGCGATAACTGCAAGATCAACCGGCTGCTTGAGCTTTGCAACAGAGCCGAACGCCTCATATCCATGGAGTGTTTTATACTTTGGATTTACAGGAATCAAATTTCCTGCAAATCCTCCTTTAATAAGATTGCTCATCAGTGCATTTCCGATTGTACCAGCTTTTTCACTTGCACCAACCACAGCAATAGTTTGAGGTTTAAAGATTCGATCAAGATTGTATTGTCCCATTATATCTATCCTTTATTTTCATTTTGATTTTGATTTAAAATTTCTAAACTTAAAATTATCTGTCTAAATTGATTAATTTTCATACCTCTAAATATAAGGTTTTTATATAGACTAACTATCAGCATAGTAATAGTAAAATGATAAAATTTATTTTGCTAAAAAGATATTTTTTGTTCATAATTGAAAATATCTCTCTTATCTGCTGGTTTTATCTTTCAGATGTTTTAATCGCTTAGATAAGAGACGTAACGAACAACAAAATTTCAAACTTTAAGGAGGCAGCAATGAAAAAACTATTAAGCAGTACAATTATAACACTCTCTTTATTGACGGCAATTTTAATGTTGCCTTCTTATGCAGGAGCAGAGTGCTCAACCATAAACAACAACCTGAGCATTGATATCCCGTCTGCTGAGTTTATTGGATTATCGTCACCAAAGTTTCAGGTTATGCTTGAACTTTACAACAATCAGCTTGACCCAAACGGACTCTACTTTAAGTTAAGCGATATTAGAGTATCCCAAGCCTCATCAGCATGTGCATTTATTGATAACAATCTTAATATTAATGTTGTCTGTGCTGCTTTTGCCGGTGTCAACTATACGCTCTCACTTCAAATTTATGCAAATCCTCAAAATGAGTGGTTCTACTGGAAACTTGTTGATATTGGAAACGCTGGAGATGGTCAGAACAGAAAGCCTACAGCAGATTCAATATCTCTAAATGTTGACTCAACTGTACCGTATATTGTTCAGCAGCTCTCTGGACGCGATCCTGATAACGACACCATTTCATATGAACTTGTCTCTCCATCTACAGGAACCGGCTACGCATCTGCATATATCAATCCATCAACCGGAAAACTATATCTAACGCATGTACCTGCTGGAAACAACTCGTTCTCTATCTCTTTTAGAGTAAGTGACGGAAAGCTCTTTAGTGATAATGCAAATGTCTCTGTTCGGGTTGATTATCTTTCTGATGCAAACAAAGAGACTGGTCAGATTGATGTTCCTGCTGAAGAGTATGCAAAATTTTCTATCAGCACCCTTAACAGCACGCTTTTTGGTGCAGTTGGAGCAGAACCTACCACCCCGAGGTCAATCGATCTTAGTGCAAATTTCCCCAACCCGGGAGATCAGGGAAGCCAGCAGAGCTGCGTTGGCTGGGCAACTGCCTATGCTTTAAAATCGTATCAAGAGAAGATAGAGACCGGCTGGTCACTTAATACGCCGGAACATCTATTCAGCCCCGCCTTTATCTATAACCAGATTAACCGGGGACAAGATCGAGGCTCGTATATTCATGAGGCACTTGATCTTGCACAGAATAAAGGAATCGCAACCCTTGCCACAATGCCCTATTCTGCAGGTGATTACTTAAAACAGCCACCTTCTGCTGCATTTGCTGAAGCTGCAAAATTTAAAGCTGCAAGCTGGCGGAGAGTAAACGATACATCACAAATCAAGGCAGCATTGGCAAACAGAAAACCAGTTGTTGGAGGAGTTTCAGTATATGAGCAGTTGATGAATCTGTCTGGAGCTGACTCTGTGTATAATACAGCCTCTGGAAACAGGCAGGGAGGACACGCCATTACAATTGTTGGTTATGATGATGATAAGTATGGCGGAGCATTTAAGATTATAAACTCATGGAGCCAGAACTGGGGAGACAGTGGCTTTTTTTGGATGCCGTACAGCTTTGCATCAAGCGGAGTCCTATCAGAGGCATATGTGCTTGACGATGCTGAAAATGCAGACAACGTAATTCCTGTCCAGCCTGAACCTACAGAACCTACTCCTGATTACAACACTCTGCCTAATTTAACTGTAATAGATTGGAGTGCCCAATACGATCCCCGTCCAAGAGGAACCGGAGAGCTGATCTACACAGTTCAAAATACAGGCACAGGAGCTGCACCAGCAGGAGCTGATATAAATTTTATGCTCTCTGACAACCCTGACTTTACGACAAATGACTACTACGTGGTTTATGAGACAATCCCGTTTGATCTCTCAACAGGAGAGATTGTCTATAGAGATGCTGGCAATGCAATATCATTTCAGTTTCCAGATCAGTTGACTTCAGGAACATACTACATGGCTTTATGGGTAGATGATCTTAATGTTATTGAAGAGTCAAACGAAAATGACAATATATCTGTTGGCAGCAGCACGCTTAGAATGCAAAATACCCTGCCTGATCTTGAGGTAAAAACTTGGTACGCAGATTGGGACGGTTATGGAGATGGTATGCTTACCTATGAGGTTGTCAACAGCGGAGCTTCAGCTACAACCAATACAGATTGGTATATCAATCTGATTTTAGATATGGATCAATTTGCAGGAAATGGTAATGAGATATATCTGTTCTATGAGCAGACTGAATTTATTCTGCCGCCAGGAGAGTTCCTTTACCGTAGAGCACAGAATCCAGCATACTTCAGCCTATATGAAGATTATGATGGTTATGCTGTTCCGTCTGGAGTTTATTATATGGCTTTGTGGGTAGATGATCTTGATTCAGAAACAGAGAGCAACGAGCTGAACAACGGCTCGTACAGTTGGGGAACTGTTCCGATAAGAGGATATTACGGAACAACTCGTTCTACTCAAAAAGGTTTAGAAAGCGATTCTGCATCTATTGATAACAGCAATACAGTTGGACAAAATGCGGACGGATCAGGCAGTGCATATAACGGCAAAAAACTTCCTCCATCTAATCTTATCTGGAAAAAAGTTCAGATAACACGCACCAGCAACCGAACAAGCATGAAAATTCTTGGAGAGAGCAGCCCATCAGAGCAGAATATGGATAAAAGATCAGATGCAGACGAAACAGACAGCCATATATACTCTAAAACCATAGAAGCCAAAGCAAAGGTTATCTTCCCGACAACATCATCAAAGCCAATGCCTTAAAATATTAAAAATGCCTTAAAATATCAAAATATCTTTATCACAATATATTTAACTGAAGTTTAAATTGTAGAGACGCACCGCTTATGTGCGTCTCTAATTTTTTTATAACGCCCATGCAATGACTTACACAACGAACAATGAAAGCGGGTTAAGAGGCTTTCATATAAAAACAATAGGGATAATAGTTTTAATGAGCATAGAGAAAAATAGATTATTCGGCACATTAATTACACGCCTAATCCGAAAAGAGCGATTAACACGCCAAGAGGCACGGCAGGCGTTTTCAGAGATATTAAATAATGAGGTTACCGAAATGCAGCAAGGTGCTTTTCTTGCAGCTCTGACAGCTAAGGGAGAGACCGCTGACGAGGTGGCAGGCAGTTGGGAGGCAATATACGAACTTGATACAAATAAGGTTGATTTAGGAGAAGGTATCCAAGTTGTTGAAAATAGCGGCACCGGTATGGATACTTTTAAAACTTTTAACATCAGCACAGCATCATCTCTTATCGCATCAGCAGGTGGAATATGTATGGCAAGACACGGTGCCCGTGCAATAACATCAAGATGCGGAACAGTTGACATGGCTGAATCTCTCGGCGTTGATGTAGAGTGTCCAGCAGATGTTGTGGCAAAAAGCATTAAAACTTCAGGTATCGGTCTTTTTAACGGCATGAGTCCAAAGATTCACCCTATGGCTCTTGGCAGGATTTTATCCCAAATCTCTTTTGGCTCAACTTTGAACATTGCAGCATCTTTAGCTAATCCTGCAATGCCGAAAGTGGCTGTTAGAGGTGTCTATTCAAAGTCAATGATACGTCCTGTTGCTGAGGTTATGAAGGCAATTGGATTTGAACGGGCATTAGTTGTTTATGGCGGAATTGATCGAACAGACAAAGGAATGGACGAGGCATCTGTTTGTGGTACAACATGGTGCTCAGAGCTTACGGATAATCGTATCTGTGAATACAGCTTCAGACCCGAAGATTTTAATATGGATTGCCATGAGTGCTCTAAAATTGCACCTGAGAGCGATATTGCAAACGAGCCAAAAAGATTCGTCTCTCTTATTCAGGGCAGAGAGAGTGGTGCAAGAAAAGATGCTGTAATTCTCAATGCTGCACTTCTCTATTACGTAACAGGCAGGTCAGAAAAAATTGAAGATGGAATTGGTAAAGCAGCAGCAGCACTTGAAAAAGGGCAGGCGTTTAATGTTCTGGAAAGCTGGGTCAAATCGCAAAACCGTGAGCCGGAAGTTGGACTAAAAAGGCTTGAGACTCTGATATCTTGAGCCAAACTTGATACGTTAATATTTTGAGTAAAAACTTAAGATGCTGATATTGTGAGTCAAAATAAGATGGAGAGTCGTATGAAAAGGTTAGTTCTTAAATCTCTTAAATCCCTTGAGTTTGAAGAGTCTGATATACCAGTTCCACCACAAGGATTTTCTCTGTTAAAGGTGCTATGCTGTGCAATATGCAAAACTGACGCAAAGATGTGGAATCAGGGGCACAGAGATTTAGTTTTTCCGCGTGTGTTAGGGCATGAGATGGTTGTAGAAGATTCTAAGCAGCGTTATGTTGTGTGGCCCGGTCAAAGCTGCGGCTCCTGCCGTTACTGCATTGAAGGGCGTGAGAATCTTTGCAATAAGATACGGATCACCGGATTTGACCATGATGGAGGTTTTGCCGAATTTGTCGTAGTTCCAAACTCTTCGCTTGTGCCGCTGCCTCCGCGGGCTGTTATTCCAGACACTATCGGCTGTTTTGCAGAGCCTGTAGGGTGCGTGCTCAACGCTCTTTCCCATCTTGAACTTGAACCAAAAGAGAGGGTTCTTATTTACGGCGGCGGAACGCTTGGTCTTATTGCTGCGTTAGCGTGCTGCAATATCGGCTCAACTGTCTGTGTAATAGAAAAGCAGGAAGAGAAGATCGAAAAGATATCTCCATTCGTTCAAAAGCTCGAAAGCTCTTTTCATAATCCAAACCAACCGCTTGACGCTCCTATTATATCATGCGTTAAAGATACTGTAGAGAGTGAGTTTGATGCTGTAATTAACTGCTGTGCTGATTACACAGCCCTTAATATGGCTATTATAAAAGCTGCTAAAGGCGGAAAAATCTCTTTTTTCAGCGGAATCTCCAAAAATGAACATATTGAAACCAATCTTGTGAATCTTCTCCACTATAAAGAGGTTGAGATGACAGGAGTTTACGGTCTGACTCCTAAAAATATGTTAGATGCACTCTCTTTTATTGAGGCAAATATCCCGTTTCTCCAGATGCTTGTAGAAGATGTGGTAATGCCCCAAAAGGCTGTAGAGCTGATGCCTCAGATTCTTTCCGGCAGCTCTTTAAAGTATATCATCGATTTTAGAAATTTGGACAAATCTGAGCCTATTTTAGCTGACTCTGCTGACTCTAACTATTTAGCTGACTCTAACTCTTCAGCTAACGCTAACTCCTTAGCAGATAAATTTTCATCTGTAGCGTCAAAATCAACTGCCTTCTCCGCCTCTGCCTCTGCCACATCATCTACTGCTGCGATTAATAATGCTGATGAAAAGTGGTGTAGGAATTTAATCTCAACCGTTGTTCCTGTTAATCAAGATTTACTCTCAGCAGCTCAAGGAAAGATTGATAACAAGACAAAGCCGTTAGGTTCGCTTGGAACGCTTGAAGATATTGCTGTTCAGATGAGCCTGATCCAGCAGACTCTTGTTCCAGTAATCAAAAACAGATCTCTGTTTGTATTTGCCGGAGATCATGGAATAACTGAAGAGGGAGTATCAGCCTATCCATCTGAAGTTACCCAGCAGATGGTTAAAAATTTTCTCAAAGGCGGTGCTGCGATAAATGTATTATGCCGTCATCACAACATTGATATGAAAATTGTTGATATGGGCGTAAATGGAGATTTTGATCAATTTAGCTCACACCCTGCCTTTATCGACAAAAAGATTCGCAAAGGAACACGCAATTTTGCAATTGAGCCTGCTATGACCTATGAAGAGCTTTTCCTATCTATCAGGCACGGCATGGAGTTGTTTTTTGACACAAAAAGCGATTCTAAAATTGAGCAGATTGATATTGTGGGTTTAGGTGAGATGGGTATCGGCAACACAACATCAGCATCTGCAATTATCAGCACAATTACCAATATAACACCTGAAGAGGCTTCGGGCAGAGGCACTGGAATTGATAACAAAGGGCTGAAACATAAGGCAGATATTATAAAAAAGGCTCTTGATTTTCATAAGCCTGACCCAAAAGATGGATTTGATATCCTGCAAAAAGTTGGCGGGTACGAGATTGCAGGAATAACCGGTGCTGTTTTAGCTGCATCTTCTAAAGGGTGTGCTGTTGTGCTTGACGGCGTTATCTCAACGGCAGCAGGTCTTATAGCATATATTATCAATCCTGATATAAAGGGATATCTTATCTCTGGTCATAAATCGGTTGAATTTGCACAAAAAGCTGCTTTAGATTACATGGGCTTAAAACCTGTGATTGATTTTGGTATGAGGCTTGGAGAGGGAACTGGTGCAGCACTGACTATAAATACTGTTGAGGCTGCATGTAAAATAATGTGCGAAATGGCTTCATTTGAAGATGCCAATGTTTCGGGCAAAGCTGTTTAAACCATAAATTTTAAGGAGGGCTTTAATCAAATGATAAAAAACTATCTTGTTATTTTAGCAATTGTCTTTTTGTTTATCTCCTGCAAAACCAATAACGCTGTTTCATACAACGCTTCTTCTTCTCCTTCATCGTCATCATCATCTTCTGCTTCTGCTTCTGATAATAATGGAGCGATAGAGCCGTCTTTAAACCGCATTTCAAATCCTGCTGCTGCACGCTGCATTAATGACGGCTATAAACTTGAACCAGTTATAAAAAATGGCGTAACTGTGGAGTATATGTGCGTTGATCCTAACACTGGAGTTAAATGCGAAGTCTGGAGATATTTTAGAAAAGAGTGTTCGCTAAATTCAGAAAAGAGTGTTCGCTAAAAAACTGATAGTAGAGACTCAGGCTGTGCGTCTCTACTCACTTTGGAAAAATTTATGGTCTTATTTTATTTCCATTCCTTATCAACAAATCTTTATAAGAGAGACATATCATAAAAAATGCAAAATACCATTACAGTAATTGATGAGACTATACGCGAGGGAATGCAGTATCGGGGGATTGTATTTTCACAGCAGCAGAGAGAAGATATTATAGATTTTCAAGAACAGCTTGGAGTTGATATCTGTCAGGCTGGATACGCACCCGCCCATATTACAGAACAGATAAATATCAAATATCTTAACCAGATTGTTCGGCAAAAAGGTTATAATATTAAAATTGCAGCAATGGGAAGAGCATCAATTCGCGATGCGAAATCTCTTGTACAAACTGGTGTTTCAGATTTTCATCTTCATGCGCACATACAAGATAAATCTGATAAATCTAAGATAGAAGAGAGTCTTCAAAAGATTAAATACGCAGTTGATGAGATTAGAAAAGAGTTTAAGAGTAAAGATAATTTAAATTTAAATTCCAATGTTTCTCCGACAATCTCAATTGCAGTTTTAGATATAGGAACATCTTTGCCTGAACTGCTTGAAACTGTTGCATCTTTTCTTGTAAAAGAGCTTGATATCGATATCTTATCCTTGCCAGACACATCAGGGATCATGCCGCCAGACTCTTTTTATGATGTGATCAGAGAGATTGCACTATCAGAAAAAGTTGGGCTGAATTTAAATATGGAATCTGACTCTGACAACTCTACAAGTTCTATCAGCCGTATAAAAAACGGTAATTTAAAGAAAATGTCTCAATTAAGCGTCCACTGCCACAACGATCTTGGCATGGCTTCAGCAAATACGCTTATGGGCGTAAAGGCTGGTGCAGCCGTTGTGGAACTCTCTGCGTTGGGAATTGGGGAGAGAAACGGAATTGGAGATATTTTTACAGTATCAAAAATGTTAAAAGATAAAGGTTACAACATCAGAGTTGATACAGATAACGTAGAGCTTTTTAAAAAGTATTACAGATATGTGAGCGATATATGCAAAAGCCAGACAGGAGAAGCTCTTTTAAACTACAACACCCCGTTTTTCGGAGACGGCGTAAAAACTCATGTTGCCGGAACTCATGCACAAAGCGGGTTTGGTCTGTTTGACAAAGAGGAGTATTATATTAATGTACTGTGCGGAAAGCAGCTTGTCAGAAACTATCTTGAGTCAAGACAAATTCCATTTCTGCCCGAGCAGCTTAGTCAAATAACAGATCAGATTAAATTAAAGAGTGCCCAACTTAATAGACGATTAGAACAAGCAGATATAGCTGATATTGTCTCAAAAATTTAATCTGCATCACAGTTGCAGGCACTTGAGCGTAAAAAAACTCAATATTAATGTTCTTGACTCACAACAGACTATATGTTTAAATTTTTTGTAATATAATCTATAATTTATAGCTAAACATAACAACAGGAGCAAAAGAGTGAGTGAGAATAAAATAGAACTCCGCAAACAAGCAGAGGAAAAAGCAGCTCTTTTGGAAGAAACTCAGGATAAGTTATCTTTTCAAGAGACAAAAGATATAATCCACGAGTTAAGAGTCCATCAGATTGAACTTGAGATGCATAATGAAGAGCTTCGCCGTACACAAACAGAGCTTGATGCTGCGAGATCACGCTATTTTGATCTGTATGATTTGGCTCCAGTAGGATATTGTACGGTCAATCAACACGGGATTATTTTAGAAGCTAATCTTACTGCCTCAACAATGTTTGGTAATTCCCGTGAGACGCTTATCAAACAGCCCCTATCCAAATTTATCTTCAAAGATGACCAAGATATTTACTACATCTACTTAAGACTACTCTTTAAACAAGATCATAAAGCATTATGGGAAGTTAAAAAACCAGAGCCTTGTGAACTCAGAATGCAGAAAAAAGATGGGATACCATTCTGGGCACACCTTAATGCTGTCTCTATTCAAGATGATGACGATGAGCTTATCTGCTGCATAACAATCAGCGACATCACCATATACAAGCAGGCAGAAGAGGCTGAAAAAAAGGCAGAAGAGACAGAAAGGAAGCGGCTGAAAGTAGAAACAGAACTTGCCGAAATAAAAAGATTGGCAGACCTGCTGGCAGCGGAAAAAGAGTACCTGCAAGAAGAGATCAAGTTGGAATTCAACCATGAAGAGATCATTGGTCAGAGTAATGCACTTAAATATGTACTGTATAAAATTGAGCAGATCGCAAAACTTGATACCATAGTATTGGTTATGGGAGAGACTGGAACAGGAAAAGAGTTGGTTGCCAGAGCAATCCACAGCTTGAGCCTTAGAAAACAGAGGGCTATGGTAAAAGTAAATTGTGCTGCACTCTCTGCAACTGTTATCGAAAGCGAACTGTTCGGTCATGAGAAAGGTTCTTTCACAGGCTCATATTCTAAACATTTAGGACGATTTGAGGTGGCAGACGGCTCTACCCTTTTTTTAGACGAGATTGGCGAACTCTCTTTAGAGTTACAGTCAAAGCTCCTCAGAGTGCTGCAAGATGGTGAGTTTGAACGGTTGGGCAGCTCACGTACCATAAAGGTTGATACACGGATTATTGTTGCCACAAATCGTAGGTTGGAAGAGGAGGTCAAACAAGGTCGTTTTAGAGAAGACCTCTGGTATAGGATAAATGTTTTTCCAATTACAATGCCTCCTTTAAGGGATCGCAAGGAGGATATCCCGCTTCTTGTGGATTTCTACATAAAAAAAATTGCAAGAAGGCTTGGCAGAGATATTTCAACCATTCCTCAAGAGGTAATGGACACCTTGCAGAGTTATCATTGGCCCGGAAATATCAGAGAGCTGCAAAACGTCCTTGAGCGGGGAGCTATCAACTCATCAGGACAAAAACTGCGTCTGGTTGATACATTAGAGGTATTAGGGGAGGAACTTACCAGACGATGTTCTGACAAAGAGATAAAAACTTTAGAAGAAGTTGAGCGGGACTATATTGTCCAGATACTTGAGAAGACCGACTGGAAAGTAAGCGGGAAAAATAGTGCCACTGAAATACTCGGACTGAACCGCAGCACCTTGCGTGCTCGTATGCGTAAACTTGGCATTGAAAAAAACATAGACTCATAATTTACACGCTCTTAATTTGAGCTTTTAACCCTTTTTTATCGCCCTTAAGCTAAAGCTTAGGGCTAAATTTTACCCAAGCCCGCTTAAGCGGGCTTTTTTTATGAGTTAGCCGAGGGCTTTAGCCCAACGGCTGAAATATTGAATAAAAATAAAATACGAAAAAGGTCATATATGGACAAACACCATATATGACCTTTTTTTATGTCGTTAGCTCCCAGCACTGTAAATGGTTATATGTCTGATTTCTCTTAAAAATCAGGGGTATAAATCAAAATCTCCTTAGTTTGGTAATATGGCACGGAAATTGAGTTTTATAATAAAGTCATAAATATCACATTATTTAAAGTTTTTTATAAAGGAGATGATCTAATGAGCAATACCCTCGTTAAAATGGTGAGAAATACCAGCATCAGGCTGATCGTAATATCTGGTTTATTTTTCCTTTCAGCTTCAAATGGTTATAGTCAGGAGAGTGAATCAAACCGTTACAGTCAAGGCAGTTCTGCTCTCTTCCCTCAAGGACAGCTTTTCTATCCATCTATGGCAAGCCCCAAAGAACCCCGCACCCATGTAACCTACCTCAAACTAAAACTGCCTGATGAGAGCGTTGACACTTCCAACGGGGGTCAACCTGAAGACACAATTAATATTGGCTCAGTTGGTTTTGGTGACAGTTTCGGACTTGTACGCTGGTCAGGCTGGGGAAAGAATGACGCATGGCAGCTCAATATCAGCGGTACAGTCCTTGCCCAGTTCAATATGGATGCAGATTCAATGGACCTTATCAATGCAGACTATATCATCGGTTTTCCGTTAAGCTATCGAAACGGCTTCTTTTCAGCACGGGCACGTTTTTTTCATCAGTCCTCTCATCTTGGTGACGAGTTTCTCCTGCTGCCTCAAATCGAGCCGCTGAAGGTAAGCCGTATCAACTTGAGCTTTGAGACTATTGAACTACTTGCAGCCTTAGATTGGAGCGGAATACAGTTATCCGCAGGTCCTTCATACATTGTCCACACAGATTCTGATCTTAAACGCAGCAGTTTTCAGGCAAGCATTGATTATCAGAGCAGAAAACCTGTATTCAAACCAACGATGAGACTCTTCACCAGCGTAATGTGGCATAGCTGGGAGGAGACTGACTGGGACTCTGACTTTAATGCCAAAGTCGGCATAAATATCCGCAGCCCATATACAGAAAAACGGGCAATCCAGATTTTTTGCGAATATTACAACGGTAATCTACCCTTTGGTCAGTTCTACAAATTGCGTTCAGAGTATTACGGTGCAGGAATTAACGTATCTTTTTAATTACGATAAATCGCCTATGGGAAAAGGAAAATGATTATGAAAAGTTCGGAACTATTTTGACCATACAATCGTGAGGTTTTGGGATATATTGTCTCTGTCTGTACGAATATTTTTACAGACAGACGGAGCACAGTCAGCCGGAGCATTTGCATATTACGCTTTTTTTTCGCTGTTTCCTCTGATCATCTTATTTGTCACTATAGCATCTCTCTTTATTGATAGAGGTCGTGCAGGAATTGAGGTTGTTGCTTATGTTGAAACATATATTCCGATAAGTGGGGAAATGCAAAGTTATATTTTTGATACCATAACAGGTGTGATCAACACTCGAAAACAGGCGAGTGTTACAGCATTTCTTATGCTCATCTGGTCAGCCATGCAATTTTTCAACACACTTATCTGTGCTACCAACAGGGCATGGGGTGTTGAGTTGTCCAACTGGTGGAGATCACCTCTTAAAAGCCTATTTTTTCTCGCCATTATGGTTTGTGTAGTGCTCTTTGGTGTTGCAATGCCTGTGATCGCTGCAATGACAAAAGAGTGGTTGTGGTTGTTTCCATTTAGTGCTTTCAGTACATGGTTACATGCTCTGCTTCTCTATTTTATACCGTCCTCAGTAGTGTTCGTAAGTATCAGCCTCCTGTACAGGCTTGCCCCGAATAAACCCACACGCTTTACAGAAGTTTGGAGGGCAGCCGTATGTGCCACAGTGCTTATGCAGTTGGCAGAAAAGCTGTTTGTCATCTACCTCAGGGATTTTGCTGCTTTAAATGCAATATATGGTGCATTCGGCGGTATTATGGCACTGCTGACGTGGATTTATCTTTCAGGGTCTATTTTTATATTTGGTGCATGTTTGTGTGCTGCCTATGCACAAGAGAAATAATAAGATTCAGAAAGAGAAGCCAGATAATTTAGAACTGTCCAGCAAGGTGGGAGATGCACTGTTATCTCCCTGTACTGCCTAAGAAATATAAAACCTGCCTGACAAAGGGTCATATATAACCGATGGACGTATATGACCCTTTTTATATCGATTCCAATCCCAAAAATCCAAATACGTTTTTACCCGATTATGCTTTAAAATCAGTATGATGAGACTATCTATCAGGGATAGATGAATCATGGCACACAAATTGAGTATATAATGTTGTGAAGAACGGGATTCTTATCATAATTCTAATAATTCCAATAATTCCAAATTTTTTTCACCACAGACTTTTAGAGAGGATTTATCGCTATGAAAAAGAACAATATCTTTATGCTCTGTTTAGCTTTTTTTATGCTGTTCATCACTATTGTAGGCTGCTCATCTACACCAAAATACGCCAACACAGAAGAGGTGATTCAGACAACAACTACTACGACCGAAAGACCGGTAGTTACAGAGGAGCAAACTACCACTACAACAACGATTGAAACCAATTAGTCAGTCGTGTCAGTCAAACTGGAATAAAAGTCAAGCAGCCCTTAGAGAAATGAAGCCCCTGAGATGGAAGCAAAAACCGAAGTCCCCATGTTTGAAGTAAAAGCTGATGATCCTCATGAATATACCAATGCATGGCTTGCTGCTAAAGTAAAAGCAACACTTTTGTCCCATCGTAACGTGAATGGCACCAACATTGAAGTTTTTGCAGCAAAGGGGAACATTACATTGGTCGGTAAAGCTGCCAGCAGAGCAGAGAAAGATTTGGCGACCGAATACGCTAAAGATGTTGAAGGTGTCAGCGATGTTGACAATGAGATGGTGGTGCGGGACGCCTCAATGACCTCAGACGAAATAACGATGGGAGAAACAGTTGATGCGGTGAGCCAGTTGATTGACGATGCTTCTATCACCGTCATGGTCAAGACAAAGCTGCTGTATAATCGCTCGACCAGTGCCCTCAATACGATTGTCGAGACTGATGAAGGTGTGGTTAATCTAAGCGGCATAGCAAGAAACGCTGCTGAAAAGGAGCTTGCCGCCAAACTTGCGGGCGACGTTCATGGAGTAAAAAGGGTTATCAACAACATTATTGTTGAGGTAACCGAGCTGCAAAAAGTGGCTTAAAAACAGAGCCTGACGCTGATTCAATAGTTTTTTTTAAAGAAAAAGTGTCTGGCAATTACATTCGTTTTTTTAATTATTGGAGGGTTTTGTTTATGAAAAAATTTAGACGGTCTTTTATGATTATTATTATCAGTTTATTTGCGGTTTCTCCTGTTTATGCAGGATCCGCAGGTTTTATTACAGATGCAGGTTCTATTATGGAGGGGTATGGCTTTGTAACTGAAGACCAAGCACAGGGGGTAAGTTATACACTTCCTGAGGTGATCGCTGATTCCCCATATTTTGATTTGGAATTTTATATTCAAAAAAATCCTGATGCGGCATTTACTCAATGGCTGCAATCTGGACTTTTAGAGGGGAGAATTGCATCTCCATATTTTGATGTTAAATTCTATCTTCAGCAAAACCCTGACCTACAGATTATTTTGCTGCATTCACACATTGGGTAACTTATGGAATTTCAGATGGAAGAATGGCATCTCCATATTTTGATGTTAAATTTTATCTTGATGCAAATTCTGAACTCAAGGAGCACTTAGGTAACAATTATACTGCAATATTTAGGCATTGGCTGACTTATGGAATTCACGAAGGAAGAGTAGCGGTTGCTACGGAAGAATAGCGAGGTGCAGTATGGCGGATAATTATGAACAGTCAGGCATGTACGACAGATATGAAGATCAAGCATCTGAGTGGCTTGCACAATCAGTTGATTACATTCGGCAGTTATACGATGAAAAGGCAGATGAGAGCATCAGGCAATATGTCTCAGATAGACCCGGAATCAGCCTTATGATGGCAGGTTTTGCAGGGCTGATTACTGGTGTTATTCTGCGGCACAGATAATTTGCGGCATGGGTAATTGGCAGTACAGATAATTATTATGATGCCCAGATGTTATCACGAATATAAGTTACAACACAGGCACAAAGGAGGTTTTTACAATGAACAACAGGGATGCGAATAAATTCCCTGCAATAGAACGTGAATCATTTACTGAGTTGCTCGGTCAACTTGCCAGCAGCTCAGCTACAATGGTTCACAACGAAATTGAGCTTGTGATTCAGGGATTTCGCGAAAAGGCAAGGGGTATCCGCTTCGGAGGTTTAACAGTCGTGATAGGATCACTCACCATTTTTGCAGCATTCATCTTTTTTTGTGCAGCGATGTTCATCAAACTCACTTATTATATGACTCCCTTTGTTGCGGCACTTGCTATTGGAGGGGTGCTTGCTTTAAGCGGCATTGTTATTGTCGTTATCGGCTACAGGCAATTGGAGAAATCGATCTCTGAAACATGAAATATTGCTTAGTAAAACAGTTCATGCACTAAATTAAGGAATGAAAATTTAATAACACCCGAAATCATTTGAAACCGCTCTTCAATATTTAATCTTCAATGATTATAAGTTTAGGGAGTTATTGCATGCTCATTCCTAAGGAGGAAAAAAATGTTTGAAAGAGAGTATCCAAATAATAGAAGGGAAGCTGATGCCGAGCGAAGTTCTAAGGATATACGTCAGGATATAGCCGATGGAGAGGAGGAGATTTCCTATACAGTCGAACAGATCAGCGAGCGGATAAGAGAAAAGTTGGATTGGAGAGGATATGTGAGAGAGTATCCTTACTTGGCAATAGGAGGTGCTGCCGGCATTGGATATCTTGCATCAGGACTGTTTGTAAAACGTGTCTCTCCAATGGAGCGGCTCGTAGATTCGATTGCAGGTGAAGTTCGTTCATCACTTGACGGCATACTTGCCCGAAACAGCGGTCCAGGATTTATCAAGATGACCCTTTGGGGTATTGCAGCCAAAGCTGCCACCATCTGGATAAAAAATGCAACCTCGACAGATTTGAACACAGAAGTTAAAAGGGGCAATTCCACAAAGGTATCAGAGCATGATTCAGGAGTTGCGGCAGGAACAGATAGAGAAGATGGGTGGCAGACAATTACATAGTTAAAAGATAACTATCAGTTAATATTTATATTTTTCAGGAGGATAACATGGACGTTCAAAATAAAGAAAACAAGACAGACAAAAATAGTGCTGCTGCTGATACCGCTATGGAACAGGGTGCAGAAATTCTCGAAAAAGCTGAGGCTGCAGCAAGTAACGCTTATGATAAAACAGCCGAGGCAGCGGAGAATGCTTATAAGAAAACATCTGAAGCTATGGGGAATGCCTACGATAAAACATCTGAAGCAGTAGGTAATGCTTATGACAAAACAGCCGAGGCTGCGGGGAATGCATACGATAAAACATCTGAAGTTGTGGGGAATGCGTATGACAAAACATCTAAAGCTGTAAGCACAACCTATGGCGTAGTCGTAAATTATGGCAGCGAAAATCCTGGCAAGACAATTCTTATCGCCTTGGGGTTAGGAGCAGGAGTAGGTTTTATGATAGGTGCAGGCTATCGCAGTTCTCGTAACAGCAGGTTTGCACAGCCAGTGGTCAACGCACTCTCAGATATTGCAATGGGTTTTTTTCGTTAAAAGCATCTTAACTAATTAAAATAAATTGAAAGGAAAATGAAATGTTGTGGACTATTGTTGTAATACTCGTAATTATGTGGGTGTTAGGGCTTGTAAGCAGTTATACGTTAGGGGGTTTAATCCATATACTGCTGGTAGCTGCTGTTATCGTAATAGTGTTTAACCTAATCAGCGGCAGGAGAATGAGTTAGCAGAAGCCAATATTTAGACAACAAAAATGAAGCGTAATTAAAGGCAGGGACAAATGAAAACAACCACAATTATTGCCATCGTACTTATTATCATAGGGATCGCAGCGTTCGGGTATCAGGGAATCACCTATACGACTAAAGAGAAGGTTGTTGATCTCGGTCCTCTTCAAATGACCGCAGAGACAACTAAAACTTTTCCGTTGCCGCCAATCGTTGGAGCTATAACGCTTGTGGGCGGCATAGTGCTGCTGTTCGCGGGAAACAGGAAAGGTTGATTGAAGCTGAACCAAAACGAGTAGAAGTGCCTTGCAATTAGATATTAATCTACTCATAGCGTGGGAAGAAGATAAGAATCACAACAATCAAAAGTGTATGTGTCTATATGACTGAACAAAATTTTGCGCATAAGGGAATCCGCCTGCTTATCATAGCTGCATCACTCGTGATAATCATCGGAGGCATTAATCAGGCACAGTCCGCCTTAGTCGGATTGCTTGTCTCAGTTTTCCTTGCCATACTCGGAAAGCCGCCGTTATTGTGGCTTCAGCACAAACGTGTTCCGACTGTTGCAGCGGTGCTGCTTGTGGTTGCGTGTATGATAACAATCCTGCTGATTGTCGGGGCGATTGTAGGTGCGTCCATCAACAGCTTTTATACTGAGCTGCCTGCTTATCAGACTCGAATAGATGAGCAGGTCTTATCATTTAAGTCGTTTTTAGCAACCAAGGGAATACGAGGGAGCATGGGCAATGTTCTGCTCAGATTTACCAATCCTGGAATGGTGATGAATTTGACTGCCAACTTACTGGCAGGTTTTGGCTCTGCTCTTTCAAACATGGTACTGATTTTTCTCACCGTAACTTTCATACTTTTAGAAACCGTAAGTTTTCCTGTCAAGCTGAGAACTATTCTCGGCAATCCCTACCAGCTATTTCCCCAATTCACAAGGTTTGTAGATGATATTGAACGCTATATGATCATCAAGACTCTCATCAGTCTTGCCACAGGTATTTTGATAGGAATATGGCTGTCAATTCTTGGTGTGGACTTTCCGATTCTCTGGGGGTTTGTCACTTTTTTGCTTAACTATGTTCCGAATGTAGGCTCCTTAATTGCCGCTGTTCCCCCGATACTTCTTGCTCTTATCCAATTGGGTATAGGTCATGCCATAATGTCAACTGCTGGATTTATTGCTGTCAACTTCATACTTGGAAATGTGATTGAAACTCGGCTTATGGGGCGTAGGCTTGGACTCTCCACTCTGGTTGTCTTTCTCTCGCTTATCTTCTGGGGAAGTCTGCTTGGACCGGTCGGCATGGTTTTGTGCATACCGCTTACCATGACCCTGAAGTTTGCATGTGAAAACAATAAGGAGACTTACTGGATAAGCGTATTGCTCGGTCCTGAGGCACCTTATGAAAGCATTGAACAGGTATCAAGCGAACAGAGCGATATCGATAAGGTATCGGAATAGTGAGTAAATTCCCAACCGTAACTTTGATATTTTTATTTTTATCCCGCCTAATTATCTGCCGCAAACTAAAAAGAGTTATTTTAAAAAGGGCTTATATGACCATAGGGTAAATATGACCTTTTTATATGGTTTTTAACAACAGTTCTTAAATTGGTCTTTTCAACGTATTGTGCTTATAAATCAGAATGATAGATACAGGTATTCTAAAAGTTGAAACCATGGCACAAAGATTGAACTACATAAATCAGTAAAGCCAACAAACAGCCTTTGAAAACCATAAGGGCACTACCCATAAATCAAAAGAAAAAAGGGAGAAAGTATCATGAATCAATCAATTTTTATCAGGCGTTTTTTTGTAGTATTGGTCTTATTTGCATTTCTTGCAGGATGCGCTTCAAGTCGTAAGCAGGAGAGCACCGGGGAGTATATTGATGACTCTGTACTTACCACCAAAGTTAAAGGGGAAATTTTTAATGATCCGGAACTTAAAGTACTCCAGATAAATGTAGAATCTTACAAAGGAGTCGTACAGTTAAGCGGATTCGTAAATTCAACACGGGCATCAGCAAGAGCTGCAAGATTAGCACAATCAGTTAAAGGTGTAAAAGGCGTAAAAAATAGCATTATAGTCAAATGAGCCGGCTGGAGCTGATATGTTCTGTATGGAACACTATTTTAAACTGGAGAAAGAGTTCACATTAATCAACATCAACTAAAATCAATATTAATTGAGACAGGAGCAACGCCATGAAATCAAGTACAAAAGACCATGCAGAAGGTAAGATGCACCAGGCAAAAGGAAAGATCAAAGAGGTTATAGGAAAAACAGTCGGAAATCGTGATTTAGAAATTGAAGGTAAAAAGGAGAATCTTGAGGGAAAAGTTCAGGAAAAAATCGGCGACATCAAGAAGGTTCTCGATAAGTAGCGTCTCCATTTTTGTATGGTGATGGTTGGAAAGCAGTCGCCTGCCGAAATTGATGGCAGGCGATCAACAATAAAATTAATGAAAAGGGGTGTAAAATGAAAGAAGCAACTTCAAGTAAATCAGCAACATTAAAGAGCGTGCTTACAGCCATCATTGTTGTATTTTCTCTGAGTTTGATGGCAGGATGCGGCGTCGGTTTAGTAAAAGGTCCGGCATACAGAACAGAGTATTCAGGCTATCCCGCTGAATTAGTTCAAGCTGATCAGGCTTTGGAAGAAGCACGCAGGGCGGGCAAAGATAAGGAATGTCCGGAAGAGTTCAATGAATTAAAAGAAATGGTTGACAGAGCATACGAGATTTACGATCCCTGCGTCAGACAGCCTGCCATTGATATGGCTAAATCTGCAACTTACAGAATCAATGCTCTTTGTATGCTCAGAAGAACCACTAAAGTTTACTATGAGCCTAAGGTGATTACAACAACAGAAGGGGTTACTATTCTTGCTTTTGAAGACATACATTTTGATTTCGATAAATCAACACTTACACCAGAAGCACAGACAATACTCAAAAGAAATATCCAGATGCTCAAAGACAATCCACAGTCTGAAGTCCGAATTGGAGGCTATACATCTGCTTCAGGAACTGATGAGTATAACCAGAGTCTGAGTGAGAGAAGAGCAACTGCTGTAAGGCAATACCTTATTAATGAAGGGATAATTACACCAGACAGACTTACAAAAATCGGCTATGGTGAAGAAAATCCAGCAATGCACGAGCCATTACCTAAAGAGATATATTCACCAGAGGCAAAGGCAAACATGAGAGTTCTTTTTGAAATTATCGTAAGGTAAAAACGATCGGGTTAAGGGTGGTCAGGAGAGATGTTTTATATCTTTCCTGACACTTGATTTTTAACAGGAGACAACAAAATGAAAAAATTACTTTTAGGGACATTGCTTTTAGCATTGGCACTTGCTCCTGTTCCAACTATGGCAGGCAGCAATATAGGCTTTAGCATTTCTCTGCCTTCCATAGTATTTCAATCATCACCTGAGCTTGTAGTGCTGCCCGGGACAAATATTTACGTTGCACCAGATGTAGATGCAGATATATTTTTCTACAGTGGCTGGTGGTGGCGTCCATCACAAGGACGCTGGTATCGCTCGCGTAACTATGATTCAGGGTGGAGGTACTATCAAAAAGTTCCCTCTTTTTATAGAAATGTGCCATCAGGCTGGAGAAACGATTACAGGCATAACCGCTGGCAGGGGCGGGAATGGCACCAGCAGCGAACTCCCCACCAGAATGTTCAACGCAACTGGAATAAATGGGAAAAGAGCAGGTATTGGGAAAAACAGCACAATTGGGGTGTCCGTGATTCTAACCAAAGAGACAGATATCGCGGACAAAACAGGGATAACCGTCAAGATAGACGAGATTACCAGCAAGAGCGTAATAACAGAAACCAACGGTTAGAACAACAAGAACAAAAAATCAACAACAGGAGCGAACAGTTAGAGCTGCAAGAACAAGAACTTAATAGTCGTAGATATCGAGCGGTTGAAAGACCGCGGAATTAAACATAAGAGAAATTCCCCTTGCTATAAAAGGCAGGGGATATTACAACAGGAATCGGAGATGGACATAATCAGAACAATCATGAAAGTTTTCCCTGAAAAGCAGAAAGAGGTTCTTCAAACGCTTATTTCATTGATTGAACCAGTTGGTAAAAAAAACGGGTGTCTGAGCTATGGCATTTACTACGATATTGAAGACAAAAATATTTTCAATCTCATTTCAGAATGGGAAAATCGTCAACATCTTGATAAATATATGATGTCATGCAGATTCGGCGTTCTGCTTGGAACAAAGAGCCTTCTGTCCAAACCGATAGAAATTAAGATTTTTACTGTCTCGGATTGTGAAGGAATAGAAGCTGTTGATGCTGTAAGAAAATTAGCACGGAGATCATGATGAAAAATCTAAGTATGATTATGTTGATAGCGGCATCAGTAGTAGCTCTGAGCAGTGTTGTATATGCAGATGGAGTAATAACCAAATTTGAACAAGTATCTGCTGATGAAGAAATACTGATCAAAGAGATGAAAAATATATTACAAGACAAGATGTTCAGAGATTATCCGCCTGGCAAAACTAAACGTGACGCTCACCCTAAAAATTTAGGATGCGTTAAGGCAGAGTTCATTGTAGAACCGAACTTACCTGCAGAGCTTAAGGTGGGAATATTTGAATCTGCCCAAACCTATCCCGCATGGATTAGGATTTCCAGCTCAAGCGGCAAGATTGAGTCAGATAAAGCCAAAGACTTACGTGGTTTTGCAATAAAGATAATGGGGGTCAAAGGAGAGCGGTTTCAGACGCAGAATGAGGAAAAAGAGACGCAGGATTTCATACTTCTAAGTTATCCTGTGATGCCGTTAGGAACTGTAAAATTGTTCCATGATGCTGTGTATTACAGTGTCGAATGGTCGCCATTTATCTTTATTTCGCGTCTTGTTTTATCTGGCAATTTTCATATAATCAATGAACTGCGCAAGGCAAGACAAAACCAGACATCTCCGTTGGACATCCGTTACTGGAGCACAACCCCCTATATGTGCGGAAAAGATCAAGTTGTTAAATACTCTATTGTCCCGACTTCAAAGATTAAAAGTTCTCTGCCGCCCGTTCTTACTGACCATTATCTTACTGAAAATATGGAAAAACACCTTTCAGCTAATGAGGCAGGTTTTGATTTTATGATACAAGTGCAAAAAGACCCTGTAAAGATGCCTGTTGAAGATGCGGGTGTGGAGTGGAGCGAAAAAGAATCTCCATATATCAAAGCGGCATCAATCCGCATTCCTGCCCAGACTTTTCGCAACACGGAGCGTGAGGATATAGCTGAGGATTTGTCATTTTCTCCTGCACATTCTCTGATTGCACATCGCCCGATCGGCGGCATCAACCGAGCAAGGGTTCAAATCTATCAGCACTTATCCAAATTTAGGCATAAACAAAATAACAGGCAGATGATAGAACCCGGGATTTTTTAAACATAAACTTATTAATTGGGATTTCGCGGCAGAAAACCTTGGTTGATGGCTTGCATGACAATAAAGAAAACTGCGTATGAGTTCTGGTATGAAATAGACAAAGGCATCAGTGAGACGATTCAGGAGTTTCCAGCGTGGATAATATCATAAGGAGATAAACAATGAGCAAACAGATGCAGCTTACAATTACAGTCCGTCCTTATTATGAAAAAGATATTGAAGGGAGTTACCCTAAACTTGCGAGTAATTTAAAACGTCTTGATTCAAGTTTGGTGAGCCGCAATCCCTCACTTTACGAACTTGCGGGACAGTTAGATCTGCTTCTTTACCGCTTTGATGGAACTCATCTTAGAGAGGTGCTTCTTCGTCATAAAGATAAGCTCCATAATGCGTATAATAGTATTCAAGAAAATATAGCAGACTGGCATCTTGATAAGGCTGATAAACTTCTCTACACCATTGAGGATATATTTGATGAGATAGAATTGGAACTGGAGTAGCTGCTATTTCAATTATATGCTATGCGGGTTTGTTCATCTGTTAATACCTCTTTTATTTTATTCTTCCAACTATCAGAATTCCATGTGCCAAGTTCATTATGTGTTGCAAGATAGTTTTCAGGAATAGGATGAGTTCCAAGTACAACCTTAATACCATATTTTATTGGTATAAAATTACAAAAGGCTTTTATTTGAGAGCATGGAGGATAACCAACAAGAAGTCCGGTGGCTAAATGTATTATCTCTGCTCCGTTTTTTTTCATCTCTGCCGGTGCATATTCTACATTTCCTCCGGGACAACCTCCGCAGGTTGTAATTCCTACAAGTTCTATCTCTTCATTTTTATAAACAGAAAAGGCTCCTTCTCTATTACGCATTGATCGCAAGCATTTACCAGCAGCACAAGAATGATACCTATGACAAATTAATATTCCGATCTTCTTCATTTTTATATCCCTTTTTGTGTATTGTTTTCACCCCTAAGCAGCACTGTGAGTTCATGCACAAAATCTAACATTCCCTCAGATTGGGCATGAAGCTCTTCTGAAGCACTTGCAGACTCTTCTGCACTTGCAGCATTCTGCTGTATAACCTTATCCATCTCTGCAACTGCAATATTTACCTGTTCAATCCCATTTGCCTGATCTCGTGATGCTTCAGATATCTCTCCAATCAGAGAACCGACTTTTGTTGTGCTCTGTTTTACCTCATTGAATGCTATATTTGTTTTATTGACCAAATCTGAACCGCCTGTAACCTTCTGAACAGTTCCTTCAATCAGATAAGCTGTATTTTTTGCAGCCTCTGCCGAACGTATGGCAAGATTTCTAACCTCCTCAGCAACCACAGCAAAACCTGCCCCAGCCTCTCCGGCTCTGGCAGCCTCAACTGCTGCATTAAGTGCTAACAGATTGGTTTGAAAGGCTATTTCATCAATGGTTTTAATTATTTTGGAAATCTCATCACTTGCCTTTGAAATATCTTCCATTGAGCTGATCAGATGATTCATTGAGTCATTAGCCCTGTTGACAACGCTGTTTGCATCTTTCATCAGCTTGTCAGCTTGATATGCACTATCAGAATTTCGTTTTGTCATTGAAGATATCTCTTCTAAAGATGAGGCAGTCTCCTCAATAGATGCAGCCTGTTCAGATGCCCCTTCTGCTAACGACTGGCTTGCTGTTGAGACCTGCTCAGATGCCTCTGATACCTGAGTTGCTCCATCTTGTAATCCATCAATAACCCGGGTCAATGGATCTGTAATTGCCCTTGTTATAAAAAATGAGAGCATACCCCCAAGAATAAGTGAAATAATGCCGGATACGAGCATAAAGATATTTGCCCTTGATATCTCTGACTCCATTTTTGCCTTTTGATCCGCTGTAGCATCTTCACATACCTTTATTGCATCTCTTGCAGTCTGAACCATAATGGTATCAGCCTGCTCCTGTTTTTTGATGATATCTGCCAATTTCTGCTGTTCAACTTGATTATCAATCGCCTGCTGGTTCTCTTTGCTCTTCATCTGCCTATCAATTGCCAATCTCTGCTGATGCAGGGATACGTACTCATTAAAAGAGTTATGATAAATTTTAACCTTTTGAGTTACACTATCCATCTGAGCTTTGTTGAGCGGATCATTGAACTTATCTTTTACATAAGAAGCCTGTTTAATTATATTTTGGACATTTTCATCAACTCTTTTCAGGTAACTCTCGTCATTTCTGATAATGTAGTTTTTCTCATGCCGTCTTGCCTCGAGCACCATCTTTACCATAGAATTTACATCATCACTCTTATCAACTCTGTCAGCCACACCTGCTAAACCGCTGTAGCCGATATATACAATAACAGCCATAAAAAACAGCACAGAGATAAAACCACCTGATATCTTTAGTCCAAGCCTTACATTTTTAAACATTAAATACCTCCATTCTTTTTCAGATATATCCCAAATTAAAAATCAATTATCCATCTAATCAAGCAGTTCTCGAACTTTTTTGAGAAGATCGCTGCTCAGTATCGGCTTCATAATTATTTTGTCAATACCAAAATTACCTGTTTCTAAGGCAGGCACTTTTGCACTAAAGCCTGTGCATAGAATAACTGGAATAGCGGGGGCAGCCATTTTTAACTGTGCACAAAGTTTTTCACCTGTAAGATCAGGCATTGTCAGATCAGTGATAACAAGATCATACATATCTGGTTTTTCACGAAACGACTCTAAAGCATCTATGCTGCTTGTTTTTGGGAAAACTTTGTAACCTGCTTTCTCAAGAATTATACAGAGCATTTTTGCAACAACAGGTTCATCATCAACTACCATAATGGTTTCGCTCCCTCTATCTTTTGAGGGAGACTTTTCTTCAATAACATTAACAGGCTCCTGCTCAACACCAGGCAGATATATTGTAAAAGCTGTTCCCTTTCCAATCTCGCTTTTTACAACAATCCCCCCTTTGTACCTTTTTACAATTCCATGCACAATAGACAGACCAAGACCAGTACCTTTACCCATCTCTTTTGTTGTAAAATAGGGTTCAAATATTCTCTTTTGCGTGGCTTCATCTATTCCGACACCTGTATCAATAACTTCAATAGAGATATATTTTCCTAAAGGCAGTTGAAGCACTTGAGGATTTTCAACTGCTTGCAGCCTTATTGTCAAAACTCCGCCGCTATCTTCCATTGCATGAAACGCATTTATAATCAGATTCATAAAGACCTGATGAATCTGGGTTGGATCAGCCATAACCATACAGCAGTTTTTGGATATATTCTGATTTATTCTAATAGTTGATGGGAGCATTGATCTGGAGAGTTTAATTATCTCCTTTACAATCGGCTCAAGTGATAAGGGCATAAATTCGCCTTGCTGCTCTTGGCGGCTAAATGTAAGAATCTGTTTTACAAGCTCTTTTGCTCTGTATCCAGACTTTAGAATCTCTTTGAGCAGCATTCTTTGTGTAGTACCCTCTACACTATCTTCAATAAGCATCTCAGCAGAACCAATTATAGGAAAGAGTATGTTATTGAAATCATGAGCAATACCGCCTGCCATAATTCCTAATGCCTCCATCTTTTGTGAGTGATTGAGCTGCTCTTGCAGCTTTTTCATCTCATCTTCAGCGATCTTTTTTATGGTCTCATCTCTGAATAGAGCGACTATTTCACCTGAGGAGAGCTGATAGACATAGTTTTCGTAGTATCTGCTTACTCTGTCGTCTTTATACAAACTTAGATGATGGGTGTGGGGTTTTCCAGTTTTTATAACTTTTTTGAATGTATCTATAAGTCCAAATTCACGCACACCGGGTCGTGCTTCAAATATGCTTCTGCCGATCAACTCCTCTCGTTTCTGCTGTTCAATTTTTTCTGCCCCTTTATTTAAATCAACAAATATAAAATCTTCCCCATCTCCAACGACTTCGTAGATGGCAACACCAGAAACCATATTATCTACAAGTGCTCTGTACCTCTCATCACTTTGTATAAGCTCTTTTTTTGCACTGTTTCGTTCTGCTTCAATTTTAGATGTATATATTGCAACGTCAATAGTTGCTTTAAGCTCTCTTGTTGAAAGCGGGGTTAAAACATACCCAAAAGGGAAATCGAGTTTAACAGTAGAGAGTAAGTCATCGTCTGTATGCCCTACAATAAAGATAATAGAAATATTCCACTCTTTTCGTATATGTTTTGCAGTTGCAGCAGCATCATATTTTAGGGAAATTGAATTTCTTGATAAATCACTTCTATTGAGTCCTATATCTAAAAAAATAACATCAGGCATTACAGCATCTATATCTGACACTGTTTGGCAGGATTGTTCTGCTCTTAAGTATTCAACAGCCTCTTCACCTGAATCTACAACAGATATGACATCACAGTAGAGATATTCAAGATGTATTTTCATCTCTCTAATAATTTCAGATTTATTCTCAATAATCATTACACGGGTCATTTTTTCTGTCATACACACCTTTAACGCAAAATAGATTGAATAGGTTGGGCATAGCTTTTTTTTCTGTCAAATTTACGGGTCAAATTTACGAATAAAATACTATCAAAACTATTTATTTTATTCAAATAATATAAAAAATATAACTATAAGAAATCCATTGTTTATTACACAATTATGCTTTTTTAATATATGAAATTACATAATTGTTTGTTTTACTTTAAGATTTTAACAAAATTACGCTATAAAGCCACTCTATTAGATGTTGGCTTACAATTTGCTTGCAATTTAACGAGATAACAAAATAACCTTTAATTAACCATTTGATTAATGATACTTTTAAAATATACGCGATAGAAGTTAATATGAATATAGAAGAAAATCATACAAACCACACGAAAGACAAGATAAATTTAAACCTGCCGTTCATAAGCCGTTATGCACAAAAGAACGGAGGATTATTAACTGGCAGGCTATACAATCTTAATCTATACACAGCACTTCAGCCGATCTACAGTTTGGCTCATAAACGTGTTGTTGGATATGAGGCTCTGCTTAGGGCAAAAGATGATAACTCAAACTTTATAAATCCTGCAACTGTATTTCAGATGGCAGACTCTGCTGTAGATGAGATTCATTTAGATCGACTCTGCCGCTATATTCATACGAACAACTTTCTTGCTATTGGAGACCCGATAAATTGGCTGTTTTTAAATGTCTCTTCAGAAACAATTCTAAATGGAAAAGCATACGGCTCATATTTTAAAGAGCTGCTTGAAGCATTTAAATTTCCAGCACACAGAATTGTTATTGAGGTGGTAGAAGAGCCTATTGAAGACAATATCCTATTGGCTGAAACAATAAATTATTATAAATCTCTTGGTGCTCTTATTGCTATTGATGATTTTGGTGCTGGCTACTCCAACTTTGATCGAATATGGACTATAAAACCAGACATTGTTAAGCTGGATCGCTCGTTTATTGTCAGAGCTTCAGAGCAGAAAAGGGTTAAAGAGATGCTATCTGGAATTGTATCTTTACTGCATCAGGCAGGCTCATTGGTTCTTTTAGAAGGAGTTGAAACTTTAGAACAGGCTATGATGGCAGTTGCAAGCGGAGTTGATTTTGTACAAGGCTTCTATTTTGGACGACCTTTTACTGAGCTTAAGCACCCTTTTAAACATTTTGAAGAGTTTGATTCTTTATTTGATCAGCACAAGGCTCTCTCAGCTTTAGAAAGCAGCAGATTGCAAGGGATAATTAAACAGTATAGTGTTGTTTTTACAGATGTTATAGAAAAACTTAAAAACAATCAATCTTTAGAGCAGGCAGCAGAAAAAATGCTTCTAAATAGTTCAGTAGTACGCTGCTACCAAATTGGAACTGACGGAGTTCAGATCGGTAACACTATTGTATCTAAAACATACCGTAGCAGTAACGATAATCGCTTCAAGCCTCTTGAAGATGCAAAAAATGCAGATTGGTTCAGGCGGCACTATTTAGAGCGGGCTATCATGCACCCTGAACAACTTCAGATTACACGACCTTATCTGTCGATTGCAGGTGCCCATATGTGCATAACTCTTTCAATGAAATTTTCTATTGGGGCAGACAATATTGTTTTATGTTGTGATATAGGACTTCCAATGATCGCAGCTTCTAAAAAAGAGCATTAAAATCGTAATCAAAAGTCGTTTAGATTAACGATCATTTAGCTCCGGTAATAAAGCTCTTTATTTTAGATAAAATAGTGCCTTTCTCCTCTTTTATATTGACAATCAAAAAGAGATCGCCCCTCTCTCCAGTTACGCTGTTTTCGATTCCAGCACCTTTTAACCTTATTTTATCACTGTTTTTTATATTTTCAGGAATTTTAACGATCAGTTTCTTGTCGGTTCTTTTATTGTAGTAAGCATATGGACCGCCTTTTTGTGCCTGTGATGATGATATCTCTATGGTGTCGTATATGTCCATTGTGTTTATACTACTATTCTCTCTGCTGATACTATCAAATCCTCTGAGCTGTTCGCTTGATATATTGAGCTTTTTCATGCTCTCATTAAGCACTTTATCAACAACCTTTTTTGCAATTTTACCACCAATCTGACGGATTATCTTCTGATGAGGTTTTAACTTAACTGTCTCATCTTTATAGATATTGTAACCTCCATGCGGCATCTGCTGTCCAAATGTTCCGAAAAAGAAAAACCCGCCCCCATCAGCTCCGTTGCTGCCAAAAGTGCCGCTCTTAGCGTTGATATTTACATTGCTGAAAAGCTCATTCAATCCCCTTATACCAAAGCTGTCTGCAATCTCCTGAAAAATTTTTTCAAGGTCAGAATTTCTTAAAATATCATCATAGGTGTTACTCTGTCTAAATCTGCCGGCTGCATCTTCTCCAAACCTATCTCTCAGCATATCGTATTCTCTTTTTTTGTCTGGATTTGAGAGCACTGCATAGGCTTCGTTTAAAACTGCCATTTTTTCAGAGGCGTTTTTATCATCAGGGTTTCTGTCTGGATGATATTTAATAGCGAGATTTTTATAGGCTCGCTTGATTTCAGAAGGAGAGGCATTTTTATCAAGTTCAAGTATCTTGTAATAATCTTGGGTCTGCATTTTTATGGTAATCCTAAATATTTTAATGAAAATTTAAGGTTTAACCAATCCATTGAAATCTTAAGAGCCTGTTTAGCTATTTAGGCTCTTAAGGAATATATTCGATTTCATGTAGTGGCTGTAATTATTTAATTATTCAATGGGGAGTTTCAATTTTATCATCTATATCTAATATCCCCAATTTTTTAATCCTCTCTGCCCATTTTTTTCGGGCAAGTGCTCTCATATCAACAACTGTATCCATCTCGTCCATGATCTCAATACCCATCAATGTCTCAACTAAATCCTCTAATGTAACCAGACCAGTTGTGCCGCCATACTCATCTACTACAACAGCAATATGATGACGCTCTCTAAGAAAAGTTTCCAATAGAGCTGTAAGCGACACTGATGGTGGAACAACCAAAATATCCCGCCTTAGAGATTTGACCAGCTCTTCACCTTTTCCATTAAGATTGTTTAATAAAACCTCATCTTTAAGGACAAATCCTGTTATGTTATCAATGCTCTTTTTATAGGTCGGGAAACGTGAAAATGGAGTCTTTGCTATATATTCTGATACACTAACTATTGTACTATCTTCAGAAAGTGCTGAGGCAACAATGCGGGGGGTCATAATATCAGTAACTTTAAGAGAGCCGAATTTGAACAGATTTTGAAGAATCCTAATCTCATTGTCTTGAAGCCCGCCTGTCTGTTCAATAACTTTTGCCATAGCTATAAATTCATCTCTGCTAAAAATGTGCATTGTTTTCCCTTTTGAAATGAATCTTGTCAGCCCTTCTGAAATCCAGACAATCGGATATAGAGTAAATATGAGCATATTTACAAAAGCCACTGTTGGTCGTACGAGCTTTGACCAATAGACAGCACCTATAGTTTTAGGAACTATTTCAGAGAGAAAAAGTATCATTAAAGTCATAACTGCTGAGAATAGACCAAACCAAGTAGCTCCAAATACAACAGTTGCTTTTGCTCCTGCTCCAATAGCTCCTGCTGTGTGTGCTATGGTGTTTAAAGTTAAAATTGCAGCAAGCGAGCGATCCACGTTATCTTGCTTAAGCCGTTTTAATATTGCAGCACGCTTTGGTTTTGTCTCTTTCTGCTCTTCAATATATGACGGCGTAATACTCAACAAAACAGCCTCAGCCACAGAGCAGAGAAAAGAAACTCCTAATGCCACCAGAACATAGATAATCAACAGCATCAAATCGATATTTATATTTTGGATCATTTAATTATGTTTTCCTCCCCACAAAAAGGGTAACTATTCCAAATGTCATACATTTCCACTTCACACTTTCAAACCCTGAATCTTTAATTGTTCGGGCAAACCGTTCAGGAGTTGGGAAATTTAAGACAGATTCAGGCAGATAGTGATAAGCATTTCTATTTTTTGAGAATATAGAACCAATTGCAGGCAGCAGGCGTTTAAAATATAAAAGATATATATCTCTAAACAATCCTTTAGCAGGAGATGTGAGTTCAAGTATTGCAAGTGTGCCGCCGCCTTTTAAAGTTCTGTGAAACTCTTTTACCGCTGATTGCCTGTCCATAATATTTCTAATGCCGAACGCTATAAATAGAGCATCAAAAACTTTATCCTTAAAGGGAAGGCAAAGGGCATTTCCTGCTGCAAGATAGATATTTTCATCTCTATTAAAATCATTATCAGATTGGGTATTGCTATAGCTATATTCTCTTTTTTTCATAATTTTCTTTTTACCAAGAGCAAGCATTCCCGGAGAAAAATCGATTCCAAATATTTGAACGCTCTCTCCTTTCTGCCTTTTTATCTCTAAAGCAACATCGCAAGTACCGCAGGCAACATCAAGAACCCTGCTGTTTTTACTAATAGATGCACTTAAGACCATCTCTCTTCTCCAGAAAATATCTTGTCCGGCACTTAGGAAACGATTAAGAAAATCATATTTAGGTGCAATGCTCTCAAACATATCTTTAATAAAATCAAGTTCCACGCTCATTATTGACAATCCTATATTATGAGTTAGTTTACAGTGTTTAAAAAATTAATCTGTTTATCAAAATTTGGTTGTTTGTCAAACCTAAAATCATTGAGGGAAGAGTATGTCAGAGAAACGTGATTATTATGAAGTACTCGGAGTATCCAGAGACGCTGCAAAAGATGAGATAAAATCCACATATAGAAAACTTGCAATTAAATACCATCCAGATAAAAATCCAGGCAACAAGGAAGCTGAAGAGAAATTTAAAGAGGCATCTGAAGCGTACAGTGTACTTTCAGATGATCAAAAACGGCAAATTTACAATCAGTATGGTCATAAAGGTCTTGAAGGCTCCAACTTTTCTACCAATGTCAATTTTGAGGATATTTTTTCAGGATTTGGAAATATATTTGAGGAGTTTTTTGGTTTCAACAGCTCAGGCGGCAGAGGAGGTGCAAGAGTTCAAAGAGGAGCTGATCTTCGTTATGATATGACTCTTGAGTTTATGGAGGCAGCCTTTGGAGTTGAGCGGGAGATTGAGATAAGAAAGTACGATTTGTGCGATGTCTGTCATGGAGATGGCTGCAAAGAGGGCACACAACCAGAAGTATGCTCTCAATGCCACGGCACAGGTCAATTTGTACAGAGCCAAGGATTTTTCAAGGTAAAGACCACCTGCCCATACTGCCGGGGCAAAGGAAAATCAATACCCCATCCTTGCAGCAAATGCGTAGGTTCTGGAAGAGTTGAGGTCTCTAAAAAAGTTTTAGTAAAGATACCAGGGGGCGTGGATACTGGTGCAAAACTCAGACTCACAGGAGAAGGCGAGGCAAGCATGTCAGGAGGACCTCCTGGTGATCTCTATGTGTTTATACAGGTTAGACCCCACAAGTTCTTTAGAAGAGAAGGCAGTGATGTTCTATGCGTTGTAGATATCTCTTTTGTACAGGCAGCTCTTGGAGACGAGATAACCATTCCCACCCTTGAGGGTGAAAAGAGCCTTAAAATACCAAAAGGCACCCAGTATGGAGATACTTTCAGATTTAAGTCAGAGGGTATCCAGTCGCTCAGAAGCGGAAGGCGTGGCGACCAGATAATTCAGTTCAATATAAAAACACCCACCGGACTATCCAAAAAACAGGAAAAATTGCTTAAAGAGTTTGACCAGCTTGATAGTAATAAGATATCCAATAAGCTGAGAAATCTTTTTAAAGGAATGTAGCTGCCCGTCAATATGTTTTTAATAAGGAATATGAATATGTTTGAATTAAAGGTAAAGACCCATTTTGCTGCTGCACATAAGCTGACAATGGTTGGTCAGAAATGTGAGAATCTTCATGGTCATAATTGGGATATCGAAGTTTATGTTGCAGGCGATAAACTGAATGCTGCAGGAGTTCTTGTAGATTTTGGAGATATAAAAAAGGGGGTTCGAGAAATTATGACCCAGCTTGATCACAAATATCTAAATGAGCTTGAGCCGTTTGAATCTATGCAGCCATCATCAGAACGGATTGCCATATATATTGCTGAACAGCTTGAAAAACGTCTTAAAGAGCTGAATGAGACTGTTAGAGTATCAAGAGTCTCTGCATGGGAGTCAGCAGATTCATGTGCAACATATATTCCGTAAGCACTATAAACAATGCAGCATTTTTTAGCGTAAAATAATTATATATCGTAATTCCGTAAGGGGTGCAGTACGCTGCACCCCTACAATTAGATGAGGGTATGCTCTTATGTTTTTCCCTAACTATCTCTCCCCTCTCTTATACGGCTCTCCAAGCTGTGCAGGGGCATCAAGTCTTCTACGATCCTTTAAGCTCATCACAAGCAGAATGACCAAAGTTGCTATGTATGGCAGCATTGCTAAAAAATTTGGAGATATACCGAACGGCTGGAGAAGATACTGAAGCACAAATACGCCTCCAAACAGAAAAGCTCCAAATACAGCCTTACCCGGATTCCAGAGTGCAAAGATGGTAAGTGCAACTACAATCCAGCCTCTGCCTGCTGTCATACCCTCAATCCAAGATTTGCTGTATGAAGTTGATAGATGTGCACCTGCCATAGCAGAAAAAGCTCCGCCGATAATTACGCAGGAGTACCGTATTAAAGTGACATTAACTCCCTGTGTCTCGGTTGCTTTTGGATTCTCGCCGGTTGAACGCACTTTTATTCCAGCAAGCGTCCGTTCAAGAAAAAACCATGCACCAAGTGCTAAAATTATTGCAATATAGAAAAATGGACTCTGTTTAAAAAATAGAGGTCCTATAAATGGAATATCTGAAAGCCATGGAATTGCAATATCGTTCATTTTTACTGCAAGAGGTTTACCCACATAAGGCTTGCCAAGCATACCTGAAAGACCAAGACCTATCATTGTAAGGGCAAGACCCGATACAACCTGATTTGCCATAAGAGTAATAGATGCAAAAGCGTGTATTATTGAGATAATCATACCAGCGGCAATAGCAGCCATAAGTCCAAACCATGGGTTGCCGGTTGTGTAGGTAACAATAAACGCCACTACAGCACCGACAGACATAACACCCTCAACACCAAGATTAATTATTCCTGATCGCTCGCATATAACCTCCCCTACAGTGCCGAGCAAAAGAGGGGTTCCTGCAACCATTGTTCTATGCAAAACTGAAATTACAACATCTTCCATATTTTTATATGTTCCTCTATTAAAAATCTAAACTTGTATAAAACTTCATCGCTTGTTTCTATATCGGTTTGATGCGTGAGAATCCCGGAATTAATGTTTTACTGCTTAAAACTCCAGTCAACTGCCTCATCTTCTCATGAACAAAATTTGAGATAACCTCTGCATCAGAGCTTAAAAGGTCTCTTGAGAGCTTTATCTTTACAAGCAGATCAACATCTCCATGAACAGAATGAATCTCAACCACTTCGTCAAGCTCAAATAGCTGTTCAATTATCTTATACTCATTTTTAGCACGCGCTGTCATAAGAACAAAGGCTGTGATGTTCTGTTTCATCTCTGGATATTCAATTTCATTAAGCTCGCTCATCTGCTCTCTAAACTCCTCCATTGTCGAAGGTATCAACTTCCCAAGACCAATCCCATACTGAGCCGGGCGTTTACGTTTCCAGTAACCTACAGATATATAGACGTAAAGATCAGCAAGAGTTCTATTAGGAAATGTATCTGCAATATTGCTGCGTCTGATAATCGAGCAGAGCGGCTGATATATTGTTTTGTACCAGTCTCGAGCGGCTGCTGCAAATGTGGATATAGGTGTAGAAGAGGGGGTAGAATTGACAGTTAAACCATCAGAAGCAGCAGTGATATTTACATTATCTGAACCACTTTTGATATAGTTATAGTGCTCTCGTATCTGTTCGAGCAGATTATCATACTGTCCGACTTCTGTAAGTTTAATGCTGCGGGGAAGCCCTGTTCTATCACAAAATTCCATCATCTCTTTATATAGAATATTATCAAGAGTTTCACTTGATGGAATAAACTCAATTATAGTGGCAAGTATCTCATCATGGTTGAGTTTTTTTGCAGCAGCAACCCGGTGGTTTCCATCAAGAACATAGTACTCATCTTTAATCTGATACAGTTTTACAGGCGGAAGAACCGTGCCGCACCGCATAGCCTCAAGAATAGATGTAAATCGTTCTGAAGGCACGGGGCTTTTAAAACGAAACTGCTCGTCAAAATCTTGATATCTGCCGACACTGCCGGCAATCTGACTCAATTTTACAGTCTGGACACCACGCTCTCTGCTGTCAAAAGCACACTCTTTTTTCTGGGTGTTCTCAAATGAGGAGATATCTTTTAATTCGCTGCACTGCCCGATTAAAAGATTATCCTTATTTTGAATTTTATCTGTATTGCTGATACCCAAAAACTCAAGCAGTTTTTCTATTATTGATTTCGATGATGTTGTAGCCATAGGTATTGATTACCTTTGTTTTATTTACAGTGGTTATACGCTCCTCTGGACAGGTAAAATTTTGATGAATATGACCATGTATAAAGTATGCGGGTTTATATTTATCAATAAATCGTACAAATGAGGTAAAGCCTCTGTGGCAGCGATCTTCAGCATCATGGATATGACGCGGGGCAGAGTGTGTTATTATAATATCAACCCCTCTATTCCACCATAAAGAGAGTCTCATATCGCTGATTATTTTACTCATCTGTGATTCTGTATATTGATTCATTCCGCCATTATACCATCTTGAACCGCCAAGCCCCATTATCTTAAGGTGGTTGAATTTCACGATTTTGCCGTGGATATCTGTACACCCCATAGGAGGCTTAGTATCGTATCTGATGTCATGGTTGCCCCGTACATAGTATAACGGCACATTTAAAGAGTGGAGAATAAATGAGAGATACTCAGGAGGCAGATCACCACACCCAAAAACAAGATCAATGCCGCTGAACTTATCTCGATCAAACTCCTTGTAAAGTGATGGAACCACAACATCAGATACAGATAATATTTTCATATTTTTATGATCTTGCAATCTCTTCAGCTTCGCTGATGCAGTACATAAGATGGCGGGGAGATTTGGCATCTCCGATAAAATGAAACTCTGCATAAGTTAAAGATTCAAATTTTTTCATATCCCTGATTGAGATATGTTTTTCAGATATTACAACCATATCGCAGTTGTCTATCGAAAGTATTGAATCGTCTTTAGCAGCTTGACCATCTTTATTTGAGGATTGGCTTTTGCTAATATGAAATTCTGCTCCATCTGATGTAAATCGATCAATCACAACATTTTTGTAGAGCGTAACACTCTTCTTTTTTAAACTCTCTCTTAGATAGTAGCGATCATTTGCAGACATCTCCTCTGCATAGCTCTTTTTCCGGTTAAGGACATATACCTCATTACCAAGTGCAGCAATATAATCAGCAGCTATAAGCCCTGTCATTCCTCCTCCCAGCACAATAACCCTTTTTCCGGTTGGAGTGCTCTCTTGATCTGCATTTTCTAAAACATCTACGCTGGTTACAACCTCCATATCACTTTGAAAAAGCCCCTTAATCATAGGCATGTCAGGCATTGAACCAGTTGCCATAACAACTTTATCAGGTTTAAAAGAGTTTAAAATATTTTCATCAAGCTGCTGTTCATACTCTATCTGAACATTTAATCTATCAAGCTCGTTTCTGAAAAAATTGAGAATATCATTAAGCTCGCCCCGTCCCGGAGCTTTGGCTGCAAGAGAGAGCAATCCTCCTGAATTGGATTTTTTCTCAATGATCATAACCTTATGCCCTCTGACTGCAAATAGACGGGCACAAGCCATTCCTGCCGGTCCTGCTCCAACAACTAAAATTTTAAATTTCTGATCAACCATATTTTCAGAATTTTCAAGGCTGTTATTTATAGTATCTTGAGCTATTGCTTCAGATACATTCTCTTTTTGATACTCATCTTTGAGCTTATACTCTCGTCCAACATCAGGATTTGCAACACATGATCCCGGCTCTTTATTAACAAGAACAGCATTAATACAGCCTAAACAGCAGCCAAGACATGGGCGTATTTCAGCCTCTCTACCCTGCTGTGCCTTTATCGGCAGATACGGGTCAGCAAGAAGCGCCCGCCCCATTGCAACAACATCAGCTCTGCCCTCTTTTAGTATCTCTTCTGCAAGCAGAGGCGATTTGATTCTGCCAACTGTTATAACTGGAATAGAGACATGTTTTTTAATCTCCTCAGCCATATATACAAAACAGCCGTGATCTGAATACATAGATGGAATGGTAAGCTCGGTTGAACCATAAACGCCGCCTGAGACGTGCAGATAGGCAATGCCTGCCTGTTCAAGCAGAGGTGCAAGCCTTACAGCATCTTCAAGCTCCCAGCCGTTCTCAATGTAGTCTCTGCCGTTTATGCGGATACCGACAGGAAAATCTCCACCAGCCTCTTTTTTTATCTGATCAATAATTTCAAATAAAAATCGTGTTCTATTTTCAAATGTTCCGCCATACTGATCCTCTCTGATATTAGAGTTCAGAGACATAAACTGATTTATAAGATATCCGTGTGCAGCATGAATCTCCACAAAATCAAATCCTGCATCTCTGCATCTTCTTGTGGCACTGGCAAAACAATCTACAAGCTCTTTTATCTCATCAACTTCAAGTGCCCTAACCTCTCCTTTTACAACCGCCGGTGCAGGAATAGCAGAAGGGGCAACCTTTTCAGACAGATAAGATTGACGACCTCCGTGCATCAACTGCACTCCAAATCTGACTCTATTTCGTTCAAACTCATCAACAGCTTTTACAGCCTGAACCATTCGCTGCAAAGATGGAATACAGCTATCCTCATACAATACTGGCAGATCAGGAAGTTCCTGTCCTCCCGGATGGACGCCTCCTCCGCCAACAAGCATCATGCCAACGCCCCCTTTTGCCCTTTCAACAAAATATTCGGTCAACTGATCCGTAACATGGCACTTTTCATCAACACCAAAGTTTATGCTCATTGCAGACATCATAAGTCTGTTTTTGACGCTCATGGATCCAATTTTAATAGGGGTAAAAAGATGGGGAAAAGCTGTCATATGCCTATCTCTCCTTGTTATTAATGTATTTTATTAAAATAGTATCTATTGCTTAAATTATAATTAAGATAGAGACAAAATAAACTATTCAGCCAAACTAAAACCATGAAGTGATAATATACCATAGCATTGGAAGAAAAATTGCCGGCAGCATGCTTCCGATTCTTATTTTAGCAGCTCCTAAAAGGTTTATTCCAATAGCCATGATCAGCACGCCTCCGACTGATGACATCTGGCTTACCACGTCTGGCAGAAGAAATGGTTTGACAAATACGGCAGCCATTGTAATCGCTCCTTGATATAACAATATAGGAACACTTGAAAATATAACTCCCATGCCAAAAGACGAGCCAAGTATGATAGATGTGATACCATCTAAGGCAGATTTTGCAAAAAGGGTCTGGTGGTTGCCTGTAAGTCCGCTTTCAAGAGAACCTACAATAGCCATTGAACCTACACAAAAAATAAGTGTAGATGTAATAAATCCCTGATAAAAACCTCCTCCGTCATCTTTTTTGGAAAATCTTTTCTCTAAAATCCGCCCTACCCTTTCAAGACCATCTTCAATGTGCATAAGCTCGCCTAAAAGGCTGCCAAGTGCCAAACTAAAGATAATTATCAGCAGATCATCGCTTTTAAGAGCACCTTTAATACCAATAACCAAAACAGCAAGGCTTATGGCGTGCATTATGGTTTTATCATATTTTTCAGGAATGCCTCCTTTGAACATCATGCCGACAAGACCTCCAGCAATAATTGCAACTGCATTCACTATTGTTCCAAGCATTATTTACCTACTCCTCCTATCTGTAATCTTTATATTCAACATTATATTTTCCAGCTTTATAGGCAAATTTTCTAACAGTAGTACCTATAAGTTCAGCCGCTTTTTTAATATTGCCGCGTGTATTTTTAAGTGAATCGATTATCATTTCACGTTCTAAATTAGCAACAGCCTCCTCCATAGTTATCGGTACAATCGTGTGCGATGTCTTGCCGGTTTGGAGGCTTGGAGGCAGATGGTAACTGTGGATTGCACCTTCATTACACAAAATTACCGCCCGTTCAATACAGTTTTCCAACTCTCTGACATTTCCGGGCCAATGGTACTCCATAAGCATATCAATGGCAGGTGTTGAAAACCTTTTTATATCCTTAAAATGCTCTTTTGAATACTTTTCAAGAAAGTGATCTGCAAGAAGAATAATATCTGTTTTTCTCATTCTCAAACTTGGCACATAAATAGGAAAAACATTGAGCCTAAAATAGAGATCGTCTCTAAACGTACCCTTTTCTACCATATTTTCAAGGTTGCTGTTTGTAGCTGCAATAATTCTTACATCAACCTTTATTGTCTCATGTCCGCCTACTCTCTCAAACTCCTTTTCTTGAAGAACTCTCAGAAGTTTAACCTGAACAGTCAAGTCCATAGTGCCAATCTCATCAAGAAATATGGTTCCTTGATGAGCCATCTCAAATTTACCTTTTTTCTGCTGAAGTGCTCCGGTAAACGATCCCTTTTCATGACCAAAAAGTTCGCTCTCTATAAGATTTGCAGGCAGTGCAGCACAGTTGATCTTTACAAACGGGTGGCTGTTACGAAGGCTGTTATAGTGGATTGAGTTTGCAATCAGCTCTTTACCAGTTCCGCTCTCTCCTCTTATCAGAACAGTGGCATTGCTTCTGGAGACTTGGGAGATCATCTGAAACACCTCCCGCATCTTGTTGCTGTTGCCGATAATATTAGAAAAACTGTAACGATTCTCAAGCTCGCCCTTAAGACGGATATTTTCCTGCTTGAGCTTATCTTTCTCCATATGTATCCGTTCAAGGTTTATCACATGACGGGCAATAAGCGTTGCAACAAGAGAGAGTACCTTTTCCCCCTTTTGAAGGGCTGTTTTTCCCTCGTAAGGTCTATCAGCACTAAGGGCACCTACTACGCGGCTTCCCTTTTTCACTGGCACGCATATAAACGAGTAATCTCGTCCTGCATCTCCCTTATGAGAAGAAGTCCTGTCAAGAAAAAGAGGCTCTTTGTCTATTATTGGTACGACTGCCGGCTCTCCTGTTTGGATAACCTTTCCGGTAATACCTTCGCCAAGCTGATACTTTGCCCTTTTCATTGCTCGCTCAGAAATTCCGTGTGCTACCTCTATTCTTATCTCCTTTGTTATAGGGTCAAGAATCGTAACGGTTCCCCGTATAAGACTGAGTGATTCTGAGAGTATATCCAAAACCTTATACAGAGCCTTTTTCATATCTGTATGGTCATTGAGTGCTTCATTTATCTCATAAAGAAGGGAAATCTCTTCTATAGACTGCATTTATATTATCCTTAAAATAAAAAACTTTTGATAGAGAGCACTATCATTCTTTTATGTAAAAATCTGTTGATATTTATCATGATATTTATCAATATACATCGTTTATATATACATTGTTCAGCTTGATAACCACATTATCATAAATCTTGATTTATGACACCTTTAATGCAATACTTCTTGAAAATAACCAAAGTTATTATATTAATAATTTACATATTAGTTGTCTATTTTTGTTGTGTCTTTATCCGATGGATATCATAAATGAAACGTAATACTCAGATCAAAAGCAAGGATATCAGAAGCACCCACAAAACCATAGAGGTAATGATTGAAATTGCCGATGCTGTGAACAGAACTGAAAACCTTGATCAATTTTATAAAGCTATCCACAAGTCTCTCTCTAAAATAATCAATGTTGATAATTTTTTTATTGCAATATACCACCCAGATGATGATTCTGTCACATTTCCCTATCATTTTGATCAAAAAGATAAAGATGTAAATAGAATAAACAATTTAAGCAGAAGCGGCTCTCTTACTGCCAAAGTTATTAGTGAGGGGGTGCCAATGATGTTTTATCGGGAAGATATTGAAAGTTATGCACGAGACAAAGGCTTTCCAATTGTCGGCACTATGAGTAAAGTATGGCTTGGAGCACCGCTTAAAATAAAAAACAGGGTTATCGGAATTATTGCTGTCCAAAGCTATTCTTACAGAGATATGTATCAAAAAAGCGACCTAAATATTTTGAATATTGTATCTCAATACATTGCTCTTGCTGTTGAGCGAAAAGAGTCTGACGAGGCTTATAAACGGCAGCGAAAGA
Organism: uncultured Desulfobacterales bacterium; assembly: GCA_964539635.1. Taxonomy (GTDB): domain Bacteria; phylum Desulfobacterota; class Desulfobacteria; order Desulfobacterales; family Desulfobacteraceae; genus Desulfamplus. The sequence continues at coordinate 14,803 of CAZIJN010000014.1, read as the reverse complement.
TACTTGAAAAAATTCTTCAAACCTCTCCTGTAGGAATAGCTCTGCTTGAAAATAGAATTTTTAAATGGGTAAATCCAGAAATGATAACGCTGTTCGGCTACGATAGGAAAGAGGATTTTGAAGGTTATAGTGCAGAAATGATATATGAGTCTAACGAGAGTTTTGTAAAACATGGTGATGCTATATACTCAACTGTATCAGGCTCTAAAAGAAGTGAGCTTGAAGCCATACTAATTAAAAAAGATGGGACAAAATTTCCAGCAAGTATTCATATCAGCAGTGCTGATCCTAATAATCCAATGGCATGGATTATCGCAACATTTACAGATATCTCCACACGAAAACTTGCAGATGCCGAAAAGATAAAAAATGAAAAGCTGCAAGGAGTTATTGAGATGGCAGGGGCTGTCTGCCATGAATTAAATCAGCCGCTTCAGGCGTTGATTGGATATTCTGAGCTGATTTTAATGGATCAGAAACAAGATAGCCAACTGAGCAGAGATACTGCTGCTATTAAAAAAAATGTCGAGAGAATAGCACGGATAACGCACAGGCTTTCAAATATTACAAGTTACAAGACTGTTGATTACCCCGGAAACAAGAAGATTGTTGATATATGGGGATCAAGCGACATTCAATAAAAACAGTAAGTTGATCAAGAGTAACCAAGATAATTTTAAGGGGTTTGTTTATAAATGGTGACACCGAGATACATGGTTGATGCAGCCAGTTTTAAAGAGTTGACAGAAAAGATTCCTGAAGATGTTTGCAGACGTGCGTTATGCAGATACGATCAGATAGAAAAATGCTATATTGTATCTGTTTGGGGAGATGAGTATGCAGTATATCCCTATGATTTAAAGATTGAACGAATAAAAATTGAGTCTAAGATTACCCATATTCATGACTATTTTTATATTTTCATCATAAACTATCTTCTACAAGTAAAAGATGCTAAACTTGCTCAAGAGTGGATATCAGAAAAAGATATTCCCGGCGGCTCGACATTTTTTCGTGGTCCGCACGAGATTCCTACCAATTTTATATCATCACGTTACAGCGGCAATATTGAAAAATTTAGGAAAGTCTGCCAAGAGCTTGGCGGTGAGCCTATCAACATGGCTGATGCAGCATATGCTTTTAAAATAACCGAACGGATTGTTGCGGCTGTTCTATTTTGGGACAAAGATGAAGATTTTCCTGCTGAAGCTAAAATAGTGTATGACAGATCAATTGCAGACCATTTTGCATTAGATGTGACATTTGCTTTGGCAGTCGGCATCTGCTCGATCATAGGCAAAGCTGTTAATTTTGCTGATAATGACGATTAATAGTAAAGAAAACTCGAAGGTTAAAAACATAAAAAAAGAAAATATAGCGTCCATATTTCATTTGTGTAAATGATTTTTAGCCGAGCGATAAATCGCACGGCTAAATTCTAAAAAAGTCCACTAAAGTGGACTGCAATAATAGTCGGCTTCAGCCGACTTCAGTTATCTTAGCCCAGAAATTTATTTCAGGGCTAAAATTAAAAATACTACTGATGTTCATGTGTAACCACTCAAATAATTTAGGAAAGCTATATCTATAAAAGACGATTAGATGAGATACATACTGTTCAGTGATGTCCATTGCAATAAAAAATATTGCGATTCAATAGTTAAAAAAACAGCAGATGCAGATTTTGCGATAGGTGCTGGCGATTACGCTACGTTTAGAAAAGGTCTGCAACAGGCTATTGAACCTCTCTCAAGCATAAAAATCCCAGTTATTTTAGTTCCAGGTAATCATGAAAGCTACGGTGAATTAACGGCTGCTACTGATGGTCTGGATAATTTCCATGTTTTGCATGGCAGCTCAATAAAGATAAATGGTGTGCTGTTTGTGGGCATTGGGTGTGCCATACCAGAGACTCCTTTTCCATGGTGGTCAGTCGATCTTTCTGAAGAGAGAGCGTGGGATTTTCTGCCAAAGCCGGACAGTGACTTTGTATTTATAACACACTCTCCTCCATATGGCTGTCTTGATACGCTGCACAACAAAAAAAGCATAGGCAGCAAGAGCGTCCGAACCTTTATTGAAACATCAAAACCTCTGTTTACAGTCTGCGGTCATATTCATGAGAGGTGGAATGAACAGAGCAGCATAGACGGCATACCTGTAATCAACGCTGGTCCTAAAGGTTATCAGTTTTCTTATTAAAACTGCAATTTAAATATTTAATAGAAGACTCCATATTTATGCTGTTTTAAGCCCACGAGTTGGGCTGAGATAATTTATCCAGTTATTTCCAAAACTTATCAAGAATGCGATCAATTGATGCTTTAAGAGTTTCAGCCTTAAACGGTTTAATAACATAGCCTAAAGCACCAGCCTTTATAGCATCAATAACCATCTGCTCCTGACCATGAGAAGTAACCATTATAATCATAGCGTCTTTATAATCTTTGCATATATGCCTTGTTGCCTCAATGCCGTCCATATCAGGCATTGTTATATCCATAGTTACCATATCAGGGTTTAAAATTATATACTTCTCAACAGCCTCTACACCTGTTCTTGCCACTCCAACCACATTGTGCCCTAACTCTTCAAGAACTTTAGCCATTTTTTTTGTAGTAATGCCTGAATCATCTACAATCATAAAATTTAAACATGTTGGTTTATTCTCTTTCATCTACCCCTCTTAAATATATAAATTTCAAACTCTTTATCACTCCCTTAGGCACTCTGCCACGCCGCCTTGCTCATATTAATATGTTCCAAAAAGCTCATTTGGGCAGACACAGAATATACGCATATTTCCATAAACAGTATGAAGATCATTGACAAAAAATTTAACATTTCTGCTCTTTGCAATGCTTTCAGCACTTGATATCACAATAGGCGGAGATAGAGATATTGCATCTCCATCATGGCACTCTGGAATTGAGTTGCCGACAATGATATTTAGAACATCGCCGGCAGTCTCTGCGATATACTCAACTCTCTCCTCTTCTAATATATCCAACTCCTCTGTATAGGCTTCAAATATTCTATCCATAAGCTCTTTTTCATAGCTGAAAATCACAAAGATATGGGGAGCAGAATCAACAGTTACTAAAGCTGTAAGATATGCAAGCTCAAGGCGATTATTTGATAGAAGTTTGATATCCTGCCTATCGACTTGAATGTTCATCTCATCATCTAAAAAACTTATAGTTCGTTTAGAAATAACATCCATGAGACGTTTTATACTTATACTCATAATATGGTCAGCTCCTTTTATATTGGAATATAGAATTTAAAAGTTGTCCCTTTACCAGCTTGAGTCTCAATCTCTACCCTGCCGTTGAGCCTTTCAAGCTCTGTTTTAACAGCACTAAGCCCCATGCCTCTGCCTGACATTGCAGATACACAATCTTTTGTGCTGAAATCATCAAGAAAAATAGATTGCAGCAAATCATCTTCAGCCATTTTTTCTATGCTATCACTATTTATAAGACCTTTTGCCAGGAGTTGATTCTTTATTGCAGAAATATCAATACCCCGTCCATCGTCTTTAATAGTAATTTCAATACAATTATTTAAATTGCCGTAATCGTCTAACTTTTTAATACTGCATTCAATCGAAGCGTATTCATCTTTATCTGATTCAATCCGATCATCAGGCTCTTCAATGCCGTGATCAAGTGCATTTCTAAAGACATTTACAAGAGAGCGCGTAAATGGAGTAAATTTATCAGGATAAACCTCAACGCAACCGCCTTTAATTTCAAATGGATTTATATACTTGCCAAGACGCTCGGCAAGCATCAAGGTTCCTTCTACATGCGGAGTTAAAAGAGATTTTATATCAACATACCTGAGGCGTTTGACCTGGTGAAGAATCTCAAGCATCTCCCAATCAATATTTTCTCCCATCATTTCTATCAAAGAGACTGCCATTGACTCTATCTTTGATGCAAGCTCGCTGCTGATAACTACATTGCTTCTTTTTTCAAGAAAATCAGCTCCGAGAAATTCGCGGATAACAAGCATATCCTGCTCTAAAGCATCTTCATTCTGAAAATTGAAATTAAAGGAATCAATCTCTTTTTTAACAGATGTCCAAACTTCATCTGAATATTTTTCATAACTATTTTCCTTAGATTCAACAGATAGATCAGAGTCTGAACACTCATCTTTGATATTAGATATTTGAAGGAGTTTACTCATAATGTTTGATATCTGCGTCTCCATCTCGTGCAGAAACTGGGGAAAATATGGAAATCCCTGCTGTGCAAAAACGCCTTTAAACGTGTGGACATTTCTGTATATTTCATAAATAGTATTTTTATGATCAAATTTCTGCCCTTTAGAACTGCGATCTATACTCTGCCCTCCCTCATCTATACTCTCATGTAATTGAGCCATAAGATCAGGAAGGGTTTTCTCTTTAAACAGGCTGAAATCAGATAGGATATCAAAAAAATCTCTGGTTTCACGAACAGCAGCAATTACAAATTTAAGCCGCTGACGCTCATTTTTTATATTCTGTTCAAGAATCTTCTCTCGAGTAATATCAGTTAAAACAAGCATCATCTTAGTCTCATTTGCAATCAGCCGGTATTTTGCCTTAATGTGCCTGCCTCCAATCTCATAAAATTGAGGAAGAAGCGATATATAAAGCTCTTTTTTTAGATCAAGGGTTTCATTAAAAATAAGCTCAACACTCTTTTTAAAATCCTCTTTTTTAGAACACGGCTCTTTTCCAAAAAGAAGATCGCCTATATTTAACCCTTTAATGCTCTTATCATCACTATAAGCACTACCAGAAAGCCTATATTCAAAAATTGATTCACACTCTCGGCTGTATTCAGGATCAATAAGCATCTCCAAATTAAATGATAGAAATCCCTCTCCTGAATTGTCGAGAAACTCGCTTCTTGCACGGTTGGCAGCTTCAGCAGATTCTCTTGCCGAGGCACTTTCAGATAATGCGTTTTCCACAGCTTCGATAAGAGCATTTATACTTCCAGAGAGCATTCCTATCTCATCGCAAGAGTGAATCTGCTCCACGTCAATTCGGGAATTTTCCCCTGGCTTTATTGAAACAACCTCTTTTGCAAGATCAGCAACTGGTTTGCTTATAACTTTACGAGAGACTAAAACTATAAGAAGTGCTGCCGTTAAGAGCTGAAACAGCATAAGAAATGTGATGTTATTTGATATTTTTGCGGCTTCCATGCGTATATGCTTGCTGTTTCTCACAACAGTGAGGGAGCCGATTTTTTCTTCACCGTCAACAGGCGATAAGAGCGGATAGATCATGCCTTTGCTAAAATCAATATTTGCTTGATCTGCTGATTTAGATATCTGTTCCAACTTAAAATTATCTGCAGATTCAATCCTTACCCCTAAAATAAGAGGGTTGGTAAGAAGACCGTTTAGAATATCCTTCCCTATCTCCTCATTGTTTGCAAATGCCGCAACTTCTGCCTGAGATTGAATTGTGCGGACAATCTGATTTTGAAATTTAAGACTCAATCCAAGCTGCTTTTTGTATGAATACTTATAGGTAAATATGCCTGCAATAAGGGAGAATAAAAGCAAGCCAAAAGTTACTTGAATAACTAATCTCTGTTGAAGTGTATTTTTTGAAAAAAATTTTATTTTACCGACCATTATAAAACTATCCTAATATTATCTGATGCTGTTATCACTTATCTGATATTTTATTCTTCTTATGCAAGATTTGCAATCAAACAATAATTGAAATGAATATCGGCATTCTTCGTACTTGAAATACAATGGAGGCTAAAGGCTATTAATTTAGAAGGGATTTATTTAGGAATTCATCTAAGCAAACCGAATTGGTAGTATTATTGATTTGGAGATACTAAAAAACATTATTTTGAGAAATATTATTTGGGAGTTATCCCAAAAATATTTCTCATTGGGGTTAAGTTTTCAAAAACTCAGATAAATATTGTATTTTCTGGGTCAGAAGAGGTAAAACCACTTAGTCATATATCCTCAACCATTTTGTGGATATTTTCCATCCACTCCGGTCTTGAGGGACTCTCTACCCTGTGATACCCCTGAACATACGGCTTAATGTCAATAACCGGAGTGTTGTCAATCGCTTCAAGCCCTTGAACTTTTAGTATATTACCGTTACGCTCAAGCAATTTAACAGCGGTCATTAACACAGGATTTGGTCTTGCAGGGCTGCATGTTGCAAAAATCCCTTTTTGAGGAATCTCTTTTAATCCCATTGGATGAACTTTTCTAATTTTCCGGCTCTCTTGCGGTACCTTATGTGCCCAAAATAGAATCACAATGTGGGAATAGCCGTCAATATCATCAAGAAGCTCGCTCAATGACGGGTCAATCACAATTTCAGATATTAAGTTTTTGATCTTTGCATGCTCTATCTTAACATTGCTGATTTTCTCTTGCAGAGTAATTCCATCTTTTCCAGATTTTAAGCCAGGCTCTTTTATCTCACTTCTGACAAATCCTACTGGTTTTAAAACAATCTCAGGAAAATCCATATAAAAACCGCTCCTTTAAAAAAATTTTATCCTTAAATAGTTAGAATCCATGTCTAAGAGACAGCTTTTCAAACATCTTTGCCAAACCTGCACCAATAGAATATATAGAGTTGATGTGCAGATGCTCTTCTGATAACGCATCAAAAAATAGATGCAGCTCAGACTCTATTCCATCTTCAGCAAACCAATAGCATATTAGAACGGGTATTTTAGGAAGCGGGGAGAGTACAAGAGAGATATCTGATTTATAGTGCTTTTCAACCTCTTTTCCATTGAATAACACAAGAATCTGCTCAAAAAATCCGGGATAAGTATCTGCAATCTTTTTTATTATACTTTCGCACTGTTTTTCAAAAAGCCCCTGCCAAGACCTTCCGTTTGGAAGCTCCCTAAAGGGTACCCATCTACCAGATATAGGTTTATCTGTTGCTTGAACAATATAATTTAACAGAGGGGCTACAACCCACTGATTTGCATGAATATCTGTAAATATCTTTCCCTGTTTATCAACACTTACAGTTTTCCCCATCACCTTTATATGAAGCCTGTCATCAGAAAAAGATGCTCCAATCTCTTGAGCCTTTGATTCAAAATCGATCTTTTGAACAGATTTTTTGAAATCCTCGATAATTTCAACCATACCTTGATCCATAACCGGCATCTCCTGCTTAACATCTTTATACTTCTCAAGCACATCAGCAGGAACGTATGGACACTCTTCAAGACGTTTTTGACCTGTAAACACTGCCCCTGCAAACGCTAAACAGGTTGGCTTAAAACACTCTTGACAGTTAGATTTATTCAACAATTTAAAAACTTCCATTGCATTACTAAAACCTGACATATTTACATCTTCCTTTTACATCTAATCTTTTATTCTCTTATTTTGATACTCTCTTATTTTGAAAAATTATGCCGCTCTTTCAAACAAAATTTTATGGTTCACTAAATTCATACCAATAATTTTACCCTTTATGATCTTCTGATCCCCAAAAATGCTGACAAGCCTATACAAATTTTTATCATCTTCAGGCTCTATAATATCAACAGCTTCCATAAGCAGCTCTTCTTTTCCATTGTTTACAACATAAGCATTTGCTTCACACATGATTTAATACCTCCTTAAGTTCGTTTTCCACTAAAAATTTTATAAGATGCGGCAGAGGTTCTCTTTGAGTTCCTGTAATTACTACCTTCTCCTGACTTAACGGCAGCAAAACCTTTAAAGCAGATGATGACATGACAGCCTCAGCCATCTTTGGAGTAACTTCGCCCATCATAGCATTAGCCCATGTAATTGCAATAGAACCAATAATAACATCAGCTTTTCCAACAGTATGGACAATTGCATTCTCTCCAGAAGCTGCCCTGTTTGCTCCGGCTTTCATCATCTGTGAGGCTGCAATGGCATTTGTTCCCATTGCAGTTATCTCAATAGACTCTCCGTAAAACTCTCTTAAATATTTAATAAGGGAGACGCCTATACCGCCACCCTGTGCATCTATAACACAAACTTGCTTTTGCAAATAATATCTCCTGTTAATTTTATAAAATAATCCAAAATACTACCAAATAAAGCATGTTTAACTTGTTTAAAATTAGGGTTTCAATTTAATTTATAAAGCTCTCCAATCCTGCCGAAATCTTTTTGCATCTGCTTATATACAGGCTTTCCAACCATAAACGTGTAAATTTCATCACACTTTTTTTCAGGCTCAATATCCTCAAACTGCTTAGGATATATAATTTTTGCAATAGCGTAAGCATCTGCAAGGGCAGTTTCAACGTTAGTTGTATAAAAGTTGAATGGGAAAAGAGTATAAACTCTATTTTGTGCAAATGCTTTCAGTGCTTTGTAGTATTCAGGCTTTTTTGCAATATCTTCCCCAATCGGCTTTAATCCTCCGCCGTCAATAAAAATAACATCAGGATTTACAGACAAAAGAGTCTCTTTATCCACAAAAACGTGGCTGCCTTCTGAAGCTATACTTTTTAATTGTGAATCTGTAAAATTTTCTACAATATTTTTTGCATTTGCCCATTTAAGAGGGATATATTTTTTTTCAGAACTCTCAATGCCTTGCGAACCTCTCATACCAATACCGCCGACAAAGACATTGGGTTTATCTTTATCATCAATATCTTTGGTTCTCTGATGCAGATCGTCTCTTGCCGATTCAATAAAACTTATAACAGCCTCTGCCCTGTCTGTTTTATTAAGAATCTGTCCGGCAAGCCTTAATGAGTCATAAATTTTTTCGTCAAAAGCGGCAAACAGCCCGTAACTTAAAATTACAACCGGAATATTCAACTGCTTTTGAATATCTTCTGCTAATGAAACCTCAGCCTGCGTCATAAAAATCAGATCAGGGTTTACGCTCAATACAGCTTCCAAATCTGGCTTTTTGTTGATACTTGCAGGTCCGCCCGGACCTACTCTCGGCAGCCGTGCAAGCTCAAGATTAGCCAGCCAGTAAGGTCTTCCGCCGGCGTTTAGTTTTTCCATATCTTCAACGCCGGCAACCTTATCTGCTGAATCAAGATATACAATAAGTCTAAGAGCACCGGGTCCAAGACAGATAATCTTTGCAGGGTTAGAGGGAACTGTAACCTTCCTGCCTGACATATCTGTTATATTAAGAGTTTCTGAAGCAGCCGCTGCTGAAACTAAAATCCACATAATAAACAGACAAAAAACTACTAATATTTTTCTCATTTTATAAGAAATCCTCTTTCTATAAATATTTTCTGATATTTTCTGATATTTTCTGATTTTAAACATGCTGCTTTATGCAATCGGCACAACCACCTTATACCCTTCAACATCGGCAATGAGCACTTTAATACCATAAACATCTCGTATCATATCAGGAGTTACATCATCTTTACGGACAAAACCATATACCTTGTGATGTTTCATCATCAAAAAAACATCGGCAAATCTAAACGCAAGGTTAAGATCGTGAATTGAAACTATTGCAGAGAGATTTTGCTCTTTTACGATATTACGAATCATAGCCATAACCTCAAACTGGTTTTTTACATCAAGATTGCTTGTTGGTTCATCAAGCAGAAGAACTTGAGGCTCTTGAGCCAATGCACGGGCAATAACAACCTTTTGCATCTCACCGCCGCTTAAAGAGTTGACAGGTCTTAAAGCAAACGAGTCAAGACGCATTGTTTTTAGAACACTCTCGACTATCTGAAAATCTTTATCAGATGCAGCCCATTTTATATGAGGTTTGCGTCCAAGAAGTACAGCATCAAACACTGTAAGAGACTCTTCAAAATATTTTTGAGGCATATAAGCTATGCGTTTGGCAATCTCTGAACCCTTCATGCTTAAAATCTCCTCGTTATTTAGCATTACTGAACCTTTACGAGGAAGAATAACCTTGTTAAGGCATTTCAAAAGAGTTGATTTCCCAGCACCATTTACACCAAGAACGCCAAGGACTAAACCTTTATCTAAATTAAATCCTACATTTTTTACAACATGATGGCTGTTATAAAAAAAATCGACATTCTTAACTGATAACATCATCTTTTTACACCTCTCATAAGAAGATAAAGAAACATAGGAGCACCCATAAAGGATGTCAGGATACCTACAGGCAGATTGCCAGAACCGATAACAAGCCTTCCAATAGTATCTGCAAGCAGAAGCAATACTCCACCTACAGCACAGGCAAACGGAATCACAAGCCTGTGATCAGAACCAACGATTCGTTTGGCAATGTGGGGTGCAAGCAGTCCGACAAATGCGATAACTCCATGAAATGCAGTGATAACAGCAGAGACAATCGCCGCTATAATCATTCCTTGAATGCGAAGAGACTCTACAGAGACTCCAAGTCCTTTAGCAGCCTCTTCACCAGATAAAAGTGCGTTTAAATTCCAACGGTGAAATGTAACCCAAATTGAAGCTAAAAAAATAATCAATGTAATTATTCCAATCTCATTCCAGTTTGAACGGGCTACATCTCCAAATGTCCAGAAAAGTGCTGATGCAATCTGCGTTTCTGTTGCAAAATATTGAACAAGAACAGTTGCAGAGTTAAAAAGAGAGGAGAGGGCAACACCAGCCAAAATAATCGCCTCAGAAGATAGCCGTTTAAGTTTAGCAAGAATCAAAATAACCCATGTTGCAGCCATTGCCCCAACAAATGCAAATAGCGGAACAGATGCAAACTTCCCAAATTTAGAGACTGTACTAAATTCAGAAAGAGAGTTTGTACCGGTTCCACCTAAATTAAAGATAATAATACCAACAACTGCACCAAATGCTGCTCCCTGACTTATTCCAAGCGTAGAGGGAGAACCAAGAGGATTTCTTAAAATAGATTGAATTATAAGTCCTGATAGTGCCAACCCCCAGCCAGATACAACAGCAGCAACAATACGGGGCATTCTGATATTCCACACAACAAGATGTGAATTTCCCTCAGCATTCCCAATGATTCCTTGAATAACATGAGTGATGCTCAACTGATACGAACCTTTTGAAATTGCATAGATACCAAGCAGAACAGTAATTGCAATCAACAGCCCCAAAATTACCCGTTTACGTCTAACGTCCTGATGATATTTTGCCGTTGCTGTGCTGTTGTCAGAATAACAACTCATTTATTAACTCCTAATAGCCTGTTTAAAAATATTCAGGCTCTAATGTTTTGGTAACTCTAAAAAAATGTTGTACTAAAAAATAAAAAGCCACGAAGACAACAGATTTAAATCTGTTTTTATGCCTTCGTGGCTTAAGATTACTTTTGGGTTAATTTTAACGTTTTTTTAATGAATCTAATTTATTTTTGATAAATCTAATTTAAATTCTATTTTTTCGAACTCTTTTTCTCGTTTTTTCTTAAAACTCTACTTTATTATAAACTACTCTATAATAGAGCTTTGCCTACCACCTTCATGGTGATAATTATTGTAATAATCAATAAACAACAAACTGTGGTTTGTCAACTTTTTTAGCAAAAATCGGTTTAAGAGCTGTTTAGAGGCTGTTTACATATTCAGACTTTTAAATTTACATTCAGACTTTTAAGATTAAACAAAATATTGTGTTTAAACCACCTGTTTTTAATGCGAATGAGTATGAGACTCTTTATCATGGCTGTCATGGCTATGCTCATGGCTTCCATGATTTTCGCCTCCATGCTGATGATTGTCTGTACTGTTGTCATGCGTATGTTCGTGTGTGTGATCATGGCTATGAATATGCTCATGCGGGTGAGCGTGCTCTTTACCATCGTGTTTATGCGGGTGCTCATGTGTGTGGCTATGGTCATGGCTGTGCTTATGTTCATGTTTTTTCTTGATTTCCATAATAAAAACTCCTTTTTGTTAGTCTATAAGTTATTAAAACTAAAAGCTTAATTTATGCGATAAGCATATCTACACTTCCTATAAATCAGTTACAACCAGTATCTGAATTTATCATTTAAATAGATATTTTGTATAATTACTACATTTTTCATAAGAATTGAAGCTATCTGATCAATATTCAAATGAGACAGATAAAATAGTTGTAAATGGTGCACCCACATAGTAGGCTGTAATTCCGGCTCGTGAATCATCGCTTGCACTGATAGATGAGATATACTCCTCATCAAAAATATTCTGCAACTGAAGGGCAACATTCATAGTTGTATTATCAAATGATTTGAGCTTACGCCTATATTTGAGATTTAAGTCAGCAGTTATAAAATCATCAATCTGCTCTTTATGTTCAACATCTCCGTAACGTTCGCCAAGATATCTTAGCATCGGTACAACCTCAAAAGTTCCAATTTTATCAAAATCACACTTGTAAATCAGACCAGTTTTAAACATAAACTCTGGTGTGTCAACAATCTGATTATCTTCTGAACTTAACATTTGCCCCTGATATTCCAGATTCTCATCATAAGTTAAAATTGTGTAGGTTGGATTGAAAAATAGGGAGATATCAGATGTCAAAAAAATGTTTGTCTCTAAATCAAGACCATATCCTGTGGCTTCTCCAATGTTTTGCTGATAATTCAACTTTACCCTTGGATCGTAAATTGTGGTTAAGAGATTATCGTGTTTTGAGTAAAAAACTGACGGCATAATCTCAAACATTTCCCCTCTGAACCTGACACCAGTTTCAAAATTGTCTGATATCTCCATATTATAGCCGTTAAACATATCGTTTAAGGTAACTCCTGCTGTCTGAAATGCGCTTCTGTTGTTATTGTAAAGAGTTATTATAGGTACATATGAGTATGGTCTTATGAAATTTCTTCCATAACTTGTGTAGATATTTATATCTTCCGAGATATTCCAGCCCATTCCAACAGTAGGAAGGAGTTTTTCATACTCTTTCTCTTCACGGTAAAGGTCGTCTGCCATCACAAGTTCATAATCGGGTGCTGCTGATGTATAACCTTGACTTGCAGGGTCTTTATAAACAAAGTACTTTAAACCTGCCTGCCAGTCAAATCTATCTATATTACCTGCTAATTTAAAGAACGGACTGTGCAGAATGCCGTTATCTTCATTTTCTGTGTACATTCCGTAGCCTTTATTGGCAAAGGTAAGCGGATCAAAATTTTGGGTTTGTATAACCATATCATTTGATTCAAATGCGTATCCAAGTGATGCTATAATAGAAGATGTGTTGGATACTGCAACATCATTATCAAGCTGAGTTATTATTCCATATCTTTCAATATCTCTGTTTCTCTTCTGAATAAGCCCGCCTTGATTTGCAACGCCGCCTAAAATTTCACTATCCTCAAGTGAATAGTAAGGTTTAAAAGATAGCTTTAAGGAGTCATTGAACGATATCGGAACTATAGCCATTAAATCTAAATTGTTATAATCTCCCTTGTTGTATTCGTAATAGTAGATATCCTGATTTTTTAACCCTGTAAGCGTGCTGTTAAAGTCATTTTTATAGTTTGCACTTAAATTTTGAGTTTCTTGATATGTGAGACTTTTATAGAGATTTTGAGAAAGATCATTGTAGTTGAACCACACCTTGATATCGTCTTTATCTCCAACAGGGTGCTTGAGCATCATATTAAAGTTGTTTCTTGGTCCCAAATCTCCGGGACCTTTCCACTTATCAGCATCTGTGTGTGAGTAAGACATTGATACGCCTGTATTTACGTCAGGTAGTTCGCCGGAATCGAGCCTGAAAAAGGTTCTGCTGTAGGAATCAGTACCAATACCTTGGCTAAACTTGATTCCGAACTTTTCATCTGCCCAGTTCGGCTTTAGTTCAATTGCCCCTCCTCTTCCGCCGACTCCTGTAGTGAAATCCCCGGGCACAGCACCTTTATAGATCGAAATAGTATCGAAATTTTCGGTATCATAGATATACTCTCTTGGACCAATAGGATTGCCTCCCCAGTTTGGAACACCTTCGACAGTCATTGAACCAAGAACACTTCTAACACCTCGTACTCTCAAGTTTCTCTGCTCTGCTGCCAAGCCATATGGATCAGGACTTTCAACATTCATTCCGGGTAAAATATCAATAATCTCATAAACGCTTGTCTCTCCTTGGCTGCCTTGAAGCTCCATACCTTTTTTTGTTATCTCGCTTCCAGTATATACTGTCTCGTTGGTCTGTTTGGTCGGCGTGATAAGTTTTTCGCTTGTTACAACAATATCACCAAGATTGGTTGATGAGCTTATATCTGATAGCTGCTCTTGAGCGTATGATATAGACGCAGCAGCTAAACTGAACACAATAAATCCAATAAAAGTCAATTTTTTCATAACTTCCTCTATATATTATATATTTATATCCAGAGTCCGGCGTATTCTTTTATTTTTCTAAGAAATAATTTAAGCAAATAAAAAAGCCATGAAAACATAACAGATTTTCTATCTGTTTTTATGCCTTCATGGCTTAAGCTATTTTAATTACTAAAAACTTACTCTTAAATTTTTTAACTACTTATATTTAAATAAGTAAATACGCTCCTTAACTCTGCAACCCTTTAATCTGCCTACCTAATATATTAGATACTATTTTCGACTTTCTTCCACCTTCATTGTGGCTGTTTTTTTATATAGTGCATAAACCAAAATTTTTAGATTGTCAACATTACAATATTTTATCTTTGCTTGTTCCTTGCATATCTTTTAATATTTTGATCTATTCCATCAGATAAAGACGTTGAGATTATTCTATAGAGAATAGGACATAACAAAGTTAATTTCTAATTATCATCTAATGATATCTGTATTGGGAATAAGAATTTAATAACTCCCGAAACTGATTATATGTGTATTGACGCTGT
>CAZIJN010000013.1:0-87248 GCA_964539635.1 uncultured Desulfobacterales bacterium | reverse complement strand
CAGCGTCAATACACATATAATCAGTTTCGGGAGTTATTAAATTCTTATTCCTTAACAGCCCTACGTGAATGGAGGTACATGAGAAAAAATTACAGTAATGATTTCAAAGCCAAGGTTGCAATTGAAATGATAAGAGAACAGGATACAGTAGCAGAAATAGCATCAAAGTATCAGGCGCATAGAGTATTGATAACGCGATGGAAAAAGGAAGCTATTGAGGGACTACCTGGCATTTTTTCAACAGTCAAACAGACTAAAGCAAAAAATGATGAACAGCAATTAATAGACGAATTATACAAACAAGTCGGTCAACTCAAAGTAGAGAATGACTGGCTAAAAAAAAAGGTTGATTCAATCAGTTCCTGACAGAAGGGCGTTAATTGACAGAAATCATCCTGAAATCAGCATAAACAGACAGTGTGATTTATTGGAAGTGTCCAAAGGAGCGCTATATTACCAGCCTGCATCAATAGACCCTTACACCCTTTCTTTGATGGATCTTATAGATGAACAGCATACCAGCACTCCTTTTTACGGCAGTAGAAGGTTGACCGCCTACCTGAATGCAAAAGGTCATGAGATAAACCGTAAACGGGTACAAAGGTTGATGAGATTGATGAGAATTGAGGCCATCTATCCGAAACCCAAATTAAGCAGGAGGCTCGAGAACCACAAAATATACCCATACTTATTGAGGGGTGTTAACATTGAAAGACCGGATCATGTGTGGAGCACGGACATCACCTATATCAGAGTATCCAATGGTTTTGTATATTTGACGGCGGTGATAGACTGGTTCAGCAGATATGTATTATCATGGCGACTTAGTAACAGTCTTGAGAACACATTTTGTATCGAAGCTCTGGAAGAGGCGTTGAGCATCTCACAGCCTCAAATATTCAATACAGACCAGGGAAGCCAATACACAGCTGTAAACTTTCTGAAACCCTTGATAGACAGGGATATCAGCATCAGTATGGATTCAAGAGGTCGGGCATTGGATAACGTTTTTGTTGAGCGATTATGGAGAACAGTTAAATACGAAGAGGTCTTTTTAAAGGATTATCGGACTATGAAAATGAACGAGGTCTATCGCTCACTGAAAGATTTTATCAAATTTTATAACCAGGAGAGGCTTCATCAGGCACTTGATTATAAATCTCCCGAATATATTTATCACTCAGCTCGATCTTAGCAGAGAAACGAGGAGGAAACCAAATCCAAAAACAGAGTCGTTTTTTTGAAAAGCGTTGTACATTTATCTATAAGCCCTTGAATAGCAGGCTTTTCAGAATTTATCAATCAACCATGAGGTGATTTTATGCAATCTAAACGTGGTGGATACAGAGGGAAACCAAAACCAAAGTTACCGCCACACCTAAGGCGTGTTCATGTAAATGCTCGAATTCAGCAATGGATGGTCGAGCAGTTAAAGAAAAAAGGCGAGATAGGATTTGTTTTAGAGGATATAATCATAAAAGCGGGATTTGAATATTCCGAGCCTGCTGTCCATGACCTCAATTAGTTATACCACAAAATATTAAAACATAAGTTATCAGCCATTTTGGGGGTATTGCTATGTTAAATAATTTATACAAAATAAAACAAAATCATCTTGCATAACTAAGTCCGAATGTAGCTTAAAAAAAGCAAAAATCGGTCTTGACATGGGGGTCCACTTCAGTTTATTATATTTGTTTTGTTTCAGCTTTAGTTGGAGCTGCAGCATGGGTAATCAGAAAAAAGATGGTCAACTGATTAAGGAGAAGACATTGGATACTATTTCATGGGATGATTTTACCAGAGTAGAGCTTAGGATTGGTCGAATTGTAAGTGCTGAAACATTTCCAGAGGCACGTAAGCCTGCGTATATTCTTCACATAGATTTTGGTGATGAAATCGGGGTTAGAAAATCAAGTGCACAGATAACAGACCTCTATCAGCCTGAGAATCTTGTCGGTAAGCTCGTTGTTACAGTGGTAAATTTTCCAAAAAAGCAGATTGGGAAACTGATGTCAGAGTGTTTAGTAACAGGATTCCACAATGACAAAGGTGAAGTGGTGCTTTGTGTTCCTGATAAACCAGTGCCTTTGGGTACAAAGTTGCTTTAGTTAATCAATCTATCCTTCAATGTTCCTCAGCAGACCTTAAAGCCTCATTCCAGATGTCCATCATCTTTTATCTTTTTTGACTGAAGTATTTTTCTGAGTTAATATCGGAAAGCCAATTTTTACATCTAATCTTTAATCCTCAATATCTCTTCTATACCTGGCGAGAGATAAATTTCTCTATGAGATTCTATCATTTTTAATGCGTCATGTTTTGTCATACCATTTTTCATCATAAAATACCTTGCTGCTATGCAGACAGAGCGTGAACGACCAGCATGGCAATGAACCAGTATTTTTTCTCCAGCAGAGACAACATCATCTATAAAATCTACAGCATCATTAAGATTTCTAATATCATTGCCTGAACCATCAATTAACGGTAAGCACTCTATATTGAAATTTTCCGACTGCTTATCGCAGTTTTTGCAATCAGGGTCTAAACACAAGATTGCGTTGATATCAGAAGATGATGCTTTTTTTTGTTCATTCTTAAAAAACGCAGCAGCGTCCCGAATGCCTCCAATTGCAATTTGTTCAGTAATCCAATCCATTATAGTCCTTTACTATTGAATACAAAAGGGTCTGTATTTGGTTTTTGATAAATTCAAATTGTCCTTTTTTTACACCGGTCATCTCATCTATATAAAGGGAACGGTTCACTTCAACCATTATTGACTCAACTTGAGGCTCTTTTCTGAAAAATTCAATTGGTACGATAGTGCCTCTGAATGGACGATTCAGTTCCACACTATAACCCATTTTCTTCAGATTCATCTCAACCAACCGGCTTAATTTCTTAGGCGTGTGAAAGTCATCAGTGCCGATACAGAACTCTGGTCTTGGCTGCATCCTGTCTAAATCACACGGTAATGGCTGCATTGGAAAACTATGGCAGTCAACAACTATTGCTTTGCCATAGTTCCGCAGCTCTTTTTTTACTTCTGTTATAAGAGACTGATGGTGGACAGCGTAGTATTGAGATATAAGACTCATCCTCTCATGAGGTTCAATTATCCGTTTGAGTATCTTTCCATAAGCAGTATGGCTGTATATAATACCCATACCCACCCTGCTCATAGGCTCGTCCGTATCATTTGGAAAACGTTCTACATCAACAAGCAGTCTGGATATTGGAAAAAGCACCCTGCTTGTGTCCGGCAAAAAGAATAGTTCATCTGTAAATGCATCTGTCATTAAAAGAAGCTCAATTGAGAGTTCTTCGTCTGAAAGAATGATCTGGTCTCGCAGATTTTCTGGAATTAAGCGGGATGAGTGCGGAATATGAAGAATCATTTAGAGTTACCCTTATTCATTCAATCCAATTCATAGCCCTGCAGGACAGCCTGATAGTTGTGGTCATTCTTTTCTAAATATGTGTCTATCTCATGAGGAAAAATCCAGATGATATGGTCTATATCCAGAGAATTTGTTGTTATTTCTTCAAATGGAGATATTGGCACAGCATGATAAATAATACCAATCGTATGCTCATCATCAAAGGTGTATGATAGAGTAAAAAAAGGCATCTTAACAAGAATATCAAGATTCAGCTCTTCCTTTATCTCTCGTATTAAAGCGTGTTCTGGGTGTTCTCCAAATTCTACATGTCCACCTGGCAGGTGGTATTTATCAGGAGCGATACGTTTTGTTGAAGAGCGTTTGGCTAACAGCACCTTGTCGTTATTTACAATGAACGCTGCAACTATAATATTCTGCTTTTTCATCAATATTTCCCGTAGTTACAAAACGAGAATTTGAACTTTTTTTTGCATCTTCATGAAGTCTGATACTGTGTATTTTACTAATTCTCATTGGTTTATTTACACTAAATAATGGTTTAGTGTCTTGTTATCATTACACTGATATTTCAATTCTATTTTTGGCATCCTTCATATCAACCCAAAAGTAGTTGACACTTCCTTTCAACAAATCCTTGAAAAATAGGGATATTGCATCAAGAAGTGTCAACTGGCAAATGAAGGATGCCCTATTTTTCAGCTAATAATTAATATATCGTCACATTATTTCTTATTTTTACTGCTTGCTTTTTTAAGAATTTCAAAAGCCTCTTTTTGATGTTTTATAAATTCTTCGTCCTCCTTCCGTTCCATTTTTTTATAATTCTCTAAAGCTATCTTATTAAATAGTTTAGCTCTTTTTAATGATCTCTCCTCTTGTGTTTCTTTTTCCATTTCAATCCCTCCCATTAATTAATATGATTATTTAATTGCTCTTATGAGGCGGCTTATTTCATGACACAGGGATATTCTCATCTTCCCATAACTCGTAACAATATTTTAACCACTCATCAAAAGCAGGTTTTTTCAATTTTTTCATTGGAATTTGAATAACTTCAAAACCCGCTGCTTCAAGTCTTTTTTTCATGGTAATTGATTGAACTTCGTTCATTGAATGCATCAATATTGGAACATCTTTAAATATATTTTCAATAATCAGGTCAATGAGGTTTGTCGATGATAAAGAGAGGTCGCTGACAGTAATTGCCTGTTCCTGCAAATCATGATCTAACAAAATCCCGCTGTAAACTCTCCCGTTTTTGATGTTATTATCTCTTCTGAGCATACCCATGGCAACTCCGGCACTTGAAGCTGTTGCTAAAAGTGTATGTTCACCAACCCATTGTATAAAAGTCTCTATACGTTTAACATTATCTTCTATTAACAGGATACGGAATCTTTGTGGTTTGCCTGCCATTTTATTATCATTCATTAAACTACCTCAATCATAACAGCGGTAATATCATCAGATAAACCAAGACTTCTGCTTAATTTTTCCACACAGTTCTGCGATTAAGAATCATCTGATCAACTGATGCATAGTCTGTTCCATATTTAAAACGAGATAAGGTTATAATCTTTTTTGCAGCTTCTGGGTCATATAGTGTTTTATCTACTGTTGTTCTTATACTAAATGGCGGGACAGCATTATTACCTTGCTGCATCCGGGCATATCCATGCCAGTTAGGCAGTGCAATAATGTCCTGACTACCAAAAACAGGCTGAAGAATCATTGCCATTACTCGTGCATCTTCCTGACCTAAACGAAATATAATTGTCTGCCCAACGTTTCCCAAGAGTGCTGACAATAAATTATCCTTGGAACCCTTACTTGATTTTGTCAATTGAGCTGCATATTGAGTGGCAAGAACAAGCCCTACATTATATTTTCTTGCCTCTGATAACAGCTCCATAAAATTCTCAGCAGGCAGATTATGTGCCTCATCAATATAAATGAAAAAATCACGCCGTTGAGATGGTGGTTTATTTCCCCGTTTCATTGCTGCCAGTTTAAACCGGCTGACGATCATGTTTGCAAGCAGTGCTGATGTAACTTGACCAAATCTTCCTTTACCGAGTTTAATTAAAACAATTTTTCCTTTATCCATAATTTTATCAAAATTGAAGCTGGTAGATTCCTGACCAAAAATACGCTTCAGCGTTGTATCTTGAAACCTTGTAAGTTTTGAAGTAACATAAGGAGTTATATTTTCCAGCCTAGCATCTCCGAACGCATTTTCTGCTTGTTTTACAAAGTCCTTAATATGGACATCATCTGTTTTCTTTTTTAGATAGCTCCTGAATTTTTCATCAACAAAAACAGAAGCAAAGTCTAATATAGTAGGTATAAAATCAGTGCGTTTTTTATCCCCCATTAAAAGTCCAAGAGCTCCTCGAAAATATTGCTCAAAGACAGGTCCTCCGGTTTCCTGAAAATCATAGATATGATTAAATATTTGATAGATTTCATCAATAATGAGATCTCTCTCCTGAATAGTGTTCCATTCAAGTATATTAAAACCTATTGGTCTTTCAATATCGAGAGGGTCAAACAAAATAACATCTTCAATCCTGTTTGATGGTATTCGTCCGATAATATTATCTATCATTTCTCCATGAGGGTCTATTACAGCCACTCCTCTGCCAGCCTGAATATCCTGAATTATCATATTGCTCATCAGTGTTGATTTGCCTGTACCCGTCTGTCCTAAAATAAAACAATGTCTCAAACGGCTTTCTCTATCAATCATTACTGGTTTTTCAATCCCTTTATGGATATTATCAGCAAGAACAATACTGTTTTTATCATTATTTTTATAATTTATCATGGCTGATGCTGTGCGGAAGCGTTTTACAGGAAATCCCGGAGGCACTTCCTCAAATGGAGGAGCGGGCAGACGGAAGGCACATGATGCTTCTAATGCGGTAAAAGGTTCTTCCTTTTCAGGATAACAGCTGATGTCAACAGCATTTTTTACAGAAATCCCTGAGATATTAAAACCACCTTCCCAAAAAGTATTCTCATCGGAATAACTTTTTGATGCAGTGATACTGCTTCCAAGTATCTCCTCCATGAAACCATTTGTTATATTTGCAGTTAACAAAAATATTCCGACATCAAAACTGTGTTGAATTAATTGGTCAATCCTTGAAAGAGTTTTTTTTCTGATCGCTGCTGCCTGCTCTTTCAGAGTTATGTTTTCAGAACCTTTAAACGCGAGAAACTCATCACATACAGAAACCGTCTTCTTAAGATTATCTAATGTCTGTTCTCCCAGCGGAGCAGATCTTAATCTGATAATTATACGATTAGTATCAAGCTGGTTGAGCATAGTATTGATTAGTTGAGACCAGTCGCTGAAAGATGGCTGCCATTGGAACAGATGCTGTGCAGCAGCTTTTTCAGAAGGATTTAAATTTTCCTCGACTTTTCCACCAAAGCCTATCTGCTTATGACCGAATAGTGATCCCAAGTAAATTTTTTCAACTCTTCTATTTATAGTGCTTGCATATTGAAAATTGTCGTGATTTCTAATCTCAACAAGGTTTTCAGAACTTGACACTGGTCTGAAATCAGCTTCAGGAAAAAGAGCTGTCATAACGGGTCTGATATTTAAAAAGGCTGAAACAATTTTTTCTTTAATCTGTTCTTCTGATTTTTCTTCCCCGCATATAAACAATACAATCTCAAGTTTGTTTTCTGCAGGGTGGACAAGACTTGGAAAAGCTGTAATATATAATTCGAGTGATAAAGCATTATCCAATTTAGATACAGCCCTGATAAATGACTCCCTTGTACTCTGCTGTACAGCAGGATTCATCTTGTTGAGTGCGGATATATTGTTATCCCTGACACTTGAATCTAATAATAGAAGTTCGCCTTGGATAATGGATTCAATTTTTAATGCTGCAAATCCTCTTATTTTATTATTTACCTTTTGAGTCATTATTGCTGGAAAGTATTTCACTATTAACTCCGCATTATATTTTATATCAGCATAACCTTTTTAAATTGAACTTAAACAGTAGAGACGCATAACTGTGCATCTCTACCTTTAAGAACAATGCAGAAAAGGCTTCTCTTATTTGATGTTCAGATGTTTAGCAACAGCCGTTTCAGACAACCCCATTTGTCTTAACTCTTCTGCCATAGAGTTCTTTACAGACATATTTGTCTGAGCACGTTCGCTTGTAAGATTTATAGTATTTTTGAGAACGGCTGTATCTGCCTTTGGTTGAAGAATCATAGGTTTAAAACGATTTTCGCTGCTTCTGTTTTTGTATATAACTTCTGTCATGATATTGCTCCTTTAAGGTAAAAGGTGATAATCACATTTTATATCTAAATTTTATGTTCTTAATTTAGATATATTTAACGTATTATACTAATTGCAAAAAAACAAAGCTATCCGTTTTTTTACAATTTTTTGTTTTACCTTTTCAGCAATATTTCTGATTTACTTTTTAGGTGCTGATAAAAACCAATATATCATCCATGATCAGCCTCGACTATTCAATAAATATAATAGTGGTTTATTCAATATCTTCATCTTCAAACTCAATAAGCATAGCAGTTATATCATCTTGTGAACCTTTTAATCTTGATAATCTAACCAATTCCCAAACTGCAATATCGTTATTTGCATTAGCTGTAATGATATCAGCTATCTCATGCATATCAAATGATTTGGTCACACCGTCTGATAACAGTAAAAGACGATCACCTTCCTCTAACTTTATCTCTTTCATGTAAATGTTTAAAGAATTCCCAATACCAAAATAATTATAGATAGCTCCATCTTCTCTCTGATGAAGGGGAGTTAATTGTGTTACAGCATTGTTACCACAACCGATATAGTATGCAACGGTGTCTCCTGCATGAAATATCACAGCAGATTCTTCATAAATCCATGCAATAGTTCCTGCACAACCTCCAAGTGATCTATCACCTGTGTTATGAGCCTCAACACCCCAATTACAAATATTATTATTGCTTTCCATCAGAAGGGTTTTAATGCCTTCACTTGATCGAGGGAACTTTTTTGGCTCTCTATAAAATCTTAGGAGTTCTTCAGCCATTTTTTGAGCTGAATGCCCTCCTCTTTTAGCACTGCTGATTCCGTCAAAAACTGCAAATATCTGACCCCTGCTTGATTCCCTAACCAATTTAACAGCATTTGAAAGCATTCTGTAACTGTCTTCATAAACATGTTTTGAAGCTTTAAGGTATGCAGCAGATGCAATTCCGCTTACTTCGCTATGTCTTGGTATTTCTCTCGGCATATATCTCCTTATTCCTTATAATTCAGCATCAAATATAAAAATTATTTCTTTTGAAAAATTACAAATGCCCCTCGGTGATATAGGCTCATCCTCATAAAAGGGCTGCTTAACTGGCGAAGGGATTACTTTTCCAAGCATTTCTTCGATTAAGAATCTTTTTGTCAACAACCGCACTATCCATTCCATAGTTTGAACGGGATAATCTTTTAATCATGTTTGCAATATTTTTATTATATGGTGTTGTGTTCATAATTGTTCTTATACTGAATGGAGATATTGAATTGCTATTCTGCTGCATCCGCACATACCCATGCCAATTGGGTAAGGCAATGATATCCCGCATACCAAAAACAGGTGAAAGAGTTCCGCCTATTGCTGCTGCATCTTCTTGACCTAAACGGAATGTGATAGTCTGACCAACATTTCCTAAAAGTGCTGACAATAAATTATCTTTGGA
Source organism: uncultured Desulfobacterales bacterium (assembly GCA_964539635.1). Classification (GTDB taxonomy): domain Bacteria; phylum Desulfobacterota; class Desulfobacteria; order Desulfobacterales; family Desulfobacteraceae; genus Desulfamplus. The sequence goes on along the minus strand of CAZIJN010000013.1, from coordinate 78,099 downwards.
ACCTTTACTTGATTTTGTCAATTGAGCTGCATATTGAGTGGCAAGAATAAGTCCTACATTATATTTTCTTGCCTCTGATAACAGCTCCATAAAATTCTCAGCCGGCAGATTATGTGCTTCATCAATATACAGGAAAAAATCACGTCTTTCAGATGGGGCTTTTTCACTACGTTTCATTGCTGCAAGTTTGAATCTGCTGACAATCATATTTGCAAATAGAGCTGATGTAACCTGCCCGAACCTTCCTTTACCCAGTTTAATTAAAACAATTTTCCCCTTATCCAGAATCTTATCAAAATTGAAGCTGGTAGATTCCTGCCCAAAAATACGCTTCAGTGTTGTATCCTGAAATCTTGTGAGCTTTGAAGTAATATAAGGAGTAACATTTGCCAAAGCAGTATCTCCTCCTGCTTCTTCAGCCTGTTTTAAAAAATCATGAAGACAAACATCATCAGTTGTTTCTTTGAGATAACGTCTGAATTTTACATCAAGAAAAAACAGGACAAAATCTAATATAGTCGGGATAAAACCTGTTCTTTTTTTATCTCCCATTAAAAGAGCAAGAGCTCCGCGAAAATACAGCTCAAAGACAGGTCCTCCAGTTTTCTCAAAATTATAAATATGGTGGAATATTTGATAAAGTTCGTCAATAATGAGATCCCTCTCCTGAATAGTGTTCCATTCAAGTATATTAAACCCTATTGGTCTCTCAATATCGAGGGGGTCAAACAAAATAACATCTTCAGCTCTTTCCATTGGTATCTGCCCAAGAAGGCTGTCTATCATTTCTCCATGAGGGTCTATTACAGCTGCACCTCTTCCAGCTTGAATATCCTGAATGATCATATTTTTCATCAGTGTTGATTTACCAGAACCGGTCTGCCCTAAAATAAAACAGTGTCTTAAACGGCTCTCTCTATCAACCATCACAGGTTTTTCAATGCCCTGATGTATATTATCAGCAATAGTTATACTGTCAGGATCATTTGTCTTGCTGGTTATCATTGCCAATGCTGTACGGAATCTCTTTACTGGAAATCCCGGCGGTATCTGTTCAAACGGAGGGTTAGGCAGCCGAAAAGCACATGAGGCTTCTGCTGCTGTAAAAGGCTCTTCGTTATCAGAATAATAGTTAATAGTCATTGCCTTTTTAACAGATATATTGGATATCCTGAAACCACCTTCCCAGAAACTATTCTCCTCTGAGCTTCCTTTAGATGATGTTATACTGTTGCCCAATATTTTTCCTAAAAAACGGTTGGATATATTGGAAGTTAATAAAAATACACCCACAAAAAAACTCTCTTCCATCAATTTCCCGATTCTTGAGAGAGTCTGTTTTCTGATTGCAGATGCCTGCTCCTTCAAGGTTGCATTTTCCGCTCCTGCAGATACAAGAAACTGATCGCATACAGAGATGGTGTTCTTTAAACTTTGTAATGTTTCTTTTTTTAACGGCACGCTTTTCAACCTGATAAGGATACGATTGGGGTCAAGTTGGTTGAGCATTGTGTTGATAAGCTGAGACCAGTCGCTCAAAGATGGCTGCCACTGGAAAAGATGGCGTACAACTGTTTTTTCAGAAGCATGCATATTTTTATCAACATCAGCACTAAATCCTATCTGCTTTTCGCCAAAAAGCATTCCTAAAGAGACATTCGCTATCCGCCTGTCAATTGATACCGCATAGTTGAAATTATCGTAATTTCTAACTTTATAAAGTGCTGCAGCTTCTGTTATCGGTTTAAAATCAGCTTCAGGGAACAGAGCTGAGAGGACAGGCTTTAGATTTAAGAAGGCTGACACGATTTTATCCTTAAGCTCCTCCTCTGATACATCTTCGCCGCATATAAGCATCTGGATTTCTAATTTGTTTTCTGTTGGAGTAACTAAGCTTGGAAAAGCTGTAATATATAATTCCAACGATAACGCACTATCAAGTTCAGACAGCGAACGAATAAATGACTCCCTTACATTTTGAAGCAGGCCCGGGTGCATCTTATTAAGTGCAGATATATTGCTGTCTCTGACGGCTGAATCAATTAGCAGAAGCTCTCCCTGAGTAATGGATTGAAGTTCTAATCCAGCAAAGCCTCTTACTTTATTGTTTATCTTTTTAACAGCTATTATTGGAAAATATTTCATTGCACCCTCAGCATTAAGGTTTATATATAGATAGAAAAAACTATCAGCTTGCAGGGGGCAGCGAACCGCACCCCTGCTGAAAAAGCTGAATTTATTGTTTAATATTCAGATTTTTGGAAATAGCCATTTCAGACAACCCCATTTTTCTTAACTCTTCTGCCATGGAACGCTTTACCGACATATTTCTCTGAACCTGCTCTATTTCAAACTCAACAACTGGTCTAATTGTATTTCTATCATCTTCAAACTGATTAATAGATTTGAAACGGCTGGACTCAAGCTTTCGTTTGCATATAACTTCTGTCATTCTGTCGCTCCATTTAAATTAAATTGTTAAAGAAGAAAGTCTCTTAAAGCGTGTTTACAAATTCAAAGGCTCTCAGCATTTCCTTTGGCATAAAACAGATAACGATTTCTTTGAAAAAAAACATCACTATTTTTTAATTGATTGAATAAATATAACATTTGACATCTTTACATGTATTGAAATAGATACTGAAATTATTGTATAAAATCCAGCAGCAATATAGCATGCTTTTTTAATATTACTCGGAGGTAAAATGGCTCTTTTAAAAGCATCTGTAAAAACAACCAAACAGTCAAAGATTGATTATAAACAACTTTCAGACCATGAATTAGTCGAAGTTTGTAAGAATCTAAAAGGAGAAAGAGGTGCATGGGAAGAGTTTTTTTATCGTTTTATTCCTGTAATAAAATATTCAATTCAATCACAATTAATAAAAAATGGTTATGGGCAGTCATGCCATAATGAAGATATATTGGGAGACATTCATGAAAAGATTGTTATCAGTCTTTATTCAGAAGGTATCCTTAATCAATGTATTGATTCCAAGGGCATAAGAAGCTGGCTTAGAAAAGTTGCTGTTAACAAAACCATTGATTGGTTGAAACAACAAGAAACTGTTAAGAGGCTGCCCCAAAAACAGTCAGCCCTATTAACTAAATCTTTTTCTGAGCCTGTTAGTAATGATTCTGAGCTGACAATTGAGGAGATAATTGGAGATACAGGCTCTTTTTATCTTATTGACATTGAAGATGCAATAAAAAATGAATCAGAGCAGGATAACAATTTTAGACACCTTGCGGGCATCAATGAGGAGCAGAAATATTGGATTTTCAGGTTAAGTATTATTTTTGACTCCCCGTTATCGGCAGACGAGCAGAAAGAGTTATCGGCATTTAGAGGTATCGCTTTAAGTTTATTAGAAGAAGAGCTTTCTAATACTACAAAATCACTTGAAGAAAAAGAAGAAAAAAGAGTCGAAGCTCTTGGGAAAGCAGTTCTTTACTGGCATGAAATTTTAAAAATGGAATATCAGATTACACAATTATCAGATAACCCTGATGATAATGCCCAAAAAAAAATTCAAGCCGTTAAAGCTGAAATCATCAAAAAGCAGAATCAAAGAGAAAAGATTCTCAACAAGGAGCTTAACAGAGTGTGCAGACCGACTCACGAAGAAATTGCCAGATTGTCTGGATTCCCTGAAAATAAAGCGGATCAAGTCAGCGATATTATAAACAGAATAAGAAAGAGGCTTAAAAGCAAAGGTTTTTTAAATAGTGATATATTGCATAACGTGTCAAATTTAAATGGGAGGAAATAACTTAAAATATATGAAATATAAAACAATATTACAGATTACAGAATCTCCCATCGCAAACCTTGAAAGATTATCAGGCAATATTAAATGCGGCAGCTATAATTTTACAAATTATTATATGTATATTAACAATCAGATGAACAATACAGAAGCAGAGAAATTTGAACATCATTGTGAAACCTGTTCTCAATGCTTACGAGGAATATATTTAAGCAGCCATAAAAAAAAATTGGAAATAGATATTAATGAAAATAAATATCTATTTCACAAAAGCATTGCTGTTCTTGATAAACTCGACAGGCAGAAAAATTACCAAAACATAATAGATATATTTCTAAAAATTTCGGATAATGTGTTAAGTGTTATAAAAACATCAGGTGAAATATTATCAAATAATGTACCAGCAGCAGTAAGAGGAACCACTATTAAGACTGATAATATTAATAGTCTTGAAATTATTAAGGATTTCTCTGACCCACCGTTATCTGTTCAAATTACCATCTTGCCGCAAGAGAGCGGAGATGAATTAATTTTACGTTTATCATTATTTCAAACAGTTTTAAATGAGTTTATGGATAATACTCAAATTACTGTAGATGATAGAATAATAGAGGCTGAATATTTTACAGACGAGAATGGTCAGGCTGAAATTACTCTTAATAAAAGCAGAACATATACTATTGCCTGTAAATCAGACAATCAGACAATAGCGGAGATTAATATCTTTAGAGACTGAATGTTTAAACAGACTCCTTAGGCGTTATAAATATTAAACAGGCTACTATAGAATAAAAGAAGAATATTTATCAGCCATGACACTATCATTTTCATCTGAAGAAATGAGAAATATTGTAAATAGTGATACTGGTTTTAATGAAAAACTTGAATCATTATCACCCGATCAAGCTCAATATTTGAAAAATCTGGTTTCTGATGGCGATCTTCTTATAAACATTCTGCAACTTATTCCTGACTCCTCCAAACCTCATGTTGAATCATCAGTCAAGCAGATTATTGAAACCCCTCAGAAAGCTCGGGAATTATTTGAACAATGCCGTTACTTTGAAGCCCGTAAGCTATTGCAAAAATCTATATCGATTTACTCAAATCAGCCTCGTACAGGAGTGGATTTCTTAGATTCAACTGTTGAATTTGTATGCCAACGGTTACAGGCATTGCTGTTTAATCTGCTTGGAGATGTTCAATGGGAGCTTGGAAACAGCCATTTAAGTAAAGAAAGTTACCAGAAATCAGTTGCGTTGGCAGAAAAAATTGGCGACAAAGATACATATGCAAAGACGTTAGCTGGTCTTGGAAGATATTTTGGACAAATCGGAGATTTAGATAGTGCATTAGAGTATAATTACAAGGCATTGGAGATTATCTCAGGGCTTCCAGACCGATGGAATATTCAGAATCAGGTAATCTCAAACCTATGTTTGATTTATGACAGTATCGGGCAGCATGACGAAGCATTAGAATATGGTGAGTTTGCATTTGATCTCTGTATGCAAAGCGAAGATATCAAAAATTTTCCTGCGGTCTGCAATAATCTCGGATGTTTCTATGGAGACTTAGAAGAGTTTGCACACGCTTACAAACTTTTTGAAACTGCACTTGATTCTGCCAGAGCAAATCAAAATTTACACCAAGAGGTGCAGATTCTGAATAATTATGCGATTTGTTTGCTGCAATCAGATAATTCCCCTGAAACTGTAAAAGAAAGTTTGTCTCTTCTTATAAATGCGTTGTCGATTTCAGATAACATGGATTCAGCTTTTGCCAGAGCAAACACTCTTATGAATATGGGACTTGCACACTATTTGATCGGCGGCGACACTGAAACAGAAAAAATACTACAGGAAGCTATCCAACTATTTGGCTCCGCAGGCTCTAAATCAAATGAGGCATTAGCACTAAATATTTTAGGAAACTATCTTAAAAAATATAAACACAACACAATAGAGGCAGTTACAGCTTTTGATAAATCCATCAATATCAATGAAGAAATAAGACGGAAATTAAAAAAAGAGTTCCACAGAATATCCTATGCAGACATGTTTTGTGAAGCCTATGAGATGGCTGTTAAATGCAGTTTTGAGTTAAATCAACCACAAATAGCCCTTGATTATATTGAAAGAGCAAAAGCTAAATCATTAATTGATCTGCTATCTGGTAATTTAATAATCAACAAAAAGGGAAAATCTGCCCGGTTGTTTTCACAGGCAGCTGCTATTTTAAATGAAATTGATGAGATTAACGCTGCTCTGGAAGCTATCTCTTTAAAAGATTCATCTTTTTTAAAAGAGGGTTTAATCAGATCAAAAGCAGATAAAGATAAAGAGTATGCTCAGAGTTTATTAGACGCTCTTGATGATAAAAATAGAGCATTTAAAATAATTTATACAGAACTGGTTAACAGCTCTCCAGAAGAGGCATCGTTAATTTACAGACCTTATCAAGAAACTGAACATATCCGCTGTTCTATACCTCAAGATACAGTTGTTTTGAACCTATTTCAGGCAGAGCGAGAGCTTTCTATTGTGTTTATTTTCCCAGACAATTTTGCTGCCCATTCGATTGTTAATATTTCAATGCAGGAGGGGTTAGAAAATGTACACAATATTTATCAATTAATGTCTATTGATAAGCTGTCGTCTGTTAGATCGCATGAGTTTATGAGGAATTTTCAAATACCAATGACTCATTTATACGATCTGCTGTTTGAACAGATTAAACCATTACTAAAGAAGTTCAAACGTATCCTCATTTCTCCGCATCTATTCTGGCACTATTTCCCTTTTCATCTCCTTTTTGATAAAAATGAGCTGCTATATCTGTGTGATCAGGTGGAAATCGGGTACACCCCGTCAGTATCTGCTCTTAATTATTGTATGAAGAAGAATCGTTTACACAAGGATCGAGCCTTGATTCTTGCCAAAAACAGCGGAGACCTGCCCCATATAGAATCTGAGGTAAGCATGATAAGTGCTGCTTGTGATACTCTGGATAAAAAGATATTTACTAATGAGAACGCATTTTTAAGTAAAGCTGAATCATTAGAGAAACCATACGATATAATACATATAGCATGTCATGGTTATTTTGATCATCATCAGCCTTTCCTATCAGGGATTGATATCCCTCCTAATCCCAATGAATTTAGAAAAACATATCTGCTTGATTTTTATAATAAAAATTTAAACTGTAATCTTGTAACATTAAGTGCCTGCGAATCTGGTTTAAGCCATCTATCAAATGCAGACGAGCTTGTGGGTCTTAGCAGAGGGCTTTTTTTTGCAGGTGCTTCTTCTGTAATGCTGGGTCTATGGAAGGTTGCAGACAGCTCTACCAGCACTCTTATGGAGAATTTTTATTGGCACTATATTCAAAATAACAGAACCAAGACCCGCTCTCTGCAGCTTGCCATGCAGGCAGTAAAGAGCCAGCCTGATTCTGGCACATCCCTTTTTCTGGGCACCTTTTGTTGTTATGGGAGATTGGAGATAACAGCAGAAATATAATAGGTTATAGATTAAGAACAACCCGCTATCTCCAAATTGTTTTAGTGGTTTTGAGAAAAAAGTCAATTTGGTTGATGGAAAAACAATAAAAATTCGTTGATAGAAAATATATGAAGATATCGTAAGGCTGATAATTAAGGTGGAATGTATGAAAATGCCCGTTCAAATAATGAAAAATAGTAATCTGACTTTTCTTGGTTATACAAGCGGAGCAATTACATCATATAATTTGAATAGGGATCGTAACGAGAATGAGTATCTTTTTCGCAAAACATTGATGATACTAAATGAGTTGGAACTTTGTATATGCAATGATGAAAGAATAGAGTTGCAAAAAATAGTCGAGAAACTAAATATAGTGTTTGTTTAAGCATATAATATAAAAAGGACTATCCAATGAAAAAACTTCCAAATCTCCCCACAGGAGATTCATCTTTTGAAAGTATCCGTAAAAATGGTAATATCTATGTGGACAAAACCCGGCATATTTTTCAAATGGCTGATGAAGGTAAATATTATTTTCTCTCCCGACCAAGAAGGTTTGGCAAATCACTGACTATTTCTACTCTAAAGTGTCTGTTTCAAGGTAAAAAAGAGTTGTTTGATGGACTCTGGATCGCAGAAAATACAAATTGGGAATGGAGGGAATACCCTGTTATTCTAATAGATTTTAACCAGATCAGCCACGATACACCGAATTTTTTAAAACAGGGACTTGCAAGCAGTCTGAGAAATTCAGGAGAACTCTATGGAATCGAACTTGGCGAATCCTTATTAAAAGAACAGTTTAAAGAGCTGATTCTCTCCCTTTATAATAAAACACGCATGCCTGTAGTGGTTCTGATAGACGAATACGATAAACCCATGATTGATCATCTTGGAAAAGGAGATAAGGCACTGGAGATAGCCAAAACCAACCGCGATATTCTAAAGAATTTTATGGGAGTTATCAAAGGCGGAGATGTTGCGGCTGTTATTAAATTTGTCTTTACAACAGGTGTATCCAGATTCAGCAGGGTTTCCATTTTTTCGGAGTTAAATAATCTAAGTGACCTTACAATGAACCGCAAATACGCTGATATGTTCGGATATACCCATAAAGAGCTGGAAAGCTGTTTTTCAGAACATATTGAGATGTTTGCTCGTGAATCGGGTCAGACACCGAGCCAGATCATTGAAAATATGCAAAAATATTATAATGGATATAGGTTTTCTGAAAAAGATATCTTGGTTTACAATCCCTTTTCAGTTCTGCGGGCACTGAATGAAAAAGCGTTTAAAAATTACTGGTTTGAAACAGGTACCCCGGCTTTTTTGGTAAATCTTCTGCATGAGAAGAGCTGGTATCTGCCGGCTATTGAAAATATGCAGGCTACAGAAGCCCTTTTCAGCGTGTATGATCTGGAGAACCTTCAGCCAGAAGCCCTTCTTTTTCAGACAGGATATGTAACAATAAAGGATATTGAAGAAGGACTTTACACGTTTGGTTATCCTAATCAGGAGGTAAAAACCGCATTTTTAGAAATTCTGTTCCATTCCTGCACCAAGGGAAGCAGGGAGAACTCTCGATTTGTTCTGTTGTCGAAATATCTCAGAGAACAGGATTTTAATGGGTTTATTGAAACCCTGAAAGCCATTTACGCATCTATTCCATACGTTCTGGAATCAAGACGAGATGAAGCCTACTTTCATACCATCTTTTATCTGATGGTATGTGCATCAGGTGCGGCTGCCAGCAGTGAAGTATTGACCTGTGAAGGCAGAATTGATCTGGTAGTGGAATTTCACGAAAAAATTTTTATCATCGAGTTCAAATGTAATCAGAGTGCAGATGCAGCACTTGAGCAGATACAGGACAAAGGATATGCGACCCGGTATCTGCAGACCGGAAAAAAGATTATCCTGATGGGTATTAATTTCGATACCGTAAAACACAATATTTCGGACTGGAAAATGAAATTGATATGAATCATTGCCCATATTCCTAAAATAACTTAAAACATTTTACTATTTATGAGCTTCTGACTATGGGAAATACACCTGTTGTATTATTAATCGTCATTATGGGTTTCATGGTAATGCTGAGACTCATCTCTGTAAACAAAGCAATGCGTTTTTTCTCCAAACAGTACTTTCTTTATCACTGATTCTCTCATTTCAACAGAGTATCCCATAAATATCACCTCTATCCCCCAAAATTTAACTTCTCATCAGAGGCGACATCTATCCTGACACAGGGGGTTATCCACACATTTTGGTAAAGTATTTATTTTGTAATAAAAATTTATACTGCCATCTATTTTTGAAAATAAACTATCAAAACTTTCTTCTTGGACTGACTTCTTGTTTCTTTGTTTTTTTGATGATTGTTTTCTCATCTTAATTCCTCCTATCTAATAGATATTAATGAATATTTAAGAGTATTATTCCTAATACCTATATTGTTTTAATGAGCTATATAATACTCCATAAAAAATGCAGAAATAGTGATATATGACACCTTATGATGTCCATATAGTCCTAATAAAGATGCTGTCAGCATCTTTATTAGCTATTAAAACACTTATTTTTATATTGAATGGTATTGTTGTAATGGCAGAATATTAAGAATAGCTCTAATAATGGGTAATTACGGATTATGATTGTGGTCAAAAACAGTTTCTTGGCAGCAAGAATCTTTATTAACAATTTTTTATATCATCACCCCCTTTTTATAGTAGAGTTCATGCAACACTTTCATTAGCTTATTGATTTTACTTAGTATAAAATATGTTTTTGCTGGAACAAGCTATTTATTACTATTGTCCTCAAAATATTATTTCAAATAGGTTATATCTTTATATCTATGTTCCTTTAGAACCTTGCATTTAATAGTCCTATTTTTCTAACCTATAAGAACGCAGAAATAGTGATATTTAACATTTGATGTCTATATAGCATTGAAAGAGGCGATCAAGTTTGATTGGAATTATTTGGGAGAAGAGAAAGAATGGGAGATGCAGAGTAAACAAAAGAAGAGTTTTTGAGTTAATACTTTGGAGGGAGAAGGTTAAACTGGTTAGAAGTTGATAATACTGCTTCTAACCCGTTTTTTTAACATTTAATTGAGATCATATTTGGAAAATTTATAGTTGTATTGGTTTAAATTATACAGCTATTTAATACATATCTGGAGCTTCAAAATTAAAACTCCATGAACGGCTTGGAATCGCCTCGTAAGACCAAAACATATTATCAATTACGTTGCCAACTACCACCTTTTTCCAATCAAAAAACTCTTCATCAGATATTTGAAGCTCCAGATTCTTTATATCCAACTTTTTGAACAATTCTGTTTGATATGCGTATCTGAGGTATAGTTCTTGATTGGAAGACAGTTTTTTATAGGATATGCTATTGTTTATTTTATGAAAATGCACTGTAACATTTATATTTATGCTCTTACCAACTGTGTCTTCAGAATTTTCGTGGGAGATAGTAATAAGGTCATTACTGTCAATGTCCCCGAATAAATCCATCTTTTCATTGGCGGGTATTTCTTTAAAGTCATTTGGATTGATAAATATTGGATTATACGTTTTGATATTATTAAGAGTTTCTCCTGTAAGAGGTATACTTTCTATAGTCCAGTCATCATGAGGAAGCGTTGAGATATAATAAATAGAAATAAAATACATGAATGGCTCTATTTCATCTGGTTCAGAACTCAATTTTTCTTTAATTTGAAAATGATTTTGACAATCATAAAAGGCTTCCCTCTTTCCGAACAAAGTCTCAATCATTGCATTGTTGCCATTAACAAGGTCATTACAAAAAAAGTGTAATACATTATCTGATGTATAAACTATAGTCCAAAAAAGTTCTGATATATGATCATATTTATTATAAAAATCTGCCGGAGAATATAGACCTAACTCATCATCATCAAAATGGTCATCTGCTGAACCAGAATAATAGTTTTTCAATTTTTCATTCAGAAGCTGGCTTAAAATGTTAATTCCATGAGCATCGCCTTTTACTTCTGCATGATATACCAGACGCTCCTCTCCCTCATACAATTCTTTTGGTGTCTTTATCTCCTCTTTCATTTTAATTTCCTTTATATTTTAATTTATAATAAGTAAAAAATGCTTAATTTCCATCACTAATATTGTTAATATTTAAGTTAACCTCCTTTATTTACGGTTTGACTCTTTCCTGAGGATTGCTCTATGGTTTTCAGAAGAAAGAGTCGTGTATAATCTTTACATCAGCTTGCCTGTCGCACCAATCATTGCAATAAATTCTTCAATGATACTATTAAGCCTTTTGTAATCAGCACCTTCAACACTCCACCAATTGTGGAGTCGATAAAGTTTGATCATATTGTCCATGATGCTTTCTTTAAAACACTCCCCAAAAAACTGAGGTTCTGATGTTAATATCTGATCAAGGGGTCGTTCTGTATCATCACGAAAGGACGCTATATCATTGGTTTGAAACAAAATATCTACAAGCTTATACTGGTTTATCCTATCCTCAATAAACCTGTCTTCTTGAATAAAGGTAAATGCTTTAAGTGGTGCAAAAGAATTGTTATCTGACATTCTTTCGCCATGTTTTATTCGATTGATTTCACCAGAAATATGGCTATACAATTCAGCAGTATTATAAACTTTTCTAAGTATATAATCAGGAACGTCAGATGCAGTTGAATAATAATGGAGCTGTCCATTTTGATAACTGTGGATAGCAAGTTTACTACGTGCATTAAACTGTGCCGTTCTAAAATAATTTGTGGAATCGTATGAAAACGATACTCCAGAATTGATTGATAGTTGCTGCAAGTATCTATCAAAAACTATCTCCAAGTAGGCAATCATGAAACGGTCTGACAGTGTGTAAACACCCAGTAGATGAAGCTGGAAAGGAATATGAAATATTCCAGAAGTAATGTAATCCTTAAAACAACGGTAAGCCAAAGCCATGAAGGGCGAAAAAATAATTTGAGTTTCTCCTTTAAGACCGACTAAACCTCCAATAGCACGATGTTTGATGAGTTTATCATACCCAAGAGAACATATTTCATCGTAAATTTCGCACCAGATTCTGTAAGATTCAACCAACCTGAATTGCCAGATAAAGATAAATTTATCAGATAGTTCTGGAATTTGTTTTATAATGTTGAATGTCTCCAGAATAGAGATTCGATTAAAAAGAAAGACATTTTCTTTAGTATTATATAAGTTATACTTGGAGCTGAATGGTAAATCTAAACTGAAAATTCTGTAATAATTATCTAGTTCATCAATCATAAAGTGCAAATATACTGTTATAAGTTTTCTAAGATCATCAGGGTGGATTAATCCTTGTATAAAGCTGTATCCGCCAGAATCTATGTAAAGATGACCATGTTCTGGAATGATCGTCTCTTTCCTGAATTGTTCCAGCTTTTTACGAAAAGTGTATAAAGTATCCAGTCCAAAAGAATCCTGTTTAAACGCTTCAAATAGTGAAATCAAACCTGTGCCTGAAATATTTATTATCGCATACATCAGAGCAAAGCTGATTCCATGACTTACCATTTGCAATACTGGTATAAATTTCATGATCATTTTCCTTTGGTTAATGGAGCAGTATCCCAAGGAAAAACAGAGCGGCTGCTCCATATTGTGATAGCATTTATTCAACGAGTTGAAGTGGCTCAAACTGTTCAATGACAATATCTTCTGCAATTTTTACGACAGAATAAAGCCAGAAGTTACCGTTATGAAAACCAATGATAAAGGTAATCTCATCAGCGATAATATTAAAAAAATGATATGAACGAAGGACTAAATCTGGAATTTTATTCATTTTTTCTGCGGTAGCCAGCGGATCAAAAGACATCATTATTTTTGAATTAGAGGGTATAATGCTGTTAATATTATTATTTAAAATGACAATATCTACATAGTCAACTTTGCCTGTCGCATTCTTCATGTTATTACATTTATCGGTTGTAAGTTTGATACCCCCGCTTAAGTCTGGAATCAACTCCTTGATGTTTTGTGGTTGAATCTTTGGAATATTGCAGTTAAAAATGCCATTTGTAAAAAAATAATGTGTTTCATTTAAATCATATATTGATAAATTCAAATTGCCTTTGAAGCTCCCCATAGCTCTCCTGACGTTCTGATCTATGTAAACGCTGATATTAATATTAGGGGGAATTAATGGGGTAAAATCACATCTTGTAATTAAAAAAGATTTTTTATCTGGTTGATAAATTCCATAATAAATAGAACCTTCAAAAATAATATGTGAACCTAAAGTCTTTTTTATTACTTTAGCTATCATATCTACATCGGCTGGTTTTATTTCAGCAACGGGTGGGTTATTATTTTCTTGATTATAAACAAAGGTAAAATTGTCTGGCATAAGCTTTCTCCATTTTTTCTTGTTTTTGGTGTCAGCACCATTACTGACACCATTGGTGTTCAAATTAAGCCATCTCAACGTCCTTTTCCTCTTCCTCTTCCGTCTCAGAACTTTGCAAAAAATCATCTATATCTATATGGAACTCTTCTTCTGACTGTTGGGAACGAAGTTTTTCAACCTCTTGTTTTAATTTTGAATTTTCTGTTTCCAATGCAGTAATTCTTTCAAGCAATCTTTTATTTTCCGCCTCAAGATGTTTCAGTTTTGCACCGGCTGCTGCAAGATCAATTGCATCTAAAACATTATTAGGAGATTTGCTATCAAGACGATCTTTAAGACTCACTCCAGCACTTGCACTTTTTACAGGACTGGAAGGGACAGAAGCACCAGCACTTTGCTTGATAGTACTAGTTTTAGAGGAATTAGGTTTAGGAGTAGCTGGTCTGCTCTCTTCATTTTCAGAAGTAGCTATATCATTACCTTCGTTATTATTTGGGTTAACATTGTCACTTCTATTATCATTTAATACAGACAATTCATTATCAAACTTCTCTGCTCCGGCTGAATCTTCCTTGGGGACTGTTTCAGTAGAGTTATTTCCACTTGTTTCTTTATTATGAGAACCTGTATCGGTAGAATCTTCACCAGTTGCCTTGTCTGAGTTGATGTCTTGGAAAGAGGTATTTATATCTGCTCCCTTTTCACTTGTGTCAGAATCGGAATGCTGACCATCGTTAGCATTTTCATCATTATTTTCTGAAGAATCAGCGGGCAATTGCAATTGAGTATCATTTTGGTCATCAGAAACCTGATCTTTGCCAACATTATTAACGGACTGTTCGTCTGATTGTTCTGGAGATTTTGCCCCCGGGGGCAAATTTGAAGGATATTTTTCAGAGTCATCTTCAACCGAATGCTCGCTCTTTACATCTGAAGTTTGTTGCTTTTGTTCAAGTTTTAGAGATTTCATCTTTTCTTTGAACTCTTGCAAAGACCCAGATTTTTTAAATGTCTCCATAATCGCTTCTCTCCCGAATGGAGTGAATGCTTTGATCCACTTATGAGACAAGACAAAGGTACCTCCAGAACAAAAGAATTCGATATCTTCATCAGTGAACAAATCAGCAATTTTTAAACATTTGTACAGAGTGGATTTGGACATATCAGCTTTTTGGGCTATTTGTGTAACAGTGTCGTTTCCGTATGATTTTGAGTAAACTTTATGAAACTTTGTTCCTATTTTATAATAATTTTTTAAAGCTAATTCTCTTACTGAATTATTGAGAATTTTTATTTCTTCAATTAATTGCATTTCTGCATCAGTTAGTTGATGTGTATCTTCTCCAATTGCTGGAAACTTTATTCTTTTTTCAATGTTTTCTGTTTTTTCAAAATCCATTTTTTCCTCCTAATTAATGTTTTTTAGAAGGCATGCCTTTTATAATTTTGAGCTCATATTTCAATTCTCAACTGCCTGATCAAAGCAGCTTTTTGTTTTACTTATATACAGGTCTCGGACGTCTCCAAGTCCTGTAACCATTAGTTACATCATGAGTTCCGCTACAATCTCATCGATGTTGATTTCTGATGTCGGTCTGAAGTTTTCCACCCAGACATCGATATCCGTTTTCCTTATCCTGATTAGCCGTCCTGCATTCCCGATTCTAAAATGAGGCAGCGGTTTTACAGGGTCTATTAATAGCCCCCTCATCAGCCGATCCGATACTCTGAGGTAGTCAGCAGCTTCAGTAACGGAAAGATATCCAACTTCAACAGCCGATTTTTTTTTGGTTTTTCCCTTCATCAAATCACCCCCTTTCATTTGGTTTTAGTGAACTTATCTCTTCATCTCAATTTCACTATAAACGATGCAAAAATGGCGACTTCCCCAACTTTGCACTTTTTTTGATTTTTTTTTGAAGCAGCAAAATTCACAACTCAAATCTTTCAAACCGAATGCTTTAAAATTCATCATGCAATACTAATCAAATATCATGTTGTCAGATCGGTACTTCCCCAAGTTTGAATTTTTTTTATTTTTTTTGGTAAATAGCAGAATCACTCGGACTATTCGTCTAAGCTGCTGCAATAGAATTCATCTATTGCTGATCACAACGTACCATGGAGTCTTATTGCCACTTCCCCAAAGTCGAATATTTTTTATTTTAATAGAATTCATCAAAAGAACTTCTGTGTGCATCTCAATCTAACTATGAACTGTGCGGAAATGGCTACTTCCCCAAAGTTGAATATTTTTTGTTCTTCCAGACAAATTTTCAAAAGCCACTGAAGCATGTTCGGGAATTATTTCTATTGATCAAAAAATGTCTGTATTTGGGGAAGTCTCTCCAAACAAAAGAAGTATGATTCCCATATAATTATGGTAAGATTAGAGTTGCAGTGAGATGTTTTGACGCGACTTTAACTCGACCATAAAACAAACAATTCTGGAGGGAATATGGGCGTTAAAGTCAGAGAAAAAATAAAAGGTTCAGGAGATTGGTGGATTTTCATTAATTATAATGGGAAAAGAAAAGCGAAGAGGATTGGAAAGGACAAGAGGGTTGCACTTGAAGTAGCAAAAAAAATAGATGCAAAAATGGTATTGGGTAATTTTGATTTATCCAACGAATCTGACGAACAGGAAGAGAATCATGTACCGCTATTTTCCGAGTATGCTGCAACATGGGTGGACACCATTATTACAGCGACATGCAAGCCATCAACAATAATAGATTATAAAGGTATTCTTGATAATCATGTATTGCCATTTTTCGGGAAAAAACCTGTAAATAATATTAACAGGATGATGGTAAAAAAATTCCTGATGGGAAAAGTTAATAAAGGACTTGCATCCAGTACGGTATCACATATGAAAAGCTGTATTTCTGGTATTTTAGGGGTTGCAGCAGATGATGATATTCTTGTAGCAAACCCTGCACATCGTCTTGGAAAAATCTTCAAGAAGAAAAATATTAAGGATGAGATTGTTCCTTATTCAAAGGAAGAGTTGCTGCAATTACTGGAATCATTTCAGAAACATTTTCCAGAGCATTATCCAATGGCACTGACTCTTGCAAGAACAGGAATGAGAATTGGAGAGGTTGCTGCACTTCAATGGGATGATATAGACTTTGATAAAAGAGCAATTCATGTTCAAAGGACTTTTTCAAGGGGGAAACTTGGTTTACCTAAAAATGGAAAAGACAGAAAAGTTGATATGTCCAAACAATTATCAAAGGTTTTGGAAGAGCTTCTGGAAAAAAGGAAAACCGATTTTGCTGGTAAAGGACAAAAGAAAATTCCTGAATGGGTATTTATCAATAAGGAAGATACACATTTGGATATTAACAACTGGCGTAAGAGGGTATTTTACAGGGCTATTGATAAGACAAAACTGAATAAGGTAAGAGTACATGATATCAGGCATACTTATGCGAGCATCTTGATTCAATCAGGAGAATCGTTAGCATATATCAGAGATCAGCTTGGTCATCATAGTATAAGTTTTACAGTTGATATTTATGGACACCTGACACCAGGTGGGAATAAGGAGGCGGTGGATCGTCTGGATGATGAGAATTGGTAATGCAACCAAACGCAACCTATACGCAACCAATAAAAAAAGGGTTACGGCTTGATAACCATAACCCATTGTTTTTATTGGTACGCCTGGGGCGATTCGAACGCACGACCTACGGATTAGAAGAACTATACTCTGAGCTTCCAAACCTCTTTATATAGCAATAACTTATTGGAATAATTATAGTTCTCATATAGTAGATTTTTGCACATGATAGCTCGATTTGGCATATTTTTGATTGCTATTCTCACACAACTATCACACAAAAAGGAGGAAAAACTATTTACCTACTCTTCAAAGAATCACCATGAAAACGCATAAATGGGCAGAGTCTCTTCCACTAATATAAAACAGGCTCTGAATACGAGAATTGTTGTTTAGACAATTAACCACTTAATCACTTTTTTTAAAAAACATCAAAATATTGAATGCAGTCTTTTATGTTACTATACTCCAAAAAATAATATTTAAAACAGGAGGAACAATTTGGATATAAAGGCAACCATAGAAAAAAAACGACTTTACAAGGATGAAAAAGAACATTTGGTTCGACAGATAATCAAAGTAGCTATCAAGTTGTTGAATGACCACGGGACGTTTATTAAAATAGGGAATATAGATGGTAGGTTACTAACTGTAAAGAAAGGCAATTTGGAAACAATGTATACCACTCCTTTCAATAAATTCGAAGGCGTGGATTACCTTCTTGATGTTTGGCTGAAGGGCACAGGTAAAGTTTTGTCCCTTCGTTGGGCTGGTTATACGGACTATCCATCCAACCCAAACGATATTGACATCGTGGGCTTCAAACGGGGTGACTGGATAAATACTCTTCTCTGCTAAAACCTTGTTTAGAGCTTGTCCCAAAGTAAAAGGCAACTTTGGGGATTTAACATCAACTTATGGGCACCCTTCAAATTACTTTTGAAGGATGTCAGAAATATTAAAAGACTTTTAAAGGAGGTGATTCCAATGTGAAAATAGATATTAGTAATTAATGCTATATGATTGAGGGATATAAGGACATTTTAAACATTTCCGATAATTAAATATCCACGAATTGATAAATGACTTTTGACACATAAACGCTATTGTTGCGTTCATAATGCGTCAAAAAAAAGTGAATATTTAAAATAGGAAATTAATAAAATGCAATTAAAAAATAGAAAACTCAAACCTGTACTAAAAAATAAAAAATTGAACGACATGCTACAAGCTGCGTTGCAATACGCAAAAAGAGGCTGGGGAGTATTCCCTGTTTATGGAGTTGATGAAAGTGGAAACTGTGCTTGTGGCAATATTGACTGTGAGCATCAAGGAAAGCATCCGAGTATAAAGAATGGTCATAAAGATGCCACTGATGACATAAATATTATAAAACCATATTGGGAAAAACACCCTGATTCCAATATTGGTATCGCTACAGGTAAAGATAGTTTTGTAGTATTAGATATTGATGGCAAGGAGGGTAGAAAGTCTCTTGCTGCATTGGAAAAACAATATGGAAAATTGCCGATTACGGTAACAGTAATAACTGGAAATGGAAAGCACTACTGGTTTAAATCCTCTGTTGTTGTCAAGAACAGCACCAGTAAAGTTGGTGAAAAAGTTGATGTCAGAGGAAACGGTGGATATATCATAGCCCCTCCGTCAAATCATTATAGCGGGCAAACCTATCGTTTTCAAGATGGCAGAGGCTTGGGTGATGTTGATATTGCAGACGTGCCTGAATGGCTTCTTGATTTGATGCTTGTTGATAAAATGAATAAAATTGGTTTAAATACTGAGAATCCAAAAAATCTGCCTGTCAAGCTCACCAACAGCAGTGTAATTCCTTTAGGACAACGTAATGATACGCTATTTAGATTTGGTTGTTACCTTAGAAGCAAAGATAACGAATATAATACCATATACTCTCAATTGACTAAAATGAATACTGAAAAATGTCAACCTCCTTTGGATTCAAGTGAGATTGACACTATCATCAAAAGTTGTATGCGATATTCACCTGGAGGACTACAAGAATCACTGCAATATACAAATGAATGGTTGACTGCAAACTCTAATGTGAATTTTGATAAAATTCTTTCTGATAATAACCTGCTTAAATCTTTGGCGATAATTTCAAAAGAGGATGCTCAACACTTTGCCCAAATTATCATGTTGCTTAAAAAAAAAATCTTTTGACTTCCAGAAATGAAGCGGAACTACGAAAAATTGTTAATCTGAAAAAGAGTGAGTTGAAAAATGCTGTGTTGGTGCAATTGGACATTGGAATACCAATCACAGCATTTTTTGATGAACCTCCAGTTTCACCTGAGACTCTTATTCCAGCAGGATATGAAATAGATTTTAATGGAATCAGACTGGTTCTAACTGGCAAAAATGTTATAAATAAAACTGTGTCAACTTCTCCAATTCTATTCAAATTTAGATTCAAGAATATGATTGATGGAACAGAATACTTAACTCTTATCTGGTATAAAAATGGGGTCTGGGAAACAGAGACTGTTCCAAGACTTACCATTGCTGATGCTCAAAAAATAGTTCCTTTATCATCTAAAGGTTTTCCAGTTACAAGCATGAATGCGAGAGATGTAGTTGGTTTTCTATATCTTTTGGAATCCATCAATATTAACAATATCCCACAAGCTGAAATCACTTCACAGATTGGTTGGGTAGGGGGAAAAGGAGAAAAAGGGTTTCTCTTCGGCTTAAAGCATATTCCTCCAGATGGTAAAGGGGATTTGATGAATGCTGATTTAAAACTTTTAGATAAAAAACCATATAATCCCAACTCTATTTTCTTTTACAGTTCAGATGAGGGGGACTACAAACTTGCTGAGGCTTTTCGTTTTAAAGGTAAATATCAAAAATGGTTAAAAATTATTGATATTATTAATAAAAATTCAATAATAGCATTTTTTGTATATAGTGGATTAGCAGCACCATTATTGAAACTGCTTGAGCAACCAAATTTCATCATAGACATATCTGGTGTAACAACATCGGGTAAAACTACTGCTATGAAAGTCGCAGCTTCTGTTTTTGGTAATCCTAATTTTCTAATTAGAACTTGGAACAATACACAAGTATATCTTGAAAGAACAGCATCAAAGCACATGGGTTTACCTTTATTGCTTGATGATACAAAATTGATTAAAGATAAAGATACTATTTCAAAAATTATATATGAAGGGACTGCTGGACAGGGAAGAGGCCGTGGCACAATATATGGAACTGCCTCCATTCCTAAATGGAACACGGTAATCCTGTCAACTGGAGAAAGTAGTATTCTGAATTTGACCAATAAGTCTGACGGTGGAGCACACGGAAGGGTGATAGCAATATGTTCACCACCCTTTCCAGATAAAAATGTCAAGAATATGAAAATTATCAAAGAACTTGATTCAATAATCTCTAAGAATTATGGTAGGGCTGGTATTAAATATATTCGTTATCTATTGAAAAATATGAAACAACTTCCTCAATGGAAAACTGAGCTTGCCGAAATTAAGAAAAGTTATGACAAAAAAGAATCTCAAAATATTATGAACAGGTTGCATGGTTATTTTGCCTGTATTCATCTTGCGGCAAAGCTATTCATTGAAGCATGTCCTGATTGTGAACTGGATTTTGAAAACCATATTGATACTGTATATAAACTGGTTGCTGAAGATGTCGAAAAATCTGCTGATGCAGGTAAAAGTGCTTTAAAGGATTTATATGAGTATTGCGTATCTCATCAAGATAACTTTTATGATAAACAAGACTCAGATAAACATCAACCTTCTCGTGGCTGGCTTGGAGTGTGGGAAGATGAGTGTGCTGTAATTCCTGCTGTTCTATCAGATATTCTTACCAAAAATGGTTACGAGCCGAAAGCTATAATCAGAGACTGGAATCAAAAAGGTTGGTTGATAAAAGATAAAAGCGGGGATAATCCCAAGTTTACTATAGGTAAAGAGAGAACTAGATGTTATGTTATAAAAGCAGATATCTTAAGTAAACTTACTGACAATAGACTTTAGAACCATCATATTAATCAATATGATTCATTAATTAAGTTCCAACTGTCCACCTGTCCGAATAATATATATATTTTTATATTTTTTATGTAATTTCACACACACAATAATCATTTTTTTATTTTTAATATTATTGTGTGTGTATTTTTAAAAATATTTTAATGTATAAAAATTGGTTGGACAGGTGGTCATAACAACTGCGTATCAATGGTTTTAAATAAAAAATATAGCCCGCATATAATAAAAGCTCAAAACTTTCTTTTAAGAGCTTTCTCTCCTAATCCTTCCTTAAACCACTTAGCTTGCCGACCTCTAACTATAAATTCATTAACTGGTATTTTTTGTATGGAACACTCAGATAAAGATGCTATGGTTGAATTTATTATAAGCACAAATATCGGCTCTCCGAGATTTTCCGTGGTTGACAAGTGCCCTATTTTGTAATAAGAAGCTCAGCCCCAATGGTATCCAATAGTATTCGTTGTCTGAGATGTTGAATGTTAAATATCCCATAGCATCTTCGTTTTATAACCTTGATCTTATTATTCAATCCCTCCACAAAGCCGCTGTTACAGCGTTTGTTGAAATAATTGGCAATCTGTGACTGAAAAGTATTTAATGTCTTCATAAAAGTATCAAAACAATTCAATCCACTCTGTTTTACATTTTGTTGCCATGCTTGAAAACTGGCTATGCCTTCTTGTTTGGAACAGGGCTTGTCAAATATATCTGTCATTGCGTTTCTTAGTTCATAGGCTTTTTTAAGAGCTGGACTATGATTAAATGCTATATTTAACACCAAGTGATCTTTTGCTTTCAAATCATTTGGATTCTTACGAAAAGCCCACAGTAATCCCTTGAGTTGTTCATACTCTGCTTTATCCAATTCCTGCTTAAGACGTTTTTGCTCTTCTTTTCTCAGAGAATCTGCTCCTTTACGGTAAGTTTGAGCTACATGAAACCTGTCAATAACGATCTCCATTTCTTCACCAAGGGCTTCTTTGACTGCATTTAGATAGCCGTCATACATATCTGTAGCCACATTCTCAATAGTCGCTTTGAGCTTAGATGGAATCTGTGCAAGAAAGCGAAGCACTGTTTCTTTTTTGCGGTCAGGGAGAACTCCAAGAACATGAGTACGTTTCTCAATACGGGAGCTGACAATTACAACAAAATTCTGATGCCCTTTTTTTAACGCTATCTCATCTAACCCTAATGTCCCGATTTTTGAAATATGTTTGAGCGGTTCTTCTCCAAAAAATGACTCAGACAGCATTGATTCAACATGTTTTTCGCCTAATCTTTCTTTAAGACAGACATCTTCAATGGTACTGTTCATAAGGATTCGGAGTACATGGTCTTGATAAGCTCTTGTATAGGACTTACCGGGGGCTCGCCAGGAAAACTCCTCAGTTGTGGTTGGGTCATTATCACATTCAAAACATTGATAACGTTTCGGGCGTATTCTCAAATACACCTCTCTACCCAAAACAGGCAAATGTCTGATCAATATCCATTCACCATATCCCTTTAAACTACTGATTGTTTTCCCACACTTACGGCATAATGTGGCTGTTTTCGTGCTATGAAGCTCAATGACATAATCACCTCTTGCGTCACGAGATACATTCAATATTTTAACGCCTGGTATTTCTAAATCTAATTCAAATCCCATATGTCTCCTCATTCATGGATAAATGAGAGTCATTATAAATAGCTTGTTGAAAATAACAACCACGGAAAATCTCGGAGAACCCAAATATCCTTAATGAAACTTAACTATAAATAGTTATCGTAATAATTCCAAAATCGGGGTTGTAAATTTTTGAACAGCGTTCTGAATATCGCTTTTTAGTTTTTCTGGGTTCTGTAACGCTTTTATATTAACAAAGTTCAAGTAATAGCTTGCAAGCCATTGATTGTCATCTTTATCAGGTAATACAACAATACCATTTTTCTCAAGAACATTCTTATGTTCTCTTATTTTGTTTTGTAATTTTTGAATTTTTTCATTTCTTGCTGCTCTATTTCCACCTTGAGGCGTTATATAGAGATAAAAATATACAGAGTCAGAAGCTGTATTAGGTGTTATAACCCTCCAATCTTTTATTCTATCAAATTCAAAAAATACTCCATCATCACGTTCATAGTCGTAAAGATTTTTATCATACCAATAGATACCATCGTCATTAGCTAAACTCTCTACTATTAAACTTTCTTCCCTAAAATATGTTTGTTTAAGTTCATTAATAGAATCAATTACTATATTATTAATATGGTTTGGGAGATTGACTTTTGCAAAATTATAGACTTCAAGCATTGATTGTATATCATCATAATTTTCTATGACAAAGTTTAACCATTTATCTTGTGTAGGTTCTGGCATAATTCTCCTTTAAACTGATAGTGTATAAAAATTTATAAAGGTCTCAATCATTCGATTATTTTGATTGTCCTCTGTACTGATAATTTCTCGAATTGAATCCACAAATTCCCATACAGACAACCTGACAAATTCATTGTTTATGGGACTTTTGCCTTCTGGACTCAGATATATACCTAATATGCAATTCTCTGGAATACCCAAAGAACGTCCTCTCTTTTGTAATTCACCCCATTGCCTATCAGATTGATAACTTCCATTACAATATGTCTCTTTCCCTCCCCTGATTTTGTTTTCGATAAATATTATAAATTTATCAGATTCTACAACAATATCAGGAATTGTTATCCCAAGGTGCAGTTCACGAATAACTTGGATGCAATCAGAATTTTGAATTGCAGCCATAATTGAATCTATTTTCTGATTATCTCTATGCTTGATTGCTTTCAAGATGCTCAACAGTGGCTTTTTACCAAGCTGATGGGGTCTATTGGGGTCAATTATTGCTGCAATGGCGTTGCTAAACATTGTTTCATTGGCAACAAAGCCTGCCAGACGAAATATATCAAAACGATATAATTTCTTTTCTCTAAATTGATCCAATACTTTGATAGCAACATTCAAGTTCCAATTTTGATACTTTTTAAAGACATACGCAATTTCATCAGTTTGAAATTTTTTTAAGACGTTTGTTGCTTGCTCTAAAATCTCCATTTTCTTGACTGAAAAAAGAGATAACGCTCTTTCTGCATTTGACAATGTTTCTTTATCCATAAGGAATATCTCACCTGATATAAGTTGAAAAAATAAATCGGCTTTATATTTAATACAACTTATAAATAGTATTTTCAATAATTAAACTACTTTTATGTGTCTGTGATGAACTTTAAGCATCAAGTATAAGATGCAAGGAGGATATTCATGGACAAAGAGATGATTAATAAAAAACTCGGGGTGAGATTAAGAGAGATTAGGCTGGCAAGAGGGCTCAAGCAGGAAGACTTGGAGGACTATGGCTTTTGTTACCGCCATTACGGTAAGATTGAAAGAGGAATATCTAACCCAACACTTGATACCTTAATCCGCTTATGTGAGATATTTGAAATAGATATATCCGTCTTATTTTCATTTATCAAAAATGACGATGTGTTTTCTGAAGATAAAGAAGCTGTTGCAATAAGTATCTGCGAAATTTTAAAACAGAATGATAAAGAAAAAATTAGGAAGCTGAGGGTATTTCTTGATGAGATTCTGTAAACTTTAATTCCTTCCCCCTGCTCATTTCTATACTATCCATGTTAAACATGATTATCTCATGTTCATTCCTTTAATAAGTCCTTTAATTTTAGTTATAAGCCATCATAATCATCATTGTAATAAGGAGTATAAGGTATAAAAAATAATATATTATAATTTTTATCAATTATTTCAATATGTTATACAATAATATTTTTCTTGACAATATTATGGAACATGTGTATAATATATATTAAAATAATAAAATTTTTTCAATTTTATTAAAAAGCCACCTTAGGACACTTTGGTGGCTTCTGTGTTTTTTGGCAAGGAACAATATTAACAATCAATGGAGGAAAGTTATGAGAGGGTCTTAAATGTAATAAGGTTCAGATTGGATAGTGGATATATCATATCACTTTATGGCTATTTCATTGCGAATGATGTGTTTATTTAAAAATAGTATTAAAGATTATCTGCTCGCTATGCAGGTGTTAATAAAGGAGGCAAAGAATATTTTGTAATGAAACCCCACCACCAAGGAGTCTTAGATGGTCTCTGTAGCATATATTCAATTATAAATTCATTGAGGCTTGTTGTGGGAAATATAAGTGTAAACCAATGTAAATATTTACTTATAGAAAGTATCAAGGCAATAGAGGAAAAAAAAGTGTCATCAGATTTTATAGTTGATGGGATAGGGATTAATGATCTGGCTTACATAATGAGGTGCGTTATTGAGAAAGAGTATCCTATGGTAAAACGATCTAAACCATTTCATAAAAACAGTGATGCTACGATTGATGACTTTTGGGAGCGAACAGAAGACTTTTTGCTGGTACCCAACCGAGCAGCAATTGTTAGTTTACCAAATCATTGGTCAGTCATTAGGTCAATATCTGCAAAGAGGCTTTATTTATTCGATTCATCTGGATTGCATTTTCTAAACAAGTCAAATTGCACCACTGAGAAATTAGTTCCAACATTGACATATTATTTGGAGTTAAAAGAATAATAAGTCTTTTCCAACCTCACATTCAACTCACCTAAAGCTACATCTCTCTAATATACTACCTGAATCCGTGGCATACTTTTTGATATATCTTGAAATTATTAGATAAAATCTATTTGTTACTTCACCTGCGAGGTGAAGGTTAAAGTATCTTTTTCTTCAATGATTTCAATGCAAATCGAAAAACACTTCACTGATTCACGTACTATATTTAATAATTTAAAGTGTTATCTCCTGATAACTCAACGCCATTATTATATCTACAAACAAAGGGGGTATAGCTGTTTTCACAAATTAACCTAACCATAAATAGAAGGAGAACAAATAGTTATGAGAGCACCAGAAAGAAAACCAATTGTGAAACTTACAGGACAAGATGGCAATGCTTTTTTTATCATGGGTAAGATACAGCAGGCATTAAAAAAAGGAGGGGCTGATAAAGAATATATTGACCAATACATGAATCAAGCCATGTCAGGGGACTATATTCATCTTTTAGCAATCAGTATGGACTATGTTGATATTAGATAAAAATAGGAGGAAGATAATAATGTGATACCACCCAAACACAAACCAGTAGTTCGGCTTAGAAATACTACAGATATGCTGTTAGTTATATCGCAAGTCAGTAAGGCTTTAGATAAAGCAGGTGCTGATGAAAATTTTATACAACAATTTAAAAAGGATGCACTACATGATTACAAAACTTTATTACTCACTTGTTATGAATATGTTGACATTATAGATGATTTTAACACTTTAATCTAATAGGAGATGCAGATGAATATTTATGAAAAATTGACTTTGGTTCAACTGGAACTCAAAGCACCAAAGGGGCAATACAATAAGTTTGGCAACTATCCTTACAGGTCTTTGGAGGATATTGTAGAAGGAGTAAAGCCATTGCTTATGCAGCATCAATTAGCCTTGATTCTTTCTGATAGTGTTAAACAGGTAGGAGGGGATAGATACTATCTTGAAGCAACAGCAATGCTTATAAATTCAGAAAATCCAGAAGAAAAGATAATGACAACTGCTTTAGCAAGAGAAGCATTAGATAAAAAAGGTATGGATAGTAGCCAAATTACAGGTGCTGCTTCAAGCTATGCCCGCAAATATTGTTTGAATGGTTTATTTTGTATTGACGACACGAAAGATGATGATTCACCAAATCAACAGCCTGCTGTAACCAAGAGTAATAAAACGACTAAATACAACGGCAATAATGGCAGTGGGAATGAGAGTCATATTAACTCATCAGTTCAACATCAACCCCAGATACAAGGGATAAGTAAATCGCAGTTGGAGTGGCTTCAATCTTATTGTCAATCCAAAGGTTACAATGATGACAATAAAAAAAGATTGATGAAAAACTATCAGTTTAACCCTAAAACAACTACTGCATCTGAATTTGAAAAGATAAAGCTGAAAATTCAAAATGATGATGTAGAAATGCCAGCAATTCCCGCCTGATAACCTCACAATTAAACTCCCAGAATAAATTAATATATTTTTTACTAATGGGATACCTGCGTCTTTTTCAAACCAATAACCAATCTATCAAAGGAGAATCTATGTGGAATGAACCATCACATGAAAAATTATCATCAATACCAGGGCTTTATTCAACTCAAGAGATACCATTAAAAGATAAAGTAATCCATCTTCACTGTTTTATCGGCAGCACTGATTTTTATATTGCCGAATACGATGGAGAAGATTTGTTCTGGGGGTTCTCTATTTTGAATGGAGATATGCAGAATGCTGAATGGGGTTATATTTCATTTAGTGAACTGAAAGCTATAAAAGTTGAAGGCTGGTTACAAGTTGACTGTGATTTGTATTGGAAGCCGAGACCAGCAAGACAAGTTAAACTGATTTGTGAAGCTCAAGGGTGGCAGGAGAATGAAAGTATTTAATTGCAGCGGAGTACCAGTCAGCGTAAGCGTGTTAGGGGCTGTAATTAATAAATTGGACAAGTGGTAAGGAGGTTTGACATGAATCCAGAAATAACAAAAGACAAGCAGAAAGAAATAATTCTTCCAGAGTGGTGCAAATGTATGCCTTGGGAGTGGGAAGGTTATGAGACCATTCCGCCAGCTTGTAATTATTTTAAAGACGATGGCACGGGCTATTGCTCCAACTGCCAGCATTCTATTGATTGTCATTCTCAAAATGAACAGAACAGACATCTTAGAAAAGAAAATGTCAGGCTGATAGCTGACGTTGTAATGATGCAGAGCCAGTTTGGAAATACCAACCTGCTCCCAGACATTATTCATGAGCTTATTTCAAGGTCTTTTGCACACAGCAGATAATCTTTAGATTATCAATGTAATAATTACAATTTGAGTAGTAAAAACGGTAAGGCTTTCTTGAAGATAATTTCTTGAAGGCTTTTTTATTTCAACAGCCATAGTCCCTAAAGGGTTATGGCTGTTTCTATTTAAAGAGGAGGTCATCATGGAAAAGGTAGTTGATAGGAGGGTCATATCACATCTAGAATGGTTGAATTATAGAAGGTCTGGCATTGGTGGTAGTGATGCTGGTGCTGTTTTAGGAGTGAATCCTTATACATCAAGGCTTTGTGTGTATTTTGATAAAGTTGGTGAGATCACAGTATCACCCAAAATGGAAGAGTCAAGTGACGCTGTTTATTGGGGTAATAGACTTGAAAATATTATTGCTGATGAGTTTTGCAAACGAACAGGATTTGAAGTTGAACCATGTCATTATATGCTCAGAAGTAGTGAATATCCATTTATGATTGCTGATGTTGACAGACTGATTGTTGATAATCAGGAAGGATTGGAGATTAAAACAGCAAATGCCTTTAATAGAGACCAGTGGGAAGATGATGAGATACCTGAGATGTATATGGCTCAAGTTCAACACTATATGGCAGTTACAGGATATGATGGTTGGTGGGCAGCGGTTCTTATCGGGGGTAATCACTTTAAATATCAGTATATTGAACGTGATGATGAATATATTGAACGGCTGATTCAGTTGGAATCTGATTGCTGGTTCAATCATGTAGTTCCTAAAATAATGCCAGAGGTGGATGGCTCATCAGCTTCGAGCAATTTAATAAAGCGTATGTTTCCAAAGGCTGAACCAAAAACAAGTATCTCTCTTAATGGTGAAAGCAATGAGATTATAAATAAATATATAGAATACTCTGAGCTTGAAAACAAATACAGTGGGTTAAAAGAGGACTCTGTAAACAAACTTAAAATGATGCTTGGTGAGAATGAGAAGGGTGCTACTGATACTTATCTTGTCAACTGGAAGAATGTCAGTTCCAACCGCTTTGATTCACAAGCATTGAAAAAAGAGAATCCAGAACTTTTCAAGCAGTATTCTAAAGATAGTTCCTACCGTAGATTCAGCATTAAAAGCCTTTAATAAAGAGGGTGTTATGAAAACAGAAACACTTTCAGAAGAAATACCAGACAGATGTTTATGTGAATTGTGCAATCAAATTTGTGATTATGAACTGCATATAAAGAACCTTAATAATGAGTTAGAGCGTGAGATATACCTCTGTGCAAGATGTTATCTTTCAATACTTTCTTATTATTGGGGTAATACTGAAAATAATTATAAGGAGAATTAAAATGAATATTTCAATACTTACAGGTCATCTCGGAGCAGACCCAGAGAGTAAATTTTCTCAAGATGGTATGCTTATTGTCAATTTTTCGCTGGCATTTAGAAGCACTAAAGATAAAACAGGGTGGATTAAGACTATTTGCTTTAACAAGACAGCAGAGCTTGCAGAGAAGTATCTCCACAAAGGAGCAAAGATAGCTGTAACAGGTATGCTTGACCAGGATAAATGGACTACAGACAGGGGAGAAAATAAGACAGCTATTAAACTCATTGCCAATAGTATTGAGTTTATCAAGACAGATGGTCGTGGATTTGACTCAAACGAGAATCAGAACAGTAACCAGCAAATCAATAACAATAATAATGACATTGATAATGATATTCCATTCTGATTAGTGTCAATTCTCATAGCGTAGATAAAGCGTAAAGTCCTTATGTGTTGAATCACAAAAGGACTTTACTATTTAGAGGAGGAAGTAAAAGTGAATAGTAATGCAAGTATTAGTCAGGTTGAAATTCAACCGCTCAGTAAAAATCAACTTCAAAAAAGGTTACAGGAAATCTTTGACAATTCAACCAGTAATAAAGAAGCCCTGATTGCAATTTACAGGCTTGTATTTCCAGATATGGATAACATCAAGAAAATAGAAGGGCATCCAGTGGCAGATAAAAATCTTTGGACTTACATCTGGAGGCTCTTTATTCAGCTTGACCGTAAATGCCACCCTCAAGAATTTGCTGGTGCTATCTGGATTAATAAAGGTTTTGGCATGAACAGCGGGCTTGAATCATGGTCAATCGACATCAGTAAGTGCAGGGTGATTTATTCGTAATACAAAACCAAAAATCCAGAATTTGGATAAGTCCAAATTTTAGATAAATCTAAATCGCACATTTCTTAACCAAGCCATCAGGGGGAATTACTTCTGGTGGCTTTTTATTTTAATCATAATGAAAATGTAAAAGGAGAATTAATGAGTAATAACATAAAACAAACCTTTGATAAGATTTTAAATGCCTTTGAATCAGGGGATATACCGCAAGCTGTGGCAATAGCATCATTTCCAATATCAGATATTCCTTCTGCTAACTGGTCTTTTTTTAACAGAACAATTCAATCTATCAGCGGAACTTATGATGCTCGTGGTTACAGGCAATGGCTGTCAGTTAATCGTCAAGTCAAAAAAGGGGCAAAGGCTATTTACATTCTTTCACCATGCTTAAAGAAAAAGAGTGATGACAAATATCAGAATAACAACAATTCAAAATCATTAGAGGACAATCAAGTAAATCATATCACATTCTTTAAAGAGACTCCTGTATTCAGGTTTGAGGATACTGAGGGCGAACCAATCAAGTATAAAAATATTGAACTGCCTGACTTCCCTTTAATTGAGCGAGCTAAAGAGTGGGGTATTAATGTTAAAGCTGTTTCAGGCAATCATCAGTATTACGGCTATTATGCTCCTGATTTAAAAGAGATAGCAATGGCAACGCCAAGTGAAAAAACCTTTTTCCATGAATTAAGTCATGCAGCTGACCATATTATCAAAGGCAAACTGAATATAGGGCAAGACCCTTTTCAAGAGATTACGGCTGAATTATCGGCTCAAGCTCTTGCTCGTATTGTCGGTAAGTCCATACAGGATACTATTGGTAATAGTTATCGCTACATCAAAAGCTATGCTGAAAAACTCAATATTTCTGCTCATAAAGCGTGTTTAACCGTGCTTAGTGATACTGAAAAAATACTCAATTTCATTCTGCATGGAAACATTGATGGCATTAAATATCAACATACAAACCAACAGCAAACGCAGCGGGCACAGGCTTATTAACCAAATAGTCTTGATAAGATTACAACAGTTTTGAACGTAGTAGTCAAAATACTTAAAATAGTTCTTCACAAATAGGAGGAATACAATGAGAAATTCTGATTATAAACTGCCTGATTATATGCTTGACCCACCTGATGACCCAGATGATTCTTGTGAAATTGAAGATGATGATGCTGGCTATGATGATAAAAAGGAAAGGGAGGAAGCTGACTATTATTATGAATTACACCGCTGGAGCTATAAAAGTAAAGATGTGGTTTATGGTTTCTGGAGATAATTAAAACTGAAATATGAAGAATATGTAAATTGAATTTTAAAAGTGCAATCCTTAAAGCTAATGGCTTTGTTGGGTTGCACTTTTTATACTTGATATAAATTAATACTTTTGTTTATATTGATATTCTGAACTCCCGCAACGATGTTGGAGTAAATATTGCAGTCTATTCGCAAAGTGTTTTGCTAACCTCAACTGGGATAGCAATTTGCCATGTTCTTTATCTGTTCCATCATATCCTCTACAAGCAAATCAGGTTCAAGAACCTTTGCCTCACTTCCAAAGGATAACAGCCATGCAATAGTTTCAGGAACTGATGATGCAGTAAAAGTGAGTTCAATTTTATCATCATTTTTATCCTCTATTATCTGATCATGACTCCAAATCCGTTCTCTCACATGTTTAGCAGCGTATCCTGAAAACTCAATCTTTAACTGAAAAGCATCCTCTTTCATAACACCAAAAGTTTGATTATAGACTTTTTCAAAATCAAAGTTATTAGGAGCTTTAAATGACATGTTTGTAATTTCAAGATTTTCAATTCTATGTATCGCTAAAAGAGGGTCATATTCAGGCTCCTTATAAACTTTACCAGGTGCTTTTGCCATTCGGGCGTGAAGGTATATGGTGTCTTCCTTTGAAAACAGTTTGAATGGCTTGATGTAAAACACTTTGGATTTTTGATCCCAGATAGATTTATATGTTATTTTACAAATTTTATGCTGTTCCATTGCAACGATAAGGTCTTTAAGGATTTTTTGGTGTCCTGAATAATTGATTGTTCCAGGAATAAAAGTGCCAAAATGTTCAGGGGAGACTGTTGCTCTCTCTTTTGTCAAGGATTGGGCTTTGCCAAGTGCAGTGACTGTCTGACTAAATGCTTCTTCTCCAATTAAATGTTTTGTAAAGGCACAGCACATCTGTAAAAGTCCATATTCTGACTGACTTAGGTTTATAGACTTGCCAGCACTATCTTCTTTTGAAATTTTAAAAAACCTTTTTCTATCTTTCGTAAAATCCTCAATTTTAATACCTTCCATTGAGCTGTTAATCTTATCCACTATCCGCCCTATAGTCTGCTTTGAACAGTCCAGTTCTCTTGCAAGAGCTGTAAGGGAATATTCATAAGGTGAGAAAAACAGTTTAAAAAACAGGCTTATGACTTTCTTTCCGTGATCCCTGTCAGAGTTGGTTGTTGCAGGCATATTCCCTCCTTTTAATAAAAATGTAATCTCATTCCATTGTATGGAATATTGCCATGATAATATCAATTAAACAATAAAAAAAGGAGGGGTAACCATGAAAGCAGAACTTATTATCAACAATGTCAGATTAGAACTTGGGCATAAGGAACTAAACGAAATATCCTACGTTCTCAACGATTGTAAGCGGAACAGGGATATTTTCCATGAGCTTGCAAAATCACAATCCACAGAGACAAGGGCACGTATTGCGTCTCAAACTCATCTTTATGAAAAGACCGCAAAACTTCTTCTGGCAGACAATCAGATAGATGTTATACGTTCCATGATGAACAGAGGAGGTAGAACAGTTTCCCATCTGGACAAAACTGATATTGAAAAACTTATTAATATTGGTGACCATGAAGTATTGAACGAAATTATAAATCGCATCTCCGATCTGACTGAAACTTTTGAAGTTTGTGAAAAGGATTGGCTATGCGAAAAGCTTTATCAGCAACCAGACCCTTCTATCAGGTTTGAACTTGCAAGCAGCGAAGATACATCGGAGTTTATTCTTAAAAAATTACTGGAAGATTTAGACATCAATGTATCTAAGGCTGCTAAAGATACTCTTAGAAAAATTGAGTTTAATGAGGACGAATAATATGCCAATCAATCAATTAAAAACGGTTATTTCTCTGTTGAATAACGGAGAAATAGAAGAAGCTCTCTCTGTTGCTGAGGAGATAATAGATTTAAAATATAGAGATTCGGCATTTGCCTTTATTGCAGAAGATTATAGAGCCAATAAAAACTATGAGCAGTTTGTAAATATAGTCAAACGAATTAACAATACAGATAAAAAAATGGATTTAATCCTTTTATGTGTGAAAAAAATAGAGCAAAAAGAGATTGGTTCAGATTTATTAAATGAGGCTTACACTATCTTGAGACCTTATCCAGTAAACAATATTGAATACGAAGAACTTGATAAAATATACGATTTTATATCAGATATTGTTGAACAATATGCAAGAATAGGCAATTATAAACACTCCCTTCAAATTACTGCACTGGTTAACGACAAAGAATCAAAGTTGTCATTAATGATAAAAATTGTACGCCAACTGAATCAGAAAGATGTCGCAGCAGATTTGTTAAATCAAATTTATGCTATGTTGCGTCAAATAAAAACTAATGAAATAAAAGATCGCTTTCTTACAATGATTGCTGAGGAATATCCAATAATAGGCGATTATGAAAAAGCATTTGAAATATTCGGAAAACTTTCACAAAAAACAGAGGTAGGGGTCAGTAGATATTTAAAAAGCATTTTAACTCCTGCTAAAAACAATATAGATTCTACTTTTTTTAAAAATGCCCGTAAGTGTGTAGAATCAAGAAAAAAGAGCGAATCAAAAGATTATTGGGCTTATCTTATAATAAAAGAAGTATCTCAAACAGTTGATATTGAACATGTTTTTCAGTTTATAGATTCTATCCAGACCGACTCATTAAAAGAATACCCGTTTTGTAATATCGTCAGAAATCATACCAATAGAGCAGATTTTAACCAATCTCTTAAGGCTATAGACAACATTACAGATATTTACACAAGAACGGAAACACTGATTGAAATTGCAGATTTCTTCCTAAAAATTGCTAAACAAAGCCAGGCATTAAAACTTCTGGCAAAAACTTACAGAATCTTGATTTCCGACAAAAACTCCAATCGAGAAACATATAGGAGATTGAGCTATAGTTATGAATCAGCTAAGTTACCTAAAATGGTTAATCATATTAATAAGGTAATATGTGATTTGGAAGAACCCAAAAAATTTTATGCACAAGCAACTGTTCTTGGCATTGGCAAAAAAGGTGGGGATGCGGTTCAATATATAATGAACCGAAAAGACGAAATTTATAAAAGCCTATGTCAACATACCTATTTCTATACTATAGATACAAATAGCAACACGATAAATACAGTGGACAATAGTGATATTATATCAGGCTTTATGTTCTCAAAAGAATATAATGAGCGTTATATCTATCCCAAAAGTGCATTATTTAGTTTTGAAAACATTGAACTATTGATTAATACACCCATGCTTTTTATCGCCACTGATTATAAAACAGTGAATGAAGGAGAAATGATATTCAATATTTTAGAAGTCGCTCAAAAAAAGGGAGCAGTCTCTTTCGTTATTGTGAATATTGATACTGATTCTAACCAAACGATTTATAAAGCCCAACAAAACCAGAGCATGAAAAAACTACATCAAATTGCTGATACTTTGGTGTTGATTCCTGATAATCTTCAGATGTCATGCAATATTCAGGATAAGGAGAATATTAACTATTGTGGCAAATATGAGCAGATATTTTCACATGCTCTTTTATGTATATCAGGTTCTTATCTAAGTATTGTGGGTTTAGATTTTGCCGATATACGTCATGGATTGGGGGGGAAAGGGTTAGGAGCATTAGGCTCAGGATTGTCAAAAGGTAAAGGAAAAGAGAGAACAGCGGTTTTTGAGGCAATAAGCGGGTTGTCAGCTTCTACTGAACTCTCAGCATCTACCATAATGGATAATGCAGCTGCTATCTTATGGATGATACACTCGGGTAACAACGATATAAGTGATGTTATTGAAATTTCTGATTTGCTGCATGAAATGGTTAGTCAAGATTGTGAGATCGTTTGGGGATTTATCCCAGATGAGACTTCAGATATATTTCAAATCACTATCTTGGCTGCTGGACTTGGAGATTTATGTCAATACCCCGCAAAGGAAGCATCGAAAGCGACCTTAATAAATTATCAACAACGCAGATGACGCTAAGTAACAGGTGCCGTTATCATAAATCGTGAGGGACTTAAATGTATAGAGTAAAACGAAATGATTATGTTGAGTATCAAGACCGCTTTTCATTGCGGGCTGATGATTTGTCAAAGGAGCAAAGGACATTTTTGCAGAATCTTAATAAACGGTTGATAAAACTTGAGCAGCTTGTTTACAAAGAATTTGACTCTCTAAGCCTTGAAGGGGACAAAAGAATAGCTGATCCTGCTGACTGGGTAGAGGACTATGAATTAGAATGTGATTTTACATTTATTATTAAAGAAGATGACCCGAAATACGATCCAGATAATGACAATATATTAGTGATTTTACAGGAGAATGGTAAAGATTTTTATAAAGATCATGAATTTGGAATAATGGACGGTATGAATCATAATCCATACTTTTCTTCCGAAGAAACAGACACGGACGAGGCAAATTATCACTGTTGGTTATACCATTTTCTATACGACCATACAGAGCTTGGATGGGCTAATACCCTGAGAATAGGCAAGATATGGATTGATATTAACATGACGTATCAAAAATTTGAATATTTAAGGAAATAGGAAGCTGTCTGAATTGAAGGATAAAGTTAAAATTTTTGCTTCCTCTAAAAACTGGATTGAAGGGGAAGCTGTAAGACAATTAGAAAAAACTGCTGAACTGCATGAAATAGTATCAGCAATTGGTATGCCAGATATTCACCCTGGAAGAGGAAATCCTGTTGGTGCAGTATTTGTAAGTGATGGGGTTATCTATCCGTATCTTGTCGGGAATGATGTTGGCTGTGGAGTTGGACTTTTCAAGACAGGATTAAAAAGAAACAAACTTAAACGGGACAAGTGGATAAAGAAACTTCAAGGTCTTGAAACTCAATGGGAAGGGGACAGAGCAAAGTGGTTATTGAACAGCAAAATTGAACCATCTGATATGGATTACGCTCTTGGGACAATCGGTGGAGGCAACCATTTTGCTGAATTACAGTCATTTGAAAAGATTCATAATCAAGACCTGTTTGATAGATTACAGCTTGATAAAAACATTCTGATGATTCTTGTTCATAGTGGTTCCAGAGGAATCGGTGAGTCCTTGCTGAGATGTCATACTGAAAAATATGGAGCTGGCGGGTTGGCAACTGGTTCAAAAGAAGCTGTTATTTATCTTGAACAACATGATTATGCTATCAAATGGGCTTTTGCCAACCGCAATCTGATTGCATATCGGATGTCCTCTCAATTAGGAGGAGAGTGCGAGAAAATATTAGATGTCTGCCACAACAGCATCTCCCTGATTGAATTTGATGCAAAATCCTTATGGCTGCATCGTAAAGGTGCTGCCCCTTCTGATTGTGGAGCAGTAGTGATACCAGGCTCCAGAGGAACTTTGAGTTATTTGGTTATGCCTGAAGGAGAACAGACTGCAAATTGCTGGTCTTTGGCACATGGAGCAGGACGAAAATGGAATCGCAGTTCAAGCAGGGAACGGTTTAAAGAGAGGTTTAGTAAAGAGTCCCTCCTCCAGACTGATTTGGGAAGTTATGTGATTTGTGAAGACAAAGAACTGTTATTTGAAGAAGCTCCTCAGGCGTATAAAAATATTGATGTCGTAATTGACGATATGGTTCAAGCTGGTCTGATTTCTGTTGTTGCAACATTAAAACCCTTAATCACTTACAAGGTTAGAGAAACATTATGATTGGCTGGTTACAAATAACATCTGGACGAGGACCTGGCGAGTGCTGCTGGGTTTGTTGCCAAGTAGTAAAACAGATAGTAAATGAAGCATTATCAAAGGACTGTAAAGCACATATACTGGAGACAATTCCATCTGACACCCCCGACAGTTTCAGGTCAGCTTTAATTGCTGTTGAAGGAGAGGATATTCAACGATTTATCTCCAGTTGGGAAGGAACAATTTTGTGGATTGGAAAAAGTATGTTCCGTCCAAACCATAAACGAAAGAATTGGTTTATAGGGGTAAATTCCCTGAATCCTCCTGAGGAGAAAGAGCTAAAATCAGGTGAAGTCAAAGTTGAATGTATGAAATCTTCAGGAGCAGGTGGACAGCATGTCAATAAAACTGAATCTGCTGTCAGGGTAACACATATACCAACAGGGCTGGCTGCTGTTGCTAAAGAAGAGAGGTCTCAGCATCTTAATCGGAAATTAGCTTTAAGCAGACTTTACGAAAAACTAAAACAGGAGAAAGACGGCATAAAACTGAAACACCAGCAGGAACGCTGGAGCCACCATAACGAACTGGAACGAGGTAATCCTCTACGTATCTATGAAGGAAAAGATTTTAGTCCTAAGTAAGTTATTATAATTTTTAAACACAAAAAAAAAGGGAGCAAGAACACTCATCTTAGCTGGTAATGGTGTTTCACAGAAACCTAAATGTTTTTTATGCAGATGAATTGAAGGAGAGATCATGAATACTTATGAAATAAAAGTAAAAGTCATTGGAGTTGGGACTGCTGGTGTAGAGGCTGTTAATAATATGATTGACTCTAAAATTGATGGAATTGGCTTTATTGTATGCAATACAGATGCTCTATCTCTTGGCAGATCCAAAGCACCTTTAAATATACAACTGGAGAAGAGATAACACAGGGGTTTGGGGGGCAGGAGCAAATCCACAAATTGGGCGATATGTAGCAATAGAGGCTATAGAAGAGTTGAAAAATGCACTTTCAGACAGCCATGTTGTTTTTATAGTAGTAGGATTGGGTGGCGGAACTGGAACGGGTGCTGCACCAGTGATCGCAGATATTTGCAAAGAATTGGGTGCAGTAACAATTGCAGTAGTATCCACACCCTTCTCATTTGAAGGAAAGAAACGAATTGCAGTAGCTGAAGAAGGACTAAAGACCTTAAAAGAAATTACAGATAGTATTATTATTATCTCCAATGACAAGATTCACAACCTTACTAAAAATCAAAATAAACGATTCTCTTATCGTTTAAAAGAAAGCGATGAGGTGTTTTCGCATATTGTGAGAAGTATTATTGACATGATTTTGGCTAATGGATTAGATATGACTTATCCTAAAGACAATACTGTTTTAGCTGACGAAATTATTGCTAAACAGGCTGCAAGTAGCTCTTAGTGATATACCCTCTTGAACCTTAATAATCTTTTGGTCTGTAGTGGAAATAAAAAACAGATTTTCCAAATCTCCTGCCAGAAGATTAAAGCCATTATAATCTCCCAGATGATTCCTGACCGTGTTAAGGTAACTGAAGGGTCTGCATCAGACAACAAAAATGAAGTTATTAAATCTCCATGAGAACGGCATTAAGTTTCATGGATGCAGGATTTCTTCTTACATTGTCTATTAAATCCCATCCATGTTCCACCTTGTTGAAGGTCACGTCCACCAATAATTTCAGGATTATCTTCCCAGATATTCAGATGTGCTGTTGGTCTGTTAAAAAACTCATCACGATTAGGAGACACAATGAGTCTGTATTTTTTATTCACTCCGTATGCAAGAACGATTAGACACATAATTTTTAAACCAAATTTTTACGTTTATTAAGATTATCCCTGAGCTTAATTGAACACTTGATAACTCATATCTGCATAGTCAAGTTGACATACACAACTACATTTAGAAACATTAAGACCTGTTTGTTGCCAGACCTCAGCAGATTCTTTGCACAATGCAATCTTACAATTTGAATATTTGCGGATTTCATCAATTGCAAAATTAAAAATTTCAGTTCTTTTCTCTTCTGAGAAACTATATTTACCAGCTTTGGCTCTTTTTGAGCCTGCAAATTTCTTTGGTTCAAACATGGGAATCATATCATCAAGATGATTTTTAAGCTCTAAGCCAGTCGTAAAGATGGTGTTCCTCATGTTGTAAAAACCCTCTTCAAACCTTAAAGTGCCAAGAGTAATTCTTTCTGGAGAAACTTTATCAAAAATATCTTTAATCGTTTTTGCATACTCATTTTGCCAGCCGTCAAAGGGAACAATAGGGTCAAGTCTAATCCTCAAGGGATAACCTGCATGTTGAACCTTTTTTGCTGCATTAATTCTGCGTTCAAATGTTGGTGCTCCTATCTCATACTTTCTTGAAACCATCTCATTATTTATACTCCAGGCAATGATGGTATGCTGATTGTGTTCCAAATCAAGAATACCATCAACATTATCGCTTTTAGTCAGCATAAATAAATATCCATTACCAGACTTAGCGAACCAAGGAATGAACGCTTCACCTGCCCTTGTAATGTGATTCATAGATAAAGAATCAGCAAGCTCACCACTGTTAAAAATTACAGACTTTCCATTGGCTTTACTGAGTCTTGTTGCAAGTTGCTTCTTGATTTTATCATATTCAACATGAACACATATATATGGGAAAGCTGCTCGATAAGTCAATTTCAGGTAACACCAATCACATTTATAAAAACAACCATTAGATGCTAATTTAAGTCTGTCAAAGTGAGGACACAACATTCTATCATCTGGCATTGTAAAAACATCAACTGCTTTTCCTGCTGGTGCAATATAAAGAACCTCTTTTCCTGCAATAATTTTATCCAGCATTTTAGGACTTGAGTTGCTCAATATCTTTGACGTGTTAATTATAGTGGTTGGTTTACCATCATTAACATAAGAGACTAAGCTATCTTTACACTGTTTTAAAATATGAATTGTTATTGGGTCATTTTTTACTTTATTATTCACAACTATCTCTTTTGGTTTCCACATGGTAGAGACTCCTTTTTTATAATAAAGAGCTGTCTTGTCAAAAACATAAACCATAATGATTTGATTCAAAAATGATTTTAAGAACCATAAACATTAAAATACAATACATAGTATTAATTAGATTCTTCTCTTTTTTTAACTTATCACCTGTCCACCTGTCCGACAAAATATATATATTTTATATTTTTTATGCTTTTTCACACACACTGTTATTTTTTTATTATTTCAATATATATATGATATTATTATATAATTGGTGTGTGTGTGTGAATTTTTAAAAAAATATTGAAATGTATGTAAATTGGTTGGACAGGTGGACAGATACAAATTAATGAGTAATGGTTCTTGCTTCATGCTTCCTGTGGTTCATCTTGTTTCATTTCATTCTTAAACCACTCATACAACATACCTTTCAAATGCTTGCCAAATGCCTTGTCTTCATCCATTTTGGTCATAATTTCCATAACGCTGTCAATGTTATCAATAAAGGCATTTTGGAGAACCTCCTCAAATTTCATCTTCTTTACATCACCAATATCTTTTGCATTCATGGTTGCACGTAATGGTTCATCTTTTTTCAGATACTCTTTCACATCTTTCATAACTTTATGGAAATCCTTGAAATCATATCCAAACTGCTCATTAATCTCAGTAACTATTACCTCAA
Source organism: uncultured Desulfobacterales bacterium (assembly GCA_964539635.1). Lineage (GTDB taxonomy): Bacteria > Desulfobacterota > Desulfobacteria > Desulfobacterales > Desulfobacteraceae > Desulfamplus. The sequence continues at coordinate 37,012 of CAZIJN010000013.1, read as the reverse complement.
GATTTTCGTATTTTGGCTTTTTACCACCATGACCATCATGTTGCGGATTCTCTAATTTTTCGTCCTTTTTCTCCAGCAGGATATTTTCGCTTAACAACTCCTCAACTGCAAATTTATCCATATTAACCATCTGGGTTACTTCCAACGGCAGTGTCTCTGGTTCATAAGGCAGATTCTTTGCTAAGAGCTTTGTAAACAGATAGAACTTCTCCAAATCAGCGTCAACAAAAGTTATAATCTGGCTTAAAAATGAGTATGCCCTGATATAGTTATTCAACTTTTTACGAAATTTGATTTTATCGTCAGGAGAAAGCGGAAGATAGCCGTGGTTCACAATCTCCTGAATGATTGGAGAAATACGGTCAGCCTTTGCATCATGCGATACAAGCAGATTTATAACCTTCTCAATATCATCCTGTGTAAAAAGATTATGTTTTTCAATCTCAAATTTCAGGTTATAGAGCTTTTGTCCATCAGTGCCTTTATCAAGCATGGTTGATTGGTAGTAATCCTGAAAATCTGCCTTGACACTTTCATGGTCATTTACAAAATCAAGAACCATTGTATCATGTTTATTAGGAGCTTTTCTGTTCAGCCTGCTTAAAGTCTGCACAGTTGCCACTCCTCCTAACTTTTTTTCAACATACATGGTGTGGAGCAACGGCTGGTCAAAACCTGTCTGAAACTTGTTTGCAACAATCAGGATACGGTATTTATCACTCTCAAAAGCCTTTTTAATGTCTTTGGCATCGTGAGGATTCATGTTCTCTTCTGTGTATTTGTGATCTTCATCATTAATCTGAACAGACCCTGAAAATGCTACTAACGCATGGGTATAGTTGTTGTATTCATCATTTAAGATACGGTCAAACGCCTTTTTATACAGCACAGCATGAACTCTGGAGCTTGTAACCACCATTGCCTTTGCTCTCCCGTTGATTTTATGAACAGTATTTTGCATAAAATGGTTAAGCATAATATGGACTTTCTGGTCTATTGAGTGCGGATGTTTTCCAACCTCTTTGAGCAAAAGTCGTTTGGCTTTGCCTTTCTCAAACTCTCTCTTTTTATCTTCAGGAGAATTTTCAACAAGTTCAAAGTATGTGCCGTAAGTTGTGTAATTTGCAAGCACATCAAGGATAAATCCCTCTTCTATTGCCTGACGCATGGTGTAATAATGAAAAGCTCTATATCCTGTCTGCTTTTCTTCGTTAAATGCTGTTGCTGACGATTTATCAGCAATTCCAAATATCTCAAATGTCTTGGGCTTTGGCGTTGCTGTAAATGCAAAAAACGATAAATGCGGCAGTTTCTGACGCTGCTTCATTATCCGTTCAAGAGCATTGGCAACAGGGTCTTGATTATCAGAGTCCTCTTCTGCCATTATCTGGTTAAGCTGCTCATCTGATGTCAATGCAACTTTCAGGTCTTTTACATTTTCGCCAGTCTGGGAACTGTGGGCTTCATCAACAATTACAGCAAACCGCTTTTCTCCAAGGTCAGCTATCTTTGCAATATTTTCTGTTCCAAATTTCTGCAAGGTTGAGACAATTATCTTTGCACCTGTTTCAATTGCTTCAACTAAATGTCTGCTTGTTTTGCCTCTGCCAATAGCTTCAACAACACCTTTTGTCTTCTCAAACTCTAAAATGTCTTTCTGCAACTGCTGGTCAAGAACACGGCGGTCTGTAATTACAATCACGCTGTCAAAAATCTTTTTATCTGCTGCATCAAACAAATTTGAAAGCTGATGGGCAAGCCAAGCTATTGATTTTGACTTTCCAGAGCCTGCACTATGTTGAATAAGATAGTTTTTTCCAGAGCCTGTCTCTTTAGCATCTGCAAGAAGTTCACGCACCACGTCAAGCTGGTGGTATCGTGGAAAAATCAAGGGTTTGTTGAGAAGAATCTCACCCTTGTCATTTTTCTGGTGCATGATAAAATTTTGCAGAATATTCAAAAGAGAGTCAGCCTGTAAAATCTTCTCCCACAAATAAGATGATGCAAATTTACCCTCAATTACAGGATTTTTGGTATCCCTGTTAAATGGCAGAAAAAAAGTCTCATTACCTGCAAGTTTGGTGGTCATAAATACGGTTTTGTTATCAACTGCAAAATGGACAAGGCAGCCTTTTAAAAACAGGTCTCTGTGGTCTCGCTGATTTGGGTCGCAATACTGCATGATGGCATGATGAACATTCTGCCCTGTGAACTCATTTTTAAGCTCCATGCTGATAATCGGGATTCCATTTAGCAAGATGACCAAATCTATGATTTTATTATGCTCACTGCTGTAGGAGAACTGGCGGACTACTGAAAATCGGTTGGCTTCATATTTCTTGCGATGTTCTTCGTTAAAACCTGATGCTGGTCTGAAATAGGCAAATTTTAACTTTGCACCTCTAAGAGGAAAGCCAAAACGCAAGATTTCAAGAATCCCCCGAGCATTTCTAAGACGCTTGAACTCTTCCATAACCGCATCAATCACACTATCTGGAAACTGCTTTTCAAGTTTTGCCCACTCTTTGGGCTGTGTCTGCTTTAAGAAGTTTGTGAGCATTTCAATATCAAACATCTTCTCTTTGTCGTATTGCTCAGGAGTTCTGGCAATATAAAGAGGGCTGTCTGCAAAATAATTGTAAATTATCTCTTCAAAGTGTTTCTCTTTTAAGTCCGCCATTTTTAACCTTTGGTGTGATTTCCATTCTGATTCTGGATTTCAAGCTCATAAAACTCATTTAATTTTTGTTTTAATAACTTTTTGTCAATCAATGCTGTTTCATACTGTGCAACCAATGAGGGTGATATGCTTCTGCTCAATGCAAATTCTACAATCTCATCGTTTTTGCTTTTGCAGAGCAGAACTCCGATACTTGGATTTTCATGCTCTTTTCTTACCTCTCTGTCCAATGCTTCAAGGTAAAAATCAAGCTGCCCAATGTATTCGGGCTTGAATTCCGTGATTTTAAGCTCAAATACAACAAGGCTTTTTAACTGGCGGTGAAAGAAGAGCAAATCAATATAAAAATCTTTATTGCCTACCTGAATTCTGTAATTTTGACCAATAAATGAAAAATCTTTTCCAGTCTCTAAAATGAAATTTCTGAGATTAGCAACAATCCCCTGTTGAAGGTCTGTTTCTGAATGTCCGTTGGGTAAATCCAAAAAATCAAAAATATATGTATCTAAAAATGATTTGGAAATATCAGGATTTATTTTTGTAAGTGCTGATGAGGTAAATTTAACCTGTTTACTCTGGGACAGCATAACTCTTTCAAAATATCCGCTGTCTATCTGCCTTTCAATCTCCCGAACTGAGTATCTTTCCTTTATGGCAAGCAGGATGTAAAACTCTTTCTCTTCAATGCTGGTGGTTTTGGATAAAATATGAAGATGAGAAGACCATGGTAATTGTGTCAACAGTGTTGACACAAATTCATTGCCTGAATAAGTCTCGTAAAATTGACGCATCCTGTAGAGACCTCTGCGGGTAAAGCCTTTAATTTCTGGGGCATTCTGTTTTATGTATTCTGCTAATTTGCCAACTGTGTCATCTCCCCATTCAGCATTTTTAATCTTTTGGCTTATCAGATTGCCTATGTTCCAGTAGAGCATCACAAGTTCTTTATTTACACTTTGCAAAGCTCGTGTTCTGGCATTCCGTATCTCTGAGACAATACCAGAAAAATCAGAAATCAAAGAGGGGGCTTTATCTTTTGTCATGACATCAGCTCCAATTCTGTTTCTGGTTGCCACTCCCGCACATCAATCTGACCAGTTACAGCTTTTGAAATCAAGGCTGTTCGGTATTCTTCAAGCAGGCTGATTTGTTTTTCGTATTTTGTGATTAGGGCATCTATTTTGGAGGTTTTTTCTTCTATATATTTTACAATTAATATTTCTTCATCTTTTGTCGGAGGGATTGCTAATTCAATACTATTCATTGTCGTTAAAGACAAAGCTGGTTGAGCGGTAAGGTTTACTATAAGTTCAAAAGCACCATTGAACTTCAGATTTAACAACTGATAATGTATAAAATTCAAATCATGATGCTTTTTGTTGATTGTTAATTTTAAAGAATTACCTGAAATAACAGAAGGTTTGTCAAGACTTGGTAAAATGGCAGACATGCCATAATTAGCACCAATTTTTGCCAGAATAATATCCTCTTCAACACACTCGCTGCGATTCACCGTCAAAAAATGTTCAAATGTTATTGTTTTCCAACTCTCTTTATAATTAAAAATACCCGTTGTTATATGACCACTTTCAACTACATACACATCTCCGTTTTCAACTATGTGTTCAGATTTTAGATTAGAACCAAAGGGACCATCAACAAAAGCATTTTTCTTTTTAGATTTTATATATTTTAGCCTCACAACTTGCCAATGCTCAGGAATCTCTCCCAGCCACTCAACACCAGACTGTTTCATTTTGGCATTTTTATTGATGCCCTTTGTAACTGCTTTGTTGATTACAGCCTTACGCTCTTCTTTGAGGAGATATATCTGTTTTCTGCGGTTGCTGGTGATGCGGTCTATTAAGGCGGTTTTGTGGTCAAGGAATCGGGCGATTGAGGATTGTTCGGGGAGTGATATTGTTGGAATGTAAATATTAGATAGAGAGCTAACTGATATTGCAGTAAATGTTGAACCAGTTGCATGACTATTTAGTTCATCGTTTATAGTCAAAGCCAAATAATACAAATATTGTTTTAATAATGTCTTAGGTCGTATTGCACACAGACCTCTACCAATACCATAATTTTGGTTGGCAATATTCACCGCACCTACAGGGGCACGCACTGAAATTAAAATATCATCTTGTTCGGCAATTTTATTAGGATTCGCACACCAATTTTTAGGAATAGGAGATTGATTTGTAAATTCTGCATTGCCTTGTAAAAATGGAAGTCCTATTTGAAGTGTATTAACATCTTCAGAATTAGGAGATTGACCCATTATAACTTTTTCCCTAAATTTTAACCGAATTGTTTCCCAATGCTCAGGAATCTCTCCAATCCACTCAACCCCGCTTGGCTTGTATTTGGTGTATTTTTTCATAATTCTAAAATCTTTTTTCTTTATACTGTTCTTATTTCATTAAGAAGATGTGGGTAACGGTCAAGAACCTTAAGCAGCTTTACTAATGCAAGAGGTGGTTTCATCTTTCCATTTTCATAAAGCGAAAAGGCATTGATTCCACCGCCAAAAATTTCAGTAGCTTCATGCTGGTCAAGAGCGAGTTTCTTGCGGACACTTGCGATAAAGCAAGGCTCAACAATTGAGGCATTCACTTGCTTATTGAAATCCAGCATTGCTTTGCTCACACGTTCAGATTCTGTAATATCAAGGACAGTTTCACCGCAAGCAGGGCAAAAATCACCAGTAACTGCTGGAATAATCGTTGATTCATTTTTATAGCTGTATGGCATATCACGGGTGTCATGCACCAGCTTTGCCATCATACAAGATGGACATTTCATTTTATAACTCCTTAAAAGATACGATAATAACCTCGTCTATTACTGTTATTTTCAAATAAACTTCTCCGACTGGAGTAGAAGGATGATAAACGTCCTGCCAGATTCTATGGTCTGCATGTGTTGTCATACTTTTATAAAAATCTGCCATACTCAAAGACATAACTACCTCAATTATACTTTGAAAATCGAACCCAATTGCTGCAGCTCCTGCAAGTGCTGACATGGTTAATCTCATTTTTCCAGCCTCAATCATAGTTTTAACGATTGGAAGTTTATAATGCGGAGTGCTTTTTTCCATTAATTTTATATTAACCTATATTTTCAGCTTAAATGAATAATTGATCAGCCTGCTCAAGCCGATAATTTACCAATGCTTTTATATTGTCCGTCATGCGTGAACACCCTCTTTTATAATGTTTTTAACAAGTGAGCTTGCAGACATTGGACCCTTTTTGAATTGATAATTATCCATAACAACAGTGGTAATAATGCGGTCATTTTCAAAACCTGTTTCCCATGCAATATCGCTTATGAAATCCTTTACCACAGCATCTGCATGATTCAGCACCACACAAATATCAAAATCAGAATCAATGGAGGCATCACCTCTTGCACGAGAACCAAAAGCAATAATCTCGGCATCAGGAAATTGCTGATACACACGATGTTTAAATTCATCAAATACAGCTTTATCTTTTTGATTCAGCATGATTTTTATCCTACCAAAATACCGTTTTTTGCATAATCTATGATTAATGATTTTTGACTCTCCCACTCTTCAGGGGTAAATGCGGTTGCTTCAATAGGTGCAAAGGCTTGATAAATAGCCTCGGTTAAAATATCAATACGTTCCCAATAGCTCATATTAGAGAAACTTGATGATATTACCACCAAGTCAATATCGCTATATTCACGGGCTGTATTAACTGCATGAGAGCCAAATAAAATAAGTTTATCTACTATTATGTTAATGGATTCTAATGCTTTTTTGAAATTCTTGATACTTTTTATAGCTGACTCTTGATCCATTTCAATACCTCCCTGCTTTTAATAATGATATTCTTTGTTACTTCTTCTGTATATGCAGCTTGTAACTTTGCCATATCATCAGGATAACGTGTAGCAACACTTGCTGTATTCAACTTTATAATAAATTTCTCCAAATCCTGTTCTGGCTTTTTGCTTATCTTTTCTAATAAATAAAGCAGATTATGTGTTTTAGGAGGAACTTCATTAAAGATTTTGTGATAAAGACCTTTTAACGCTTTTTCTATTGATAGATGGCTCATAAAGACAGCGTAAAAATAGCGTCCGCTGTTTTGCATAACATCGGCTGTATCCATATCGTAGTCAGCCTGTTTAAACCATTCTTCATATTTATTACTCATGATTTTATACTGATTCTCCTGCTTGCTTCAGAGCCATATTCACAATCTTATCACTGATTCTGAATTTCTCTCTTTTTTTATACCACTCTGCCTTCTGTGGTTACTTTAAATCTCATTTAACGGCTTTTATAAACTAAATAGATTTTTCAGCCACTCAACAAATATATTTGCAATTTCAGTGTCTGGTTTTAAAGAATGTGCTGTTGTAGACTGACCAAGAGCTTTCCCAGGTTCATCTTGCCATGCAAGATAGGTATGAATTAATGCTTTGCTAAAGTGAATATCTTGAAAAGTTGTTAAGCCTTTATCTTTAGCAGTTTCTAAACATTGAGAGGCTATTGCAATCGTATCTTCATCAGCCATTTCAAGTAAAAAGTCTTCAAGCATACCAGGGTTTTTATTATCAGGCATCAGCCAAATCCCAAGATTAGGCTGATGCCTGATTGTTATCTAAAATTGTGCCTTTGACATTGGGAAATTCAGGAAAAGCATATCCATGATCTTTAATTTTTTGTTGGATTTGCTGCCATCTTTTATTTACATCAGGCATATCAGCATCAATAACAATGCCGATAGATTCTGGAGGTTCTGGTTGGATTATTAAAGCGTTCAGACGTTTCAAGATTCCTATGTCGTTTTCACATTGATAAATCCCAAAATTTTCAGGTAAGGAATTATACTTGCATAAGGCTAATACAACATGACAATCATTTTTTCCTTCTACAAGGAGAACTTTTTTTCCTTTGTATTTGCAGACATCTGACATTATCGAACCTCCACATCCGATTCAATAGCATCTGAGAGCATTTCGCATGTGTAGTTGATAATTTTTGAACCTTTTAGTTTATCTGCTTCAATTCTGTAAAAAGTGCCAGATTCTTCTTTAGAATTCCATGCTTCATAAAAGCCCTTAACACAGTCTCGGCTGTGAGTAGTAGCTATTATTTGAACATTCAATTCTTCAGATAACCTGATTAGAATATCCCATATTTTGGGAAGAATAGACCAATGCAGACCATTTTCAAATTCGTCAATTAACAAAAAACCATTTTTAGCGTTTACCAGAGCCAATATAATATGAAACAAGCGGGTTAAACCATCGCCCATTGTTTTTAAAGGTATTCTTTCATTTAGACCTTTATAGCGGATAATTGGTATTCTTTTGCCCCGTGTAGCAAATTTTTCAAACAGATCACCCACAAAAGCCACGCCTTCTATATTAGAATCAATAATTTTAAGACATGAAACCACTTCGGTTTCTAAATCAGTCAGATTGATATTATCCCATAATAGAGAGAACTTATCGTCTCTAATATTTCGTGTCGGCACTACTTGATGATTAATATTAAATTTCTTAGATATAACGGATACACTCCTTTTATAATGAGGTATATTAGAATCTAAAGATATATAATGACATCTTTCATTACCTTGGATAGCTTCTAATCCTATTTCAAAATTTATAAGTTCATTGTTTATTAAATTTTTTTCAACAGGTATCAGCCTGCTTCTTCCTTGTTCATCTTGACTAACTTGAAAAGCCCGAAGAATTATTTGAAGCTGTTTAGAATCATCATCAATTGGACCTATTGTGATAGGCTCTCCTCCAATTTCAGGTAAAGAATATCCATTAAAAATATAAGAAAAAGGGTCTGTGATATTTTTAATAGGTGTCTCATTTTTTTCAGATATAATGCTTTCCCAATCTTCATCTCTATAAGAAATTATTTCATATAGATTTTGAGGATTTGCTTTAGTTGCATATATTTGTAAGGCTTCAATTAAGCAGCTTTTTCCTGAATTATTTTTACCAACAAATAAATTTACACGGCTTAATTTTTTTATTTCTATTTCTTTAAAAATTCTGAAATTACGAATCAATAGAGATTTTATCATGTTTACACATCCTTTACCGCAACAGCTTCATAATTTAGCACTATACAAATACCAAAATAAGATTCAATTAAAAATGTTTCACTCCTCAATATGCTTAATCAAATCTTCTGTCTCATCATCAAGGGCTTTAAACTCAGCCATAATATCTTCAAGCTCACGCAATGGCTTGTATTCATAGAAATATTTGGTAAAGCTGATTGTATAGCCGATTTTGTCTTTTTCCCTGTCCATCCACGCATCAGGGGCATAAGGCAGGACTTCACGCTTAAAATACTCATCAATATCCTGTTTTAAAGGTATGCTCTCTGTATCACGAAGGTCGGTGTCAATTTCATACCATTTTGCAGGTTCTCTATCCATGATTTGGGTTGCTGGAATGTTTTTTGCCAACGGGTCTTGCAAAACCTTTTGAGCATCTTCATCTTTGATACCAAAAGCACCTCGCAGATTTTTCAACCAGCCTTTTGATAATTTAAAAGAGAGCTTTTTATTGATAAGCTGCATAAACTCTGTATCAGAGAACTCTTTAGAATCAGCTTGAATACTTTTAATGACTTTAAGCAGTTCAGCCTGTTTCTGTTTTCCAGATTTAATTTCAGCCTCAGCCTTGGATTTATCTTTTTTGTTTGATGCAGCAAGGTCAGTAAATGGCTTTGATAATTTAAAATCTTCAATCTGGTTGTCTGTAATCAGGTATTTCAACCGCAGCGGTCTTTCCACAGTTACTTTAGTGTATCCAAACTCCTGATTATTGAAAATTTTGGTGAGCTTTTCAACGGCAACGTAATTTGTGTAGAGTTCTGTAATTTTTTTAATCTGCTCATCAGAGATTTCGACCATCTTTTTGCCAAGGCTTCGGCTTAATGGAGTGAAAAACTCATTTGACACAGCATTAATCAAGAAAACCTTGCCTTTACGCTGTTCAGGCTTTTTGTTGTTTATAATCCAGATGTATGTGCTGATACCTGTGCCGTAAAACAGGTCTTTTGGAAGGGCGATAATTGAGTCAAGCCAGTCATTCTCAATAATCCATTTACGAATATTTGAGGGACCGCTTCCAGCATCACCGTTAAAAAGAGGAGAACCATTGAATACAATTCCAATAACAGAACCTGACGGCTCCATCTTTGAAATCATGTGTTGAAGAAAAAGAAGAGAGCCATCACTTTTATCAGGTGTGCCTGCTGAAAATCTGCCAAAACTACCCATTGCCTCTTCTTCTTCAACCACATCAGCTATCTTTTTCCAGTCATCACCAAAAGGGGGATTGGTCAGCATATAGTGAAACAAATTACCTTTTAGCTGGTCTTGGCTTATCGTGTTTCCCTGTTTGATGTTGTCAGCATTCTCACCTTTTATAAGGATGTCAGCTTTGCAGATAGCGTAAGTCTGCTCTTTCAGTTCCTGACCAAACAGATAGACATCAAGTTTTGGATTAACAGAAGATAGAAGATGCTCTTTGGCAACTGTGAGCATTCCACCAGTTCCACAGGCAGGGTCATAAATAGTGCAGCCACCGCCAGATTGAGTGAGTCGTTCAGATTGATTGGCAAATACAACATTGACCATTAATCTCACAATTTCACGGGGCGTGTAGTATTGTCCTGCTTTTTCGTTTGAAGTCTCTTTTGATTTGCGGATAAGAACCTCAAAGATTGTCCCCATGTTGTGGTTGTCTATAACCTCAGGATGCAAATCTATTTTTGTAAATTCTCTGATTATCTGGAACAGAAGGTTTTTCCGCAAAAGGGTTTGATAGATGGGAGACAGCCCTTTTTCCCTGCCACCAGAAAAGTTGTAGAGAATATCTTTGATGTTTTCGCTAAAACCGTTGAGATAAGAATTAAAGTTCTCATCAAGGGCGTTGTTATCGTCAAGCAAAGTGGTGAGTGTAAAAGGGGAGGTGTTGTAGAAATTGCAGCCGGCGGCTTTTTTCAGCAGGGCATCTAATGTGCTTTGTGGTGCTGTTCGGTATTTCTCCAGAGTCTTGGTGACTGCATCATCTGTTTTTTCAAGCACACAGTCAATTCGTCGAAGCAGTGTAAACGGCAGGATGACATCTTCATACTCTTTTTCAGCATAGTCATCTCTTAGGTATTCTTTGATATTCCATATAAAATCTGCATATTGATTAGGGTTCATGTTTCCTTAAATTTCCTTTATTGATTATCGTAATGTAAAAATATTGTTATCACAGGATAATCAGAAATAAAAGGATAGTTTCAGAAAAAGGGAACAAATGAATATCAATAAATTATACTGGATAGCTGCGTTGATTTACTCAGAGGCAAGTTGTAAAATTTATTTTTGAGGCTCCCAAAGATTATCATAAATCTTGGCTGTGCTCTTCAGTATAGCACTAACTTTGTCAAAATCACTGCTTAAAATTCCTTTAGTAGGCGGGGGATTGTCAGTATTATTATCCTTTTCTTCATTAATATCTACCGCTGTAATAACATCCTTTTCATTAGAAGGAGATATTTCACTGCTTATTCTCTCTTTCAGTAGTGTTGCAAAAGTTTCTTCATCAATCTCATCATTTATGAGAAGTTTTTCATCTATTCTTAAATATAAGGCAGCTGCAACGATTTTTCTCTTAGAAATTCCTCTTTTTTTCCATGTTTCAATAGTCCCTGGTTGTACGTTTAATTGTGTTGAAAGGTCATCTGCTCGAATAGCTCTTAGCTCCATAGTGATTTTCAGTTTTTTACCACATAATTTTGATTGTCCCATTTTGTCCTCGCAAAAAAAAATTTGTCCATAAATATCCCCTATAATGTCCATATATATCCATTTGCACTAACATTCTCAATGACTTATCTTGAATGGCATCAATAGCTCAACACTGAACTCTAATTTTTTTATATCAGATTTTTTCCAAGACTGGAAAATGAAATTATCTCAAATTCAATTATGACAATGTAATTCAAAGAACGAAGCTATATAGTAAGGTGGGAATATTCTAATGGACATCGACAATAATAGTATTGACGCTGGCAAATCTTCAAATATACTGACGGTTGAAGAGGCTGCTCAGTATTTTCGCAAAAGCACAAGCTGGGTCTACAAGAACTGGAGGATGCTGGGCGGAGTGAAGCTCGGAGGTTCATTAATTTTTCCATCAAAGGAGAACCTTTATGAGCTTATATTTTGTAACAAAAAAAGGATGGAGATACGACTTCCGCCTGAACGGCAGCAGACACACCAAAAGCGGGTTCAAGACCAAAAAAGAGGCACAACAGGCAGAAGCAAAACGGAAAGAGGAAGTATTAAATCCGAAAGCCGAAATAGCAGCGGAAGCAACCCCAACAGACATGGGCTTCTTGGAGCTTGTGAATAAACGACTTGACTATTTGAAGGCTTATTGTTCCGAACGCCATTATAAAGACCATATATATTATGCCAAAAGATGGTGTGGAGTTTGGCAAGATACTAATTGTTCTGATATTTCTATTGATATGCTGGAATCATATCTTGGAAAGCGTAAAAAACAAGTTTCGGCTGTTACAGCAAACAAGGAGCTTAGGCTTTTGAAAAGTTTATTTAATTTTGGAATGAAGCCACCCAGAAATTTGATTCAAAATAATCCGACATTAGGAATAAAATTCTTTCCACAAGAAAAGACGGAAAAGTATGTTCCATCAAAAGAGGATGTTTTAAAAGTCATTATGGCAGCGGACGAATCTACACAAAATTATCTCTGGACTTTAGTCTACACTATGGGACGAATGAGTGAGATTAACCGATTAGAGTGGAAAGACATAAATCTAAGTGAAAAACACCTTGTCCTATACACAAGAAAAAAGAAAGGCGGGCATTTAACACCGAGACGGATACCATTGAATCAAAAACTGTTTCAAATTTTATCAAAGATGCATAAAAACCGTGATAAAAACAAGCCTTGGGTTTTCTGGCACAGATATTGGAGCAGAAAGGCTGGGGAATGGGTTGAGGGTATTTTTACAGACAGAAAAAAGATTATGACAACATTATGTGCAAAAGCGGGTGTCAAATATTTCAGGTATCATGCGTTGAGGCATTTTAGTGCGTCAATGCTTGACCATGACAATGTGCCTACAGGAACTGTTCAAAGAATACTTGGACATGAAAGCAGACTTACCACCGAGATATACCTGCATTCAATAGGTGATGGCGAGCGTCTTGCTGTGGAATGTTTAGACAAAGTGTTTTAAGAAGATTCACACACAGACTATCACACAGTTGATTAGTCTCAAAAAAAAGAGGCTGACAAGTAATTTGCCAACCTCTTGATTTTATTGAAGATTTTATGGTACGCCTGGTACGACTCGAACGTACGACCTACGGATTAGAAGTCCGTTGCTCTATCCAGCTGAGCTACAGGCGCAAACGAATTGCTTATATACTAAAAACCTTTTTCGATGTCTATAAAAAAATTAGTACTGCTAAAAAAAATTCTAATTATAACTAATTTGGGGGGCGGTGATTTTACTCAAAAACGACACATAAGGTGTCATTTTTGAGTACTTAATCAATATTTAATGATGCCTTTAAATTAGAATATCTCAAATGCTCTCTCACCATGAACCGAGCTGTCAAGACCTGTTATTTCATCATCTTTATCAACTCTTATGCCAGATGTGATAGCACGTGTGATATATACTACAACCAGTGTTGCAACTGCACTGTAGGCTGCTGTTGCAACTATAGATATGATCTGTGTCCATAACTGACCAGGATTTCCGTAAAGAAGACCGGCTGCCCCTTCAGTAATAGATGGATCAGCAAATATACCCGTTGCAATTGCTCCCCATATTCCGCATACGCCATGAACACCAAAGGCATCTAAAGAGTCATCATATCCCATTTTACGTTTAAGTATAGAGACGCTGAAAAAACCTATTATACCTGCAACCAAACCAATAACAAGCGATGATGCAAGATTTACAAATCCTGATGCCGGAGTTATTGCTACAAGTCCTGCTACAACACCTGATGCTATTCCAAGCAGAGTAGGTTTTTTAGTATGAAACCACTCGATCAGCATCCATGCGATTCCGCCGGCAGCAGCAGCACTGTTGGTTACAAGAAATGCAGAGGCTGCAACACCGTCAGCAGCAAGCCTGCTTCCTGCATTGAATCCAAACCACCCAAACCATAATAGACCAGCACCAAGGGCAGTCAATGCAACGCTTGAAGGAAACATAGCCTCAGAGCCGTAACCAACTCTTTTCCCTAAAACAAGGGCAAGTACAAGACCAGCAATACCTGCATTTATATGTACAACATTACCGCCTGCATAGTCGAGTGCCCCCATTTTAGCCATCCAGCCGCCACCCCATACCCAGTGGGCAACAGGAGCATAGACAACAGTTATCCATAGAACAAGAAATATAAGCCATGATGAAAACTTCATTCTATCGACTACAGAACCGAGTACTAAAGCCACTGTAATGCAGGCAAATGTCATCTGAAATACCACAAAAACCAATGTGGGTATTGTTCCTGTAATGCCAGCCGGCGTAATACCTGACAGGAGAAAATGGTCAAATCCTCCTATTATGCCGCCCTTATCAGGTCCGAATGCCATTGTGTATCCCCACATCACCCAGATAACGCTGCCTACGCAATACGCCATAAATGTCATTGCATATGTGTTCAAAAGATTTTTGTAGCGGGACATGCCGCCGTAGAAGAGTGCAAGTCCGGCAGGTGTCATAACCATAACAAGTGCTGTTGCAACAAGAATCCATGATGTATCTCCTGAATTGATTGCCGCCTCTTCTGCAAAAGCAGTTCCTTTAAACAACATTGATATGGCTGGAATTAAAGCTGATGCCCTGCTTATTGTTGTTTTGTTTAATAGTGAAGTGTTAGCTTTTGATTCATTCATGTTTAAACTGTTTTTAGTTGATTTGTTCATTGTTTTTCTATTGCTCCTTTTATGATTTATAGATTCTTGACTATTGATTTTTGTTACTATTCCTTTTTTGCATACTATTAAAGCAAGGATAATGCCATGGATAAAATAATAGTGGGATAAAGAGAAAAATAATGAAAAATACTATTAATTACAGAGTGTTAAGAATTTGATATTTTAAATATTAGGAGCATAAATATAAGAATTATATTTTATATAATTTCATTTTTGTAAGTTTATACAGATAAAAATACATTATTGAAAAGATATTTTAAAATGTATGGGTTTGAGGATATAGTGTGAGAAAATAACGATAAATATGGAACGTATAGGCATAAAAAAATTGAAAAACTCCTGATTCTAATATTTTGCCTGAACCACAAAAAAAACATTAGAATCAGAAAAATTCTGATTTTAAGTTGACTTCATTTTTGATTTAGGATAAATAGTGCCCCAAATAAATTTGACAGTAACATTTAAGGATTTTTATTGTTATGTTTATTTGTATCAATTTTATTTGTTAGGTCGAAAAAATGATATGCCGAAGTGGTGGAATTGGTAGACACGCTAGACTTAGGATCTAGTACCGCAAGGTGTGGAAGTTCAAGTCTTCTCTTCGGTACCATCAAATCAACAACAAGGGTTTTGGGAAAGGTTGATAAATTCCCAAAACCCTTTTTGGATCGGTACTAAAGTATATACCAGCTCTCTTTTACATACCTATAACTTTCAGCCCCTCCTCAAGATCGTAGTATGGTCTTATGTCATACTTATACCCGGGTATTCCAATATAAACAGCCATATTGTTTCCAAGTGCCTGCAACCCCTCTGCCATACGCTCATTTTCAATCTCATAAAAGGTGATTGAGTTTATGCCGTTATTTATATCAGCACAGATATAAGGTCCCTTTTTTTTAAGATAATCTGGTAATTTAGGAGCTGTAAGATAACGTTTTGCAACCTCTTTTGCACTTTCAGGTGGATAGATAACGCTTGTAATCAGAATCATTTTTATATCTCCTTATATTATTGTCCAATGCTTATATGTCCAGATGCTATCTATTTTTATCATTAATAGCTGCCTGGGCTGCTGCTAAACGGGCTACCGGAACTCTGTATGGAGAGCAGCTTACGTATGTTAATCCTGCTTTATGGCAGAACTCAATTGATGCAGGATCACCTCCATGCTCTCCGCAGATTCCAAGTTTTATATTGGGGCGGGTCTCTCTTCCTTTTTTAACTGATATCTCAATTAAACTTCCTACAGCCTCCTGATCCAATGTTGCAAACGGATCAGCGTCTAAAATTGCATTGTTGATGTAATCATTCATAAAAGAGCCTATATCATCACGGCTGAATCCAAATGTCATCTGAGTAAGATCATTTGTCCCAAAAGAGAAAAATTCTGCATATTCAGCCATTTTATGAGACATGAGAGCTGCTCTTGGAACTTCAATCATTGTCCCGAACTGGTGGGGGATAGAGGAAATCTTACCATCTGAGCTGCTTTGAAGCTCTTTAATAACATCTTCGTAAACCTCATTAAACAGGCTCTTTGTATATTTCAGCTCCTTTTCATTGCATGTAACTGGAACCATAATTTCAGGCAGAGGATTTTTACCAGCCTTTATAAGTTCTGCTGCTGCCTCAAAAATAGCTTTAAACTGCATTCTTGTAATCTCTGGAAATGTGATGCCAAGACGAACGCCTCTATGTCCCATCATTGGGTTTACCTCTTCAAGTGCCTGACTTCTCTTCTCAATTTCTTCAATATCAATGCCAAGCTCTCTTGATAGTTCTTCTTGAGTCTCCGGTGAATGAGGAACAAACTCATGAAGAGGCGGGTCAAGCAGACGGAAAGTAACTGGCTTTCCGTCCATTATCTCAAGTGTTCCTTTCATCTCATGTTTAATAAACGGGTAGAGTTCATCAAGTGCTATCTGGCGTTCATCAGGAGTTTTGCTTAAAATAACCTTGCGAAGCAGAAAGAGAGGTTTTTCAGAGTCTGCACCGTAAAACATGTGTTCAGTTCTGAAAAGTCCAATGCCTTCTGCACCAAATTCAAGAGCTTGAGCCGCATCTTTTGGTGTCTCGGCATTTGTTCGTACCCTTAAAACTCTGTATTTATCTGCAATTGACATGAACTGTTTGAATTTTGGGTTTGCCGTGGCATCTTTCATCTTTAATTTACCCACGTATGCAATTCCGGTTGTTCCGTTTAGAGTTAGAAAATCTCCCTCTTTGAATATTTTAGCTGGAGAACCGCCTCCGACCACATGAAGCTCTTTTCGATCAGATTTTATTTTAAGCGAACCAGCACCAACAATGCAGCATTTTCCCCACCCTCTTGCTACAAGTGCTGCGTGGCTTGTCATTCCTCCCCTTGCTGTCAAAATTCCTTTAGCTGCTCTCATTCCTTCAATATCTTCTGGATTTGTCTCCTCTCTTACAAGTATTACAGGCTTGCCCTTTTTCTTCCAATAAACTGCATCTTCAGATGTAAACACAATCTGCCCGCAAGCTCCGCCAGGACCTGCTGGAAGTCCCTGAACAAGAACCTCTGCTGATTTTGCAGCATCAGGATCAACAATAGGATGCAGCATCTCATCAAGCTGGGTAGGCTTGAGCCTATTAATCATTGTCGGCTCATCAATCAGACCCTCTTCAAGCATATCCATTGCCATGTTCAACGCTGCTGTGCCTGTCCTCTTCCCAACTCTGCACTGAAGCATATAAAGTCTGCCTTGTTCTATTGTAAACTCAATATCCTGCATATCATTATAATGCTTTTCAAGGGTGTTCCTGATATGCACAAGCTCTTTGTAAATATCAGGCATAGCCTCTTCAAGAGATGGCAGATGGGCGTTATGAGAAGATTTTGTCTCGTTATTTAGAGGATTAGGGGTTCTTATGCCTGCAACAACATCTTCGCCTTGAGCATTAGGAAGCCACTCGCCGTAAAATATATTTGCTCCATTTGCAGGATTTCTTGTAAATGCAACACCAGTAGCAGATGTGTCGCCCATATTGCCGAAAACCATGCTCTGAACATTAACTGCTGTGCCCCAACTATCTGGAATATGCTCAATTCTTCTGTAAGATACAGCTCTTTTGCCGTTCCAGCTTTTAAATACAGCACCAATCGAGCCGATAAGCTGCTCGCGAGGATCATCTGGAAATTCAACGCCAAGATGCTCGGCAACTTTACGTTTAAATTTATCGCAAAGAGCTTTCATCTCTTCTGCTGTAATCTCTGTATCTGCATTATAACCTCTGTCATTTTTAAGATCATTGAGCATCATATCTAAATAAAGACGTATTCCCATTCCATCTTTAGGCTCTATGCCCTCTGCCTTTTCCATAACAACATCTGAGTACATCATAATAAGTCTTCGATACGCATCATAGACAAACCATGGGTTGCCGGTCTGCTCAATCAAACCCGGGATTGTTGCAGGACACAATCCGACATTCAAAACAGTCTCCATCATTCCGGGCATAGAGCTTCTTGCACCTGAACGGCTTGAAACAAGAAGGGGATTTGCGGGGTCGCCAAATTTTTTTCCCATAAACTGCTCAATTTTTGCCATTGCCGCATCAAGTTCAGGGTATAATGAGTCAGGAAGTCTGCCTCCAGCCTTGAAATAGTCGTTGCAGCACTCAGTTGAAATGGTAAATCCTGATGGCACAGGTAACCCGAGAATAGCCATTTCAGCTAAATTTGCACCTTTGCCTCCAAGAAGGTTTTTTTCAGAGGCATTGCCATCAGCTTTGCCTCCTCCAAAGTTATAGATATACTGTGTCATTTGTGATTTTTTCCTTAAATTTAAAGTTAGAAACACCCCGTACATGTACGGGGAAAACAGTTGATTTAAAAACTGAAATTGGCTATATCATAAAAAGAGCCTGCGTATTTGCAAGGCAGCTCAACGCATAGTAAATTCATATTATGAATATATAACCATATCATGTATGTTTAGCTATATCATGTATATTTAAAAATCAAAGACTATTTTTTTATGACTACTTTATGACTACTTTATGATTAACATTGACAGCATCTCAAAAACATATTCCAATCAGGTGTTATTCAATAACGCCTCTCTTCAGATAAATCCTGGTGAAAAAATCGGTCTTGTAGGAAGAAATGGTCACGGCAAGACAACTCTGCTCAGAATGCTCACTGGTCAAGAAGAGTCTGACAGCGGACAGATACAGATTCCGGGTGACTATAGAATAGGGTATCTTACACAGCATATTAAATTTTCAAAAAATAGTGTTCTTGAAGAGTGTATGGTCGGACTTACAGAACATGAGAAAGATCATTACTGGAAAGCTGAAAAGATTCTTGCTGGTCTCGGTTTTTCTGACGATGACATGAACAGAGAGCCATCAGATTTTTCAGGCGGTTATCAGGTACGGCTTACCCTTGCAAAAGTGCTTGTATCTGATCCTGATCTTCTTATTCTTGATGAGCCGACCAACTATCTTGATATTGTCTCAATCCGCTGGATATCTTCATTTTTACGCTCATGGAGCCGCGAAATCCTCCTTGTAACACATGACAGAAGTTTTATGGACAGCATTGTTACCCATATTGCTGGAATTCACAGAGGCTTAATCCGAAAGATTGCCGGTACAACCCCAAAATATTATGAGCAGATTGCCCAAGATGAAGAGATTTATGAAAAGACAAGGGTAAATGAAGAGAAGCGGATAAAAGAGATGGAGCTTTTCATCACCCGCTTCCGTGCAAAGGCAAGGCTTGCTGGATTGGTTCAATCAAGGGTAAAGGCTCTGGCTAAAATTGATAAAAAAGATGCGCTGCAAAAGATAGAGTCTCTCGAGTTCTCATTTAGAGATAAAGAGTTTGCAGGCAAAAAGATAATGGAGTGCGAAAACATCACTTTTGCTTATGATTCGCCTGATCCTTCTAATTTTGTCAATTATAATTCTAAAGACTTGAATAAACTGCCTGCTGCTTTTAATTTGTCTGAGACCTGTGATCCTCTACAACTACCCAATTTAATTGATAATTTCAGCATCACTGTTGCACCTGAAGATAGAATAGCAATCATTGGTAAAAATGGAAAAGGCAAAACCACGCTTCTAAAGATTTTATCTGGCAGGCTTGCCCCAAATTCAGGTAAGGTAAATTATAATCCAGGGGTTGCAAAGGGTTATTTTGAACAGACCAACATATCATCTTTAAACATGAATGCGACAGTTGAGGAGGAGATTATGTACTCCCACCCTGACATGGACAGGCAGAAGGCAAGAAATATCTGCGGTGCAATGATGTTTGAAGGAGATAGTGCTCTAAAGAAGATTTCAGTTCTATCAGGAGGAGAGAAGAGCCGCGTGATGCTTGCAAAACTTTTAGCAGAGCCTTTAAATCTTCTAATGCTTGACGAGCCTACAAACCATCTTGATATGGAATCTTGCGACTCGCTTGTTATTGCTCTTGACAATTTTAAAGGAGCCGTGCTTTTAGTTACCCATAATGAGATGTTTCTCCACTCATTGGCAAACCGTCTTGTTGTATTTAAAAACAATAAGATTGAACTTTTTGAAGGAACATATCAGGAGTTTCTTGATAAAGAGGGGTGGGAAGAAGACGGCAGAACTCCAGCAAATTTTAATCAGTCAACTCAAACCAAGACAAAGGTAGAAGTCTCAACCAATAAATCATCTAATCTCAATAAAAAAGAGCTTCGTAAATTACGTTCAGAGATAATACAAGAGCGATCTAAAGCTGTAAGCCATATAGAAAAGGCTATTGAAAAAAGTGAAAAACTTATAGAAAAATTTGAAAATGAAATTAAAGAGCTTCATACAGCAATGCAGCAGTCATCAGAGGAGAAAAATGGCAAAGAGATTGCTTTAATCGGGGTTGCAATATCTCGATGTCAGACAGAGATCGATCTGCTTTTTGATACTCTTGAAAAGCAGATGGACGAACTTGAATCAAAAAAATCGGTATTTGATGCAAGGCTTGCTGAACTTCAAGATTGTGAATAGTTAAGAACAATATCTCAATTACTTAAAATATCTTAAAATATATGGTGGAAGGTATGGATAAAAGAAAGATACAGATTGTTTGGGGTGCTCTTCTTGTAATGGCAGGAATCGGGGTATTTTATAGAATCCCTCAAGTTATGCCTAAGATTGCATCTATAGAGAGTTTCAGCAATGCAACTGGTATTGTTCAATTCTGTTTTTATACGCTTGGTGTGCTTCTGATATATGGTGGTGCAAAAAAGATTTATGATCATTTTTAATAATAGATTCAGGAGGATCAGATGAACTTACCTGTAAAGAAAAAGGGAACTGCTTTAAAAAATACGATTAAAGATCAATCTGGTGCAGGTAAAGCACGTATCGGAGAGATACTCTCTAAAGAGGGTCAGATCACAAGCGTTCAGTTGCAGGCTGCTCAGGACCAGCAGAGAAAAACAGGCATGAAACTGAGTAAGATACTTCTCTCTATGGGGTTCATTGATCCTGAAACCATTGTTAATCTTCTCGGTAGAATCTATGGTTTTCAAGTTGTTAAAATATCTGAAATGAAGCCCTCTGCAAATATTCTGACTCTCCTTCCAATTGAAAAAGCTAAAGAGCATATGGCTTTTCCCCTTTATATAAAGGACAATCAGTTGGCTATAACAATGACAGAGCCAACTGATACTGATGCTATTGAAGATATCAAAAATTTAATCGGAGGAAAGGAGCTTATTGTATGTGTCTCTACAGAGCATGACATAATACAGGCTTACAGAGATTTTTACAAAATCAGTGACGAAGAGTACAAAGAGCTTATCCATTTTGAGGAAGATGCCGAGGACGAGCAGCCGGTTGCCTCTGTAGATGACTTTGGCTCATTAGTATCTGAAGCTGCGGACGAAGTTGAGGTAGCTGACGATGATGATAAAAACTATGACGAGTTCATGGCATCAGATGCTCCAATTATTAAGCTGGTAAATGGTATATTAACAAAGGCAATTAATGACGGCATCAGCGATATTCACATTGAACCTTTTGAAAAATCACTACAGGTAAGATACCGTCTTGATGGTGCTCTTTTTAAGGCAATGAACCTACCTATAAGTATTAAGAATGCGGTTATTTCAAGATTTAAAATTCTTGCAGAGCTTAATATTGCCGAGCGGAGAGTTCCGCAAGATGGCAGAATAAAACTGCGTCTTGGAAAGAAAAAGACTGTTGATTTTCGTGTTTCAACTCTTCCAACACTTTATGGAGAGGGTGTTGTTCTTCGTATTCTTGATCAGAGTGCCTTAAATGTTGATCTGACAAAGATGGGATTTGAAGATTCCACATTTAAATCAATTAAACGCTGTATAAATAGACCTTATGGACTTCTTCTTGTTACAGGTCCTACAGGAAGCGGAAAAACCACAACTCTTTACTCTCTTTTGAATCGTCTGAATAATGAAGATACAAAGATATTGACTGCTGAAGACCCGATTGAGTTTAACTTTAGAGGTATCAATCAAGTTCCTGTAAAAGATAGTGTAGGAATGACATTTGCGGCAGCTCTTAAAGCCTTTCTCCGCCAAGACCCTGATATTATCATGGTAGGTGAGATTCGTGATCTAACAACCGCTGAAATTGCTGTAAAAGCAGCTATGACAGGACATCTTGTGTTCAGTACGCTGCATACAAACGACTGCCCCTCAACCATTGGAAGGCTTGTTGATATTGGAATACCTCCTTACATGCTTGCATCTGCTGTTACAATGGTTCTATCACAACGTCTTGCAAGAAGGCTCTGCCCTCATTGTAAACAGGTGGTAACTGGACATGACCCTAAAGAGCTTGAATTGCACGGTTTTACAAAAGAGGCTATATTGGGGAATCCAGCAAAAAATATACCTCCGCTTACAATTATGGGTCCAAAAGGCTGCAATCTCTGTAATGGAACAGGATACAAAGGCAGGGTTGGTCTTTATGAACTTATGGAGGTTACAGATGAAGTTGCAAAAGCTATAAATTCTAACCTGCCTGAAGATCAATTAAGAAAGATAGCCATTCAAGAGGGTATGACCACATTAAGGGACGCTGGTCTTGAAAAGGTAAAGCAGGGTGTAACTTCTCTTGAAGAGGTTTTAAAAAAGACAACCATCACAAAAGAGGCTCTTCCTGCATATTTAGTTAATCCTGATATTGAAAAATATGAAGATATGGATGTAATTATACGAGAAGGAAATAACGATATTGACTTTTTTAAGTTGGTGCGTGGTTCTCTTTACGTTGTTAAAGCTGGAAAAAAGATAGCTGAAATACATGAGCCGGGCGAGTACTTTGGCGAGATGGCAGCCATAACAGGAGAGCCTCGAACTGCCTCAATTATGTCTAAGGGCAGATCAGAGGTTAAACGTTTTCCGGGTGATAAACTGCTTGAGGTTATTGAGAAGTATCCTGAAGTTGCAAGACATCTTTTCTCTATCATGGCAAATCGTTTGAGTCAGTCAAATAAGCTCCTTCTTAGCAAACTCAAGCCTGCTGGACAGTAATTTAATATGAAAATAGAGATGCACCGCTGTGCAGCTTCTATCTTTTTGTGCCTGTGAAGGCATAGGTGTTATACATAATAAAAATTTAAGGGAATGTATGGAAGACGATAATATAAAAGAAGATATTAATAGAAAAAATAATTTTATTAAAAACATAATTACACAAGACCTTGAAAACGGAAAAAACAACGGAAAAGTTACGACTCGATTTCCACCTGAACCTAATGGCTTTCTCCATATCGGACACGCAAAATCGATCTGTCTAAACTTTGGCGTAGCAGAGGAGTTCAACGGCAGGTGTAACCTTAGATTTGATGATACCAACCCTGCCAAAGAGGATCAAAAATATATTGATTCTATAATATCTGATGTAAAATGGCTTGGATTTGACTGGGGCGAGAAGATTCACTACGCATCAGATTACTTTGATACGCTCTATGCGTTTGCTGTTGAGCTGATTAAAAAGAACAAGGCTTACGTTTGCAGCTTAACAGCAGAACAGATGCGTGAATATAGAGGAACTTTAACAGAACCCGGCAAAGAGAGTCCTGATCGCAATCGATCTGTTCAAGAAAATCTTGATCTGTTTGAGCGGATGCGGAACGGCGAATTTGAAGATGGGGATTATGTTCTGCGTGCAAAGATTGACATGGCTTCTCCAAATATCAACATGCGTGATCCTGTTATATACAGAATAAAAAAGATGTCCCACCCAAGAACCAAAGACAAATGGTGCATCTATCCAATGTATGACTTTACACACGGTCTTTCAGATGCTTTAGAAGGCGTTACCCACTCTTTATGCACTCTTGAATTTCAAGATCATCGTCCTCTTTACGATTGGCTTTTAGATGAGGTGAGTGCTCCATGCCACCCGCAGCAGATTGAATTTGCAAGAATGAACTTAAATTACACAGTTATGAGCAAACGAAAGCTCCAAAAACTTGTGGAAAATAATCTTGTAGATGGCTGGGACGATCCACGCCTTCCTACCATTGCAGGCATCAGACGCAGAGGCTATACTCCTGAATCAATAAGAAATTTTTGCAATATCATAGGTGTCAGCAAAAAAGAGAGCAGAATTGATGTCGGGCTGCTTGAAAATTGTCTGCGTGATGATCTCAATGAAAGAGCACCAAGGGCTATGGCTGTTTTAAAGCCGCTTAAAGTAACTATTGAGAACTGGCAGGAACAAGAGAACGCTAACTCATCAGATGAAAACAGCGTAAAAGAGGGGAAATCCTTTATAGAAGAGCTTGATGCACAGAACCACCCGCAAAAACCAGAGATGGGCACAAGAAAAGTTATTTTTTCAAAAAACATATTTATTGAAGAAGATGACTTTATGGAAAATGCTCCCAAAAAATTTTTCAGGCTTGCACCGGGGCGGGAGGTAAGGCTCAGATATGGATATTTTATAACCTGCAAAGATGTTATTAAAGATAAAGATGGAAAAGTTGTAGAGCTGATATGCAGTTATGATCCTGCCACAAAAGGGGGAGACTCTCCTGACGGCAGAAAGGTTAAAGGCACACTGCACTGGGTATCTGCTGAAGGTTCGGTTCCAGCAGTTGTAAATGTTTATGACAGGCTGTTTATGGCTGAAGACCCTGAAGCAGAGACAGATGATTTTACAAAAAATCTCAATCCCCAATCTCTTATTCGGCTTGAAGGGTGCAGAGTAGAAAAATCTCTTGCAGATGCAGAGCCTCAAAAGGCTTATCAGTTTGAGCGTCTTGGATATTTTTGTGCTGATTCCAAAGAGTCATCAAAAGAGCATCTTGTATTTAATAGAACTGTAACCCTTCGCGATACATGGGCAAAGGTTAATCAATAGTTACGATTTTTTTGGTTGTCAGCCCCAAATAGCATTTTCAAGCGGAACAAAATTTAGGTATGTTATGAAAGTAATATTGTCCTGATAGCATCAATTTTAAGGTGTTAAGTAGTCGGATAAAAGTTTTTTCCTATAAGCTATCAACTATCTATTTGATATTATTGTATTATCACAAATCACAACCGGTAAAAATAATAGTATAGGTACTTATCAGGGCAAAATGACCTGATAATAAATGGTTGGAAAAAAGTAACCTTGATGTGCTATAAATGCTTAGTTGATTATTAAAGTAAACCACTACCTCTGGTAGTGGAATAAAAAAAGGTTCTACCGATGTAGTGAGTATGCCGAGTATTATGTATCAACATGGAAGGTGCAAAACCAATAGGAGATACATAATAAGGAGTTATGAATTTGTCACTGGTGCAGCCTGAACATGTATATCTGAAGTCTCAGTTATTCCCAAGTATACATTGAGACGCACCTCAAAAAATGTGTCAAGCGGCAGCGGCGTCTTAAGGCTCAAGAAGCTGATGTAAGCCAGAGCAATCTGTTTTGTTAGATGTCTGCAATTGAGTGCCATCGCACCTTACAGGTGCAATAATTCAAGCCACCGCCTCTGGCGGTGGTAGTTGACTTGGAGAAAAGAGTATCCCATATTTTCAAACTTCAAGATGTATCAATTCATCTATTTATCTGAATGTTTGATATATTATCATATGAATAATTTATAAACTTATAACAAAGAATACATAATTATTGAAAGAAAAGTATATGACTAATATTGAATGGATCTCATTAGCTTCAAGCATAGGCGTGCTACTTACTGCCTTAGTTGCATTATGTACATTGTTTGAATTGTTTCGCCAACGTAAGCAAACATATAAGCCTGATTTGTGCCTTCTACAAAAAAGTTTTCATCTTAAAGGTGGGGAAAGCGAGTACAAAAACCTTGCATTAAACTGGTGTGCATCTGATAAAGATGAGGAAAAAGATTTTCTTTCTCACTCAAGCCTGCAATTGGTAAATATTGGATTCGGTGCAGCAAAAAAAGTTGAAGCAACTTGGACATTTAATTATGTTGATTTAATTAAAATCATAAATAAACTTGCTCAAAAACAATATCATAACTTCTATATTGAGAAAGAAGACGCATTTCTCAATATAAAATCTGATCAAAGTAGTATGTATGGTGTTAACGCAGAAATGAACACTTGGAATTATGAATATATTTTACCATTCAATAGTCATAAAAACACACATGACATACCACTGCCACCTTCATATACTATGCTGCTTTCTACATATTTGTCTCTTTGGATTAAAGAATATCGTAATTTTGAAGATATAGAATTGCCGTCCCTTACATTACAGTTAACATATGAAGATATTGGAAAAGGAAAACACAATTCCAAGCATTGCATAAAATGTGACTTACATAGGGTATTAGAAGTCCCTCCGGAAAGTAAAGATAGATGTTCAGAATTTTACATAAAACTTGTTGAAATTTCATAATAAAAAGGTAGAGCAGACCGCCAAAACGTGAGCGGTTCTTTGTAAACATCTTTCGGCGGCTGCTCACCTCTACGTTAGGCAGGAAGGTAAATTATGCCGCTGAATCATACTTCAATTTATGCAGAGCTTACCGATAGCCACTTTAAATTGATAGGCAAGATTGTAGTCGAGTGGTCAAATATCGAATTCTTACTGGGGGCACTTCTATCAAAATTATTGGTGACACCAGAATTTTTAGCGAGATCCTATACTGACCACATGAGTGCAGTAAAGTTGCAGGAGGCAATTAAAGAAGGCGTTGAAATTCATAGAAATAGATACAGTTGCAAACTTATATCAAAACAGGAACTAGATGAAATCACGGCATTGAACAATAGTATAACAAAGCTCAGGACCATGCGAAACAAGTTTGCACACTTCTGCTGGTGTAGAAACAATGATGATGAAATATTTGGAACCAAATTTTCTGGTGCTATATCAAATAGTAAAAAGGAAACAAGAGATAATATCACTTATAAGGTGATAGAACTCGAAAAATTTCATACAGAGGCTTATAAAATTGTTGATAGGTTGTCGGATATTGTGTGGGCTCTTCCAGAAATAGAAGAAGATGGCTTAATAAAAAAATTAACACGACATCAAAAAGCGTCACGCGCTGTTTAGATATTAGGCATTAATATAATTTTGGCTATTTGCAATTCATGGCTTCAAACACTTCTAATTTGAAGAATATCATCTAAGGAGGTATAACTCACAATGAGTCTATGGGATAATTTTAAAAATGTTCTTAGCAAAAATGATTGTGACGATGAGTTCATACGGATAAAATCTCTCGCCGAACAAGGGGATGCCAATGCCCAGAATGAGCTCGGAATCATGTATGAAAAGGGCAAAGGTGTGGCGAAGAATTATACGGAAGCTTGGAAGTTGTATTCCTTGGCAATCAAACAGAAACATGCAAGTGCCGCAGATAACAGGGCAAACCTTGCGCTTCATGTAATGACCCGTGCCCAAGCAGCTGAAGTAGATAAAAGTATGAAGGCATGGATTCAGAATACTTTCGAAAATAATAAACCAGCGTTGGAAACACGGATTAAGGAAATAGCCGAACAGCACATAGAAACGCTATGCCTAAAGTATAAACAAACTGTTTATAAAGATGACTATGGTAATATTTTTTATGATAAATGGGATAAAGAGATTAATTACTTTATAGACAACATGATTCTATCTGATCGTAAAATCGATAATCTACTTTGGGATTCGGAGAACCAAATATTTCGTGAAATCTGCATAAATATCATAAACAATATGATTGGTTGAGTCACTGAGCAAACGGAGACATATGTAATAGATTGTTCGGCTTACATGGGTAACATTTATGTAAAAAGCCTAACCCGTCGATAGAGCCGATAGCACCCCCTTGGGCTACTCCGGTTCAGCTTTTTGTTAGCAGTCATAAAGACCATAACTACCTTTGACAATTGGAAGTATAGAAAGGAAAAACAATGAAAACGATGGGATTTTTAACTGGAATAGATTTTAAACAATGTGATTGGGAATCAACTTTATGTTCTTATTGTGCAATAAAAGGTTATCCAAAATGTGGTGAAGTATTGAAAAATACTCACGAAAAAATTTCTGATGCCGTAGGAGGAGATGTTCTTTTTTGAAAGAGAGGGCAATATGAAAAAGAAAGACTTAATAAGCCTTGATGAAGTGCTCAATATTCTTGAAAAGAGAAAAATGGCATTTAAAGAGAAATTTGGTGTTACTTCCATAGGTGTTTTTGGTTCTCTTGTCAGAGGTGATCACAGGCATGATAGTGATGTAGATATTGTCATAAAAATGAGTAAACCGGATCTTTTTAACATGGTACATATAAAGGAAGAGATTGAGGCTGATTGCAAGAGAAAAGTTGATATTGTTCATTATCGAGAAAAAATGAACACATTTTTAAAGAAACGTATCGACATAGAGGCAGTATATGTTTGACAATGAACTTGTTTGTATCAGTAATCTCTGATTCGGCTAACTGTCAATCTACAAATCAGACATTTACGTTTTTACCAAACGCGATTCCAAGTTTTCTCATTCGTTTTCTTAAAGTAGAGGGGTGGATACAAAGCAGTTTTGCCGCCCCTTTTTCTCCCTCTATTCTTCCATTGCAAATTTCAAGTGCCTTTTTGATATGATCTGAAACTGCCCTATCAAGCGGAGCGAGTTGTTTTTCTGAAGAGATTTGCTTTTCATCACTTCCAACGTTATCATCATTTTTTGCTTTTTGCTTATTGCCTTTATTATCTTTAAAATCATGACTCTCTAATATAGATAAACTTTCTCCAATTCCGCCGATTTCCTTGAAAAAAAGATGCTCTCCCTGCTCAAGTATGAGTGATCGCTCAACTAAATTTTCAAGCTCCCTGATATTGCCGGGCCAGTGGTAACTCATAAGACGTTCCATTGCCTCAAAAGAGGGTTTAGGAATTACAGCACGCTTCATTTCACCCGACTTTTTTAAGATAAAATGGCGGATAAGATCAGGAATATCCTCCTGCCTCTCTCGCAGAGGAGGAATTGTGATTGGAAAGACTCTGAGCCTGAAAAAGAGATCTGCCCTGAATTTTTTCTGAAGCATCATCTCCTCAAGATTTCTGTGCGTTGCTGCAATGACTCTTATGTTTATCTTTATGGTTTCTCTTCCTCCGACTCTGTCAATCTCCTTTGTTTGAAGCACCCGCAAAAGACGGATTTGGGCATCTTTTGAAAGCTCTCCTATCTCATCTAAAAACAGCGTTCCGCCTTGGGCACGCTCAATCCGTCCTCTTTTTGTATTAACTGCCCCTGTAAATGCACCTTTTTCATATCCAAAAAGCTCGCTGTCAATAAGGGAAGCTGGAATAGCACCGCAATTTACCTTGATAAACGGACGGTCTTTACGTAAAGAGAGATTGTGGATTGCATTTGCAACAACCTCTTTTCCAGTTCCAGTCTCTCCAAGCAGAAGAACAGGGCTGTCAAGCGGGGCAACTTGATGAACCATACGCATTACATCTTTTAGACCATTTTCTGCACCTATAACCTTTTCACCTGAAATTCTGTTCAGCTCCTCTTGCAGATATCGATTGTCATCAGCAAGCATCTCTTTAAGATTTTTAAGCTCTCTGTATCTTAAGCTGTTGGTTAATGCGATTGCACAAGGTTTGCTAATAAGTTTTAAAAGATTGACATGCTCTTGAGAAAATTTCTCTTTTCCATTATTAAAAACTGAAAAGACTCCAAGCATCGTTCTATCAAGCACAAGGTCAAGAACCACAGCAGACAGCTCTAATGCGTTCATTCTTTGAGCAACAGGCGAGGCAACCGGATCATCTCCAAGCCTGTCAATTAATCTTATGCGGACAGATCGTTGTGCTTCAATCTGCATAATTGCCTGCTGGCTGAGTTTTATCTTTACTGACATGATTTTTCCAGCTTCAGGAGTGGCGTAAGCAACAGTTTCAACAACGCCTGCATCTCTGTGATAAACATGAAACCCCATCTGATCTGCTGGAATAAACTGGCGGATATACAAAAGACATTGATGCAAAGCCCTCTCAATCTCAAGGCTTCCGCATATTTTGAGAGTTGCCTCTCTGAAAAAATCTTTTTCATCTAACGGCATGATTTTTAGCCTTTATGTTTTTATGACACTCTATTAATTCCTGTGCTATTTTCCAGTTTTTTTAGTTTTACACATAAACTGGAAAATAGCACAGTGTTTTCTTTGCTATAGCACAGAAAAATATAGATAGATTTATAACAGTTTGTTTTTATAACCTTTATTAGCATGGCATTTTTTTTGCTTCTATAATTTTGTTTTTATAAATTAGTTAAAGTTTTAAATATTTTAAATGGTTAGATATAATTAATAATTTTTGATAGTAATTTCTGAAGATATTTTATCAACAATAAATTAGGCGCAAGGGATAATAATATGGCACAGGTCGTTGCGGATAGAAGAGATGTGGATTTTGTTATACATGAGCAGTTAAATGTTGAGAGTCTAAGCAGATATGAAGCGTTTGCAGATTTTAATAAAAAAACCATTGATATGGTGGTCTCTGAGGCAAGAAATCTTGCAATTAAAGAGCTTTTCCCCCTTTTAAAAGAGGGAGATGAAGAGGGTTGTAAGTTTGACAACAGTGTTGTGAATGTTCCAAAATCATTTCACAAGGTATACAAGCTCTTTAGAGAGGGAGGCTGGATTGCCATGAGTGATGATCCCAAATGGGGTGGTCAAGGTATGCCCGCGACTGTGGCTTTAGCTGCAAACAACTACTTTAACGGTTCAAATTATCCGTTTATGCTTCACAATATTTTGGCTCATGGTGCAGGCAAACTTGTTGAAAAATTCGGCACTGACAAGCAGAAAAACCTTTTTCTCAAAAAGATGTATTCTGGCGAGTGGGGAGGCTCAATGCTTTTAACAGAGCCTGAAGCTGGTTCTGATGTTGGAGCATTGACCACAAAAGCTGTTGATAACGGAGACGGCACATATTCAATAACAGGCAACAAGATATTTATCTCAAGCGGCGAGACTGATCTTGTGCCTAACATTATACACCCTGTTCTTGCAAGAATAGAGGGTGCGCCCGCTGGCACTGCTGGAATATCACTGTTTCTTGTTCCTAAAATCTGGGTAAATGATGACGGCTCTTTAGGGGAGCGTAATGATATCATCTGCACAGGAATTGAAGAGAAGATGGGCATTCACGGCAGCCCGACCTGTTCAATGGCTCTTGGCAGCAAAGGGGTTTGCAGGGGAACCCTTTTAGGGCAGGAGAACAAGGGAATGAGTGCCATGTTTGTAATGATGAACGAGGCACGCCTTCATGTCGGAATGCAGGGGTTTGCATGTGCATCTGCTTCATATCTAAATGCTTTAAATTATGCAAGAGACAGAGTGCAGGGCAGAAGCCTGACCGAGACAGATAAAAACGCAACTGGAGTTCCAATTATACGCCACCCTGATATCAGACGTATATTGCTCACAATGAAATCAACTTCAGAAGCAATGAGAAGTATTCTTTTTTACACTGGTTTTATGGAAGATATGGTAAAGCTAAGTAAAAATGCAGAAGATAAGGCAAAATATCAAGGGCTTATTGATGTTCTGATTCCAATTGCAAAAGGTTATGTTACTGACAGAGCTTTTGAGATGTGCAGCCTTGGAGTTCAAGTTTTTGGCGGATATGGATTTACAAAAGAGTATCCTCAAGAGCAGCTTTTAAGAGACTGCAAAATTACGCAGATATACGAAGGCACAAACGGCATTCAGGCTATGGACCTTTTAGGAAGAAAACTTGGTCTTAACAAGGGTCAGGCTTTTACAAATCTATTAGATGAAGTTCAAAAGACCATAAACAGTGCAAAAGAGCTGCCTTCTATTAAAAATTTGGCAGATAAACTTGAACTGAATGTTTCCGAATTAAAAGAGGTTGGGAAGAGTTTAGTAGATAAAATTAGAGCTGGTGAAGTTTTGAACGCTTTTGCAAATGCCCACCCGTTTCTTGATGTTACAGGCGACACTATTATGGCGTGGATGCTCTTGTGGAGAGCAGTTATTGCAACAGAACAGCTTAAAAAGAAACCACAGAGTAAAGATATTGCGTTCTATGAAGGTCAGCTTAAAAGTGCACAGTTTTACATCAACTCTGTTATGCCTGTCTCTCTTGGGAAAATGGCTGCTATTATGTTAGGTGATACTGCTGTGATTGATATAGAAGAGGACTCTTTTGGTCCAAGATAACTTTAGCTATTTTATCCCTTTCCTTGAAAAATGAAGGGGAAGAGTTGAGTTAATAAAATAATATAAAACTTTAATTTTGAGGATATGATAATGAAAGATGTAGTTATTGTTTCAGCGTGTAGAACAGCTATCGGCTCGTTTGGTGGAACTCTTAAAGATTTAAATGGTGCATACCTTGCCAGCGTAACCATGAAAGAGGCAATAAAAAGAGCAGGAATTGAGCCTGCAATGATTGATGATATCAGATACGGCTGCTGTGTAGAGCATCACGATACTCTTAACGTTACACGCGTTGGGGCACTTATGGCTGGAATACCAGACAGTGTGCCAGCAGTTACTATTAACCGTGTCTGCATTTCAGGTATGGAAGCTGTAATTTCAGGTATGGCAATGATTCAGGCTGGAATGGCTGATATTATATTAGCAGGCGGTGTTGAGCACATGTCAGGAGTTCCTTATGCTGTTCCTGCTGCAAGATGGGGCTGCCGGCTTCAAGATCAGCAGTTTGTAGATGCCTTAATTCATGCTCTTCACTGCGGTTCCCACCTTCTTCCATTTGGTGAAGATGCGCCTGTAAACACATCTGAAGCACCAGCAAGCCTTTTTATGGGTAAACCTTACATAATGGGACACACAGCAGAATTTATTGCTCAAAAACATGGAATATCAAGAGAAGCAATGGACGAAGTAGCACTTAGAAGCCATAACAATGCAGAACGGGCAACTAATGATGGATCATTCAAAGAAGAGATTGTTCCTGTTGAAGTTCCGCAAAGGAAAAAAGCTCCTGTTATTTTTGACAAAGACGAACATTTCAGACCCGGAATAACTATGGAGCAGCTTGCAAAACTTCCGCCCGGTTTTATTCCAAAGACAGGAAAAGTTACTGCCGGCAACTCAAGCGGAATCAATGACGGCTCTTCAGCTATGGTGATTATGTCAGCAGAAAAGGCAAAAGAGCTTGGACTCAAGCCTATTGCAAGAATAAAGGCAACTGGAATCGGTGCATGCCACCCTGCTGTTATGGGATTATCTCCAGTTCCTGCTGTTAAAAACCTTTTAGAGAGAAATTCGCTCGCATTGAACGATTTTGAACTAATTGAGGTGAATGAGGCTTTTGCTGCACAGTATCTTGGCTGCGAAATAGAGCTTGGACTTAACAGAGAGATTACAAACGTCAATGGTTCAGGCATTGGTCTTGGACATCCTGTAGGTTCAACCGGCTGCAGAATTATGGTAACTCTTATCCATGCCATGAAAAATAGAAAGAAAAATCTTGGAATGGCAACCCTCTGCGGCGGAGGCGGTGTTTCAATGGCTTGTGCAATAGAGATGATGTAGTGCTTTACAAAAGCAGGGGAGATAACAAAATTCCCCTGCTTTTTATTTTTGTTGTTGGAGTTAATTTTTTCAAACTAACAAATAATATCAAACAAGGAGACAAGGCATGTCAAGTTCACTATCACCGCTTTCTAATCAGGATAAAGAGAGATACAGCGTTATAAACAAAGAGAACATTGATTTTATAATGGAGCGGAATAATGCCATTAATCGATGGGTTATCGCAGATATGTTCCGAAGAACTGCTTACCACTTTCCAGATAAAAATGGTCTTATCTTTAATGATATTGTCCGCACCTATTCTGAACTTGAAGATGAGTGCAATCAGGTAGCAAATGCCCTTGTTGATTTAGGAATTAAAAAATATGACAGAGTAGCCATACTTGCCCACAACACGCACCACCACGTAATAACATGGATGGGCTGTGCAAAGGCTGGTGCAATCTATCTTGCAGTCAACTATCTGCTCGGCGGTGATGATATAGCCTACTGCATCAACCACTCTGAAAGCAAAGTCTTTATTGTTGAAGACTCTCTCTATCCACAGGTTGCAAGTGTCCTTGAGAAGATGCCGTCTGTAAAAACTGTTATTTGGTCTAATCAGGGCGAAAACAAACCGTCTCCAGATAAAGATAAATTTATTGATTTTGATAATTGGTATAAAAAATATCCTAAAACTGCACCCGATATTGTATTGAGAATTGAAGACCCTGTTCAGATGACCTACACCAGCGGAACCGAATCTCTTCCTAAAGGCGTTATAATAAGCAACCAATCTCTGATTGCTGAATATATGGGCTGCATTATTGACGGAAAATATGAGAGCAGCGATGTCAATATCAATGCACTTCCAATTTACCATTGTGCCCAGCGTGATGTGTTTATGAATCCAATATTCTGGTTAGGCGGCACAAATATTTTTATGGGTCCGAATATAGGACTTATTCTTGAAAATATAGCAAAATACAAAGCCACAATGTTCTTTGCTCCGCCTACTGTCTGGATTGGAATGCTCCGCCACCCTGATTTTACTAAACATGATCTCTCAAGCCTTTGCAAATGCTACTACGGTGCATCTATTATGCCTCGTGAGATTTTAAGAGAGCTTCTTGAAAAGTTCCCAAAAGCAGGTGTCTATAACTATTATGGACAGACAGAGCTTGCCCCGTACCACACGATTTTAAAGGCAGAAGATGCAATGTCAAAGATTGGTGCTGCCGGTATGGCGGGGCTGCACATGGAGTCAAGAATTGAGGATAATGATGGAAACCCTATAACTGAGGTTGATGTTCCAGGAGAGATATGCGGCAGAGGTGCGCACGTTATGACCATGTATTTCAAAGAGCCTGACAAGACCGAAAATGCCATGAAAGGCGGCTGGTTTCATTCTGGCGATTTAGGCGTGCTTGATAACGATCGCTACATAACTGTTGTTGATCGCAAAAAAGATATGATCAAAACAGGCGGAGAAAATGTTGCATCAAGAGAGGTTGAAGAGGCAGTATATCTCCACCCTGCTGTTGAAGAGGTTGCAGTTGTGGGCGTGTATCATCCAAAATGGGTAGAGGCAGTAACCGCAGTTATAAAACTTAAAGCAGGACAGACCGTTACAGAAGATGAGATGATGGCTCACTGTAAGGCAAAGCTGTCATCATTTAAAATTCCTAAGAAAATAATATTTGTTGATGAACTTCCCAAAACTCCGACAGGAAAAATATTGAAAAGAAACATGAGAGAGAGTTATAAAGATGTCTTTTAACGAGCAGGTGTTATCGCAATAGATGGATAACCCTGATTCAAGAGTGTAGAGACATACGGATTTGGTCTCTACAATTTAATTTTACGTTCTGTCTTTTAATAAGGCATTATTATCATAAGAAAAGGAGCATAGAAATTTAATGGAGATTAAAAAGGTATGTGTATTAGGTGCAGGACTTATGGGCAATGGTATTGCTCAGGTATGTGCACAGGCAGGATATGAGGTCTCTTTAAGAGATATAGAACAGCGTTTTGTTGACGGCGGAATGTCAACAATAAAGAAAAATCTTGAGAAAGGCGTTAAAAAAGGGAAGATGGCACAAGCTGAAATGGACGCTATTTTATCAAGAATTAAGCCTACAATCTCTTTAGAAGAGGCTGGAGCTGGTGCTGATGCTGTGGTTGAAGTTATAATTGAGGTTATGGAAGTTAAAAAGAAGGTCTATACTGATCTTGCTAAAATCGTGCCTGCCCACTGCCTATTTTTTACAAACACATCAGGATTAAGCATAACAGAACTTGCCGCTGTAACTGATCGCCCTGAAAAATTTATCGGCACCCATTTTTTCAATCCTGTTCCAGTGATGAAGCTTCTTGAGATAATCAAAGGACAGCAGACATCTGACGAAACTCTTGAGATTGCAAAACAGTGGGGTAAAAATCTCGGCAAAGAGGTTATTATTGTTGATGAAGCACCTGCATTTGCTGTCAATAGAATCTTATGCCCCATGATAAACGAGGCGTTCTATGTTTTAGGCGAAGGCGTTGCCTCTGCTGAGGATATTGACAAAGGAATGGTTCTTGGCTGCAACCACCCGATTGGACCTCTTGCACTTGCTGATCTTGTTGGTCTTGACACTATGCTTCGTGTTATGGAAGGGCTTCATAAAGAGATGGGCGATAAATATATGCCTGCCCCATATCTTAAAAAACTGGTTAGAGCCGGACATTTTGGCAGAAAAACAGGAAAAGGGGTTTATAACTACTCTTAAGTTATAAATAAATAGTTGGATCGTTACTCAAATCGGGAATAAATTGATCTTTTTTAGCAGGGGGGCAGTGTGCTGCACCCCTACAATTCAATCAGCCATCTTTCTATGTGCCTGTATGTGTCGGTTTATGAGCCTGCCTGTAAAATGATGAACTTTTCTAAACTTTAAATCTTTCTATTATAGCATTAAGATCATTAGCCATGCTGTTTAATGCTGTTGCACTTGATTTGACCCGGCTGCTTCCATTTGATATCTCTTTTGCAGCACTATTTACCAACGATATCTCCTTTGTAATCTCCATAGCTACAGATGAGTTGTTACCAATATTGTAGTTTACATCTTCTATACCTTTAGATACCTGATTTATGTTGCTGCTTATTTCGTTTGTAGCAGCAGACTGCTCTTCAACAGCAGCAGCGATTGAGGATACAATTTCATTTACATTGTTGATAACATTGGAAATTTCGTCAATCTCCTTAACGCTCAGTTCTGTCATATTTTGAACTTCATCTATCTGGTTTTTGATGTTAAGAGTTGCCTGTGCAGTCTGGTTGGACAGCTCTTTAATCTCGT